>NZ_CP021138.1:2557339-2877007 GCF_002162035.1 Sulfuriferula sp. AH1
CCACGACCATGATGTGGATCGCGGGGGTGCCTGCGCTGCGGGTGACCAATGCCTTCATCGCTTCTGCCGTGGCCATGACCGTGGCCGGCATCTTCGCCAGCCGTGCACAGCAGCGTTATCAACCCATCCGCAAGGATCCGCCTGCCGGCAATGCACTGGACGGTATCGAACTGGGCATCGTCGGCAGCGTGATCGTGACTCGACTGGTCACTGTCGCGTTGATCATAGGCGGGGCAGCCGCAAGCAATATCCTGCTGAATTTCCCCGCAGCGGGGGCATGGCTGGCGATATTGATCGGCGCCTGGTTCCATCCCGTTCCCTGGCGCGAGGCGCGCAACGCGTTCGCTGGTGCGATATTCCTGATTGCGCTGGTGCTGGCGGCATCGCTGATGCCAGTGGCTGCATTACCTGACGCCAGCTGGCACACAACACTGGGATTGGGCTTCGTCAGCGCTGTATTCGACAATATCCCGCTCACCGCGCTGGCTTTGACGCAAGGCGGCTATGACTGGGGTTTGCTGGCTTTTGCCGTCGGCTATGGCGGCTCCATGATCTGGTTCGGCTCCTCCGCCGGCGTCGCGATCGCCAGTCGCTTCCCCGAAGCCAGAAACACCGGATTGTGGCTCAAACAGGGCTGGTTTGTGCCGGTGGGATACATGCTCGGCTACATCACTTTATTTCTGCTGTTAGGCTGGCACCCTGACAGTTTGCCAGCCCGTTAACCCCGAAGATCGTTCGGAGAGCTCAGACTAAGCCACTACCTGTAACGCACTAACCAGATCAGGCTGCAAGTTTTCCTGCCCCAGCATCACATCAACGCCCGCCCAGACCAGTTTTTTTTGTACGCGCTCGTTGGCCTCGCACACGATCACCCGCGCACCGCGTTTCTGAAACAGCTTGATGGTCGCCTTCAACGAATGGATACCCGTTGCATCAATAAACGGCACGCGCCCAAGACGCACGATCAGCACTCGCACATCCGCGTTCAGACTCGCCAGCGTGCGTTCGAAACTCTCTGCCGCACCGAAGAAAAACGGCCCGTCGATAGAATAGATTTGCACCCCTTTCGGCAACCCTACCGGACAGAATTCCGCCAGATCGGCCTCACTGTCGCCGGTGATCTTTATCGATTCGGTCATCTGTTTCATGAACAGCAAGGCTGCCAGCAGCACCCCTACGTTCACCGCAATCACCAGATCGGTAAACACCGTGAGTGTAAAAGTAATGAGCAACAGCACCCGGTCGTTTTTAGGTGCATGGGTGAGGATGTCCCGGAAATGATGCGCCTCGCTCATATTCCAAGCAACCACGAACAGGATCGCAGCCAGCACCGCCAGAGGGATGTACGCTGCCCACGGCGCGAACACCAGCACGATCAGCACCAGTGTCAGCGCATGTATGATTCCTGCCAGCGGACTGTTGCCGCCATTGCGGATATTGGTGGCCGTGCGCGCAATAGCGCCGGTCGCCGCAAATCCGCCGAACAACGGCGACAGGATATTGGCTGCACCCTGCCCGATCAGCTCCTGATTGGAATCATGACGCGTACCGGTCATGCCGTCGGCCACCACGGCCGACAGCAGCGACTCTATCGCGCCGAGCAGCGCGATGGTAAATGCCGGACCGATCAGCTCGACGATGCGCGAGAACGTCACTTCCGGCACATGGAACGACGGCAGACTGTCCGGAATGCCGCCAAAGGCGGAACCCAACGTGGCAACACCATCGAACTGTGCGTAATACTGGATCAGCGTCACCGCCACCATTGCAATCAGGGGTGCCGGGATGCGCTTGATGAACTTCGGCGCGACAACACAGATCACCAGCCCCAGCGCCGCCAGCAAGGTCGTTGCCGGATGCAGGGTCGGCAACGCGGCAAGCAGGTACATGAGTTTTTCATGGAAATGCAGGCCGGTTGCCGCCGGTTGCAGACCAAAAAAATCCTTCCACTCCCCTACCCAGATCAGCACCGCAATACCGGCAGTGAATCCGGTGATGACCGGCATCGGAATAAAGCGGATGATCGCGCCCAGCTTGCTGAATCCCATCACCATCAGCATCACCCCGGCCATCAGCGTCGCGATCTGCAACCCGTCAAAACCGTGCTTGGCGGTAATCGCCGCGAGGATGACGATAAACGCCCCGGTAGGGCCGGAGATCTGCACGCGACTGCCGCCCAGCACTGCGGCAAAGAAGCCGGCAACGATCGCGGTATATATCCCTTGCTCCGGCTTGGCGCCGCTGGCGATCGCGAAAGCCATCGCCAGCGGCAGCGCCACGATGCCGACGATGACCCCTGACAGCAGATTGCTGACCAAATCACGCCGGTTGAACAAACCGGCACGTCGGGCTTCCAGTAAAGCGATCATGCATGCTCCAGTGCTAAATACCAAGGCTGAAAAACAAACAGCCGCCTATTCAATGGTGAATAAGGCGGCTGTAAGGAATCCGTTTCATTTTTTCCTGAATGGACGATTCCATGCAGACTAGCAAATCAGAATTCGTTCTGCAACTTCTTGTAGCCTTTCACCAGATTGATATTGGTTTGTGCGACGTCTTCGGAAAAATCCTTTTCGCTGAAACCCACTTGCCTGATCAGCGTCAGATCGGAATCGGCATGAATATTGGTGGTTGACGGAATATGGAAGCCGTCAGGCAATTCCACGCCTTCAACCACTGAGTTATGCCGCACCACGCAGCGCTTGCCCACGACGCAGTTAAACAGCACGGAGTTGAAACCGATAAAGACGTCATCGCCCACTACGCACGGACCGTGCACGATGGAACGATGCGCGATAGAGGTATGCTCGCCAATCTGGACGCGTGCGCCGGATTTGGAATGAATGACGACGCCGTCCTGAATGTTGGAATTGGCACCGATCACTATCGGCTCCATCGAGCCGCTGTCGTCAACTTCATCAGCGCGGATAACGGCGTATGGGCCGATAAACACATTCTCGCCGATAAAGACCTTGCCGCAGATAATGGCAGTCGGATCCACAAAAGCCGATTCATGTATGACCGGCAAATCACCACTGGGATTTTTACGTATCATTTGCGAAGCTCACCATTAGGTAAAGAAATATTGCATGGCGCAAAAATGCGCGCCTGACACTTGCGACAAATTTCGCTGTCCAGCCTGGGATAAATCGTATCGATCGGATGCGTCTTGGCAGAGAACAGATTCTCCTCGCCGATATCCCGCATGTAATTGCCTTTAATCAGCAAATCCCGCACGCTGTTCTGCATCCTGTAAAAATACAGCCCGCCGCCAATTTTCTTGCGACGGCGCGCTTCCTGCACCAGCATTTCCGCGCCGGCGATATCGATGAAGTTCATCCCGCTCGATGCCAGCAACACATGTTTTTGGTCGGGGTTGGATTCGTCCACGTCCTGCAGCACCTGCTGCACGTGATTCACTGCGCCGAAGAATACCGAACCCTGCATGCGCAGTATCTTCATTTGCGGGCATTCAGGCTTATTTTCAGCAGGTACATAATGATAGCTGCCCGGCTCGCTATCCGGCACCACCGCGATCACGGCAGGGCGCGAGGTACGGTACAGGTACAGCATCAGGGACAGAATAATACCGAAGAAAATTCCCTTTTCCAAATCAATCAGCGTGCCGATCAGCGTCACCATCAGGATGGCCGTCTCCTGCCTGCTGGTGTGCAGGATCGAATGGATATGATGGAAGTCGATCAGGCCATATGCAACCAGGAATAATATCCCTGCCATCGCGGCCGTCGGCAAATAGGCTGCCAGCGAAGCCACCGCCATCAGGATCACCACCAGGAACACCGATGAATAGACGGCGGCCAAAGGTGTTTTCGCGCCGGCTGCGTAATTCACGCCGCTACGATTGAAGGAGCCGCTGGATGGATAGCTGGAGAAGAAACTGCCGAAAATATTGGACAAGCCCTGACCGATAAACTCCTGATTACCGTCGATACGCTGTTCGGATTTCACTGCAATGGCGCGGGAAATGGACACGGCCTCGGTCAACGCCAGCATGGTCACGATCAGTGCCGGGAACAGCACCTGCTGAATCGCCGACAGCGACAAGTCCGGATGAGTCAGCGGCGGCAAATGCGCCGCCAGCGCGCCTACGGTTTTAATCTGAGTCACGTCGGGTCCGCCTGCCATCTGATTGATGACGATAGCGACGACACTGCCGATCACCATCGCCAGAATCATGTACATCTTCGGCATCAGCTTCTTCAGCACTATCCCGGACACCAGCGTAACGGCTCCGACCGCAGTCACATACGGATTAATACTGCTGAATTGCGCGTAAACCTGATGCAGAATTTCGTAGAACGGCAAACCTCGCGGCATCTGCAACCCGAGGAAATGCTTGATCTGGCTGCCGGCGATCAGCACTGCCGCACCGGCGGTAAAACCGATCACCACGGTGTGCGAAATGAAATTGACCAGGGCGCCCATGCGCGCCAGACCCATGATCAGCTGGAACAGTCCGGCCAGGAAAGTCAGTGTCAGCACGAGACTGATGTAATGCGCCGAACCCGGTTCTGCGAAAGGGCTGACCGATGCGAATACGGCGATGGAGATCGCGGTCGTCGGCCCGGATACCAAATGCCACGACGAACCGAACATGGCACCCATGATTGCTGGTACCATAGCTGCGTACAAACCGTATTCCGGTGGCAGACCTGCAATCGTGGCGAATGCTACGCCTTGCGGCAATACGATCATGGCGCCGGTCAATCCCGCGATCAAATCGGCTTTGGTGGTGGTTTTATCAACCATTGGCCACCAGCGCAGGAACGGCAAGACCTTATATAACCAGAGAGGACAAGCGAGCGTATTTTTCAAGGCAACCTCGGATAGGATAAACACATAAAAATCGTACAATTATCGCTTATTTGAGTCATGACGGCAAACCAAAACTTACAAAACGCTTACGCCCATTTGGTTTAGCTTGCCGCATCGGCTAAACTTGACACTATATTTCATATTGCTTGCATAATCATGGCCCACACCCCACTTCCTTTAGAAACTGCCATCACCGCATTACGTACGGTACTGCCGCTGGAAGCACCCGCCGACGTCCTGCTCAGCCGCTTCTTCCGCGAGAACCCCGCATTGGGCGCGAAGGATCGCGCCTTTATTGCCGAGCTGGTATTCGGCGTATTGCGCAATCTGCGCTCCCTTGATACCGCCTGCGGCAAACCCACGCCACGCCTGCTGGCAATCGCCTGGCTGGCGCGGATTCAAGGCATGAATATGCGTCAGCTCGAGCCCTATCTGCGGGGACCCGAGCTCGACCAGGTGCCTGCCATCAAAGCCTTCGATCTGGCAGCTCAACCGCTGGCAGTGCAATGGGATGTACCCGACTGGCTAGCCGAACGGCTCGCGGCGACATTCGGCGAAGCCGATGCCACCCGCCTGACCGCCGCATTGCGCCGCCCTGCCCCGCTCGACCTGCGCGTCAACACCATACTCGCCAAACGCGACGAACTGCTGGCGACGCTCAATGCCGCAGGCATGACCGCAGAAGCCACCCCTTATTCGCCGGCAGGAATACGCCTGGCTGACAAGCCGGCGCTCAATAAATACAAGCCTTTTCTGGCAGGTCACTTTGAAGTGCAGGATGAAGGCAGCCAGCTACTGGGCTATCTGGTTGCACCCAAGCGCGGCGAAATGGTCGTCGATTTCTGCGCCGGCGCCGGCGGCAAGACCCTGTTGCTCGGCGCGCTCATGCACTCCACCGGGCGTCTGTATGCATTCGACGTCTCGGAAAAACGCCTTGCCAAGCTCAAGCCGCGCCTGAAACGCTCGGGGCTGTCCAACATCACGCCTCAGCTCATCACCAGTGAACACGACAGCCGCATCAAGCGCCTGACCGGCAAGATCGACCGCGTGCTGGTCGACGCGCCCTGCAGCGGTCTGGGCACCTTGCGCCGCAATCCTGATCTGAAGCTACGCCAAAATCCGGAAAGCGTGGCCGAACTCACAGTCAAGCAGGCCAGCATTCTGGCGGCAGCCGCCAAACTGGTGAAGCCGGGCGGCCGTCTGGTGTATGCCACATGCAGTCTGTTACCGGAAGAAAACGAAAATATCGTTACTGCCTTTCTTGCCGCCAATCCGCAGTTCCGCCTCAAAAATGCCGCCGAAGTGCTCAAAAACCAGCAGATCAATGTGCATACCGGCGAATATTTGCGTTTGAATCCGGCAGATCACGGTACGGACGGCTTCTTTGCTGCAGTAATGGAAAATGAAACAGCCGTGCCGGCCAAAGCCAGGAAAACGGCTGCTGCAAAAACCGATACCGCAGAGGCGGTGGCAGTCGATGCCGCGTAAATTTCTGTTTGCAGTCGGTGTGTTATGGGCTTGTCAGGCCGCCGCGCTGCAATCGGCGGCCGGCCCGCAACCGGCAACCGGCACCATTCAGGTCGCTTTCACCCCCGGCGACGATGCCGCGGGATTGATCATGCAGGCCATCAGGCATGCCAGACAGCAGATACTTGTACAGGCTTACAGCTTTACCCATATCGGCATTGCCGATGCGCTGATCCAGGCACATCAGCGCGGCATTGAAGTCAGGGTGATCGCCGACCCCCAGCAGGCTGAACGCATCCCGACCAGCCTGATCCGTCAGCTTGCCGCCGCCGGCATACAGGTACTCATGGACAGCGAACATGCCAGCGCACACAATAAAGTCATGATCATCGATGCCGACAGCCATCCCGTTGTCATTACCGGCAGCTATAATTTCACGCATGCAGCCCAATTCATCAATGCTGAAAATCTGCTCGTTTTACGCGACAATCCTGGCATTGCCAATGCGTACCGCAACAACTGGCAACGTCATCGCGAACATTCCATGCCGCTAATACCATGACCAAACCCGCGCCTTTTGAAAATCTCGTCGAGCATTTGCTCAACGAATCCCACCAGACCGAACTGATCTGGCAAATCAGCTTGCTGGTCATCTGCGCCTTGCTCGGCTGGGGTCTGATGCGTCTGCTGACTCTGTATTTTGCCCGCACGCATGCCGACTGGCGCATAGGTCAGGCGGCACTCAAACGTCTGGGGCTGCCGCTAATCGGACTGGCTCTGGTCGTCCTCGGTCGCAGCATATTGCAACAGTGGCATGAGGTGCATCTGCTCAACATCGTGGTGCCATTACTAGGCGCACTCGTGCTGGTACGCCTGCTGGTTTACATGTTGCGCTATGCGTTCAATAACAGCGAAGCCCTCAAAGTCTGGGAACGCTATATTGCATGGACGATCTGGCTGGGATTTGTGATGCATGTCACCGGGGTGCTGCCCCGCATCCAGTTCGCGCTCGATGCGGTAGCGTTCGAATCAGGCAGCCATCATTTTTCGCTGCTGCTCTTGATCAAGGCACTGACCGTCATCGTCATCGCCATCATCGCCGCGCTATGGCTGGCCCAGTTCGCCGAAGCGCGCCTGATGCGCATCACCAGCCTGGACCTCAGCCTGCGTCTGGCGCTGATTAAAACCGTACGCACCTTGCTGTTGATCGTCGGCGTACTGGTCGCGTTGCCCGCCGCGGGCATCGACGTGACCGTATTATCGGTGTTCGGCGGTGCTTTGGGCGTCGGCCTGGGTTTCGGTCTGCAAAAGGTGGCCAGCAATTATGTATCCGGTTTCATCATTCTGCTGGACCGCTCCATACGCCCGGGCGACATGGTTACAGTCGACAACCGCTACGGTGAAGTCAGCCAGCTCAACACCCGCTATACGCTGCTGCGCGCGCAGGACGGTACGGAAATCATTATCCCCAACGAAACGCTGATAACCTCCACTGTCGTCAACCACTCATTCACCAAGCGCGATGTGCGCCTAAGCCTGCCGGTGCAGGTCAGTTACGCCAGCGATCTGGAGCTGGCGTTCAACATCATGAAAACCGCAGCGCTGAATCATGATCGCGTGCTCAAAACGGATACCACCATGCCGCGCGTAATCATTACCGCCTTCGCCGATAACGGAATCAACCTCGAATTGATTGTATGGATAAGCGACCCGGAAGAAGGTCAGGCCAATCTGCGCTCCGATCTGTTTTTGAGCATCTGGCAAGCATTTAAAACCAGTGGTATTGAAATACCGTATCCGCGCCGCGATATACAGATACTCAATAACGAGAACAAATTATGACAATAGCTTGACTTCTGGTATATTATCGGACTATATTGAAATAACAGGATAAGATTGTCCTGAATAGCGCAACTTATCGGTAGCGCATTGCTTAAAAGGTAAAAATATTATGATGGACTTAATTGCGAACGGTATGATCGGTCATTTGCCCTGGTATGGCTATGTCCTCGTCGCCTTGGCATTCACCCATATCACCATTGCAGCGGTCACCATTTACTTGCACCGTCATCAGGCGCACCGCGCGCTCGAACTGCACGCGATCCCCAGCCACTTTTTCCGTTTCTGGTTATGGCTCACCACCGGCATGATCACCAAACAATGGGCGGCGATACACCGCAAACATCACGCCAAATGCGAAACACCCGAAGACCCGCATAGCCCGCAAGTGCTGGGCATCAAAAAGGTCTTCTTCGAAGGCGCAGAACTCTATCGCGCAGCCTGCAAAGTGCCTGAAACCATGGAAAAATACGGTTCCGGCACACCTGAAGACTGGCTGGAACACCATCTTTACACTCCGCATAGCGGCAAAGGTATTTATCTGATGATGGCGATCGACCTGATCTTGTTCGGCCCTATCGGCCTGACCATCTGGGCGGTACAAATGGCGTGGATACCTGTCACTGCAGCCGGCATCGTCAACGGTATCGGCCACTACTGGGGTTATCGCAATTTCACCTGCGAAGATGCCAGCACCAACATTTCACCCTGGGGCATCCTGATTGGCGGCGAAGAGCTGCACAACAACCATCATGCCTATGGCAGCTCAGCCAAACTTTCCAACAAATGGTATGAATTCGATATCGGCTGGCTCTACATCCGCAGCATGGAAATGGTTGGCCTGGCCAAAGTCAAGAAAGTCGCGCCTACCGCACGTTTCAAAGCCGCCAAACCGGTATGCGACCTGGATCTGCTGCAGGCTGTCATCACCCATCGCTATGATGTGCTGACCCGCTATGCACGCACTGTCAAGGCCACATGCAGCGCCGAGATGAGCAAGCTGCAGCACGATCACGGCATGGTAAAGAAACTCAAGCACTGGCTGCATCTGGATGCTGCCGATCTGGCTGATGCGGACAAGCTGCGACTGGCAGAAGTACTCAAGCAGAGTCAGCAGCTCAACACCATCTACACCATGCGTCAGGATCTGGCGGCATTATGGGCGCGCTCCAACGCATCGAAAGAGCAGCTGCTGAAGCAGTTGCAAGACTGGTGCCAACGCGCCGAGTCCAGCGGTATCGAATCACTGCAGACATTTTCACGCAAATTGCGCTGCTATGCCTGAGCATTAGGATCACCCAATAAAAAACCCGCGTAACAGCGAGTTTTTTATTGGGTGCAAACTGCGGGTCAGATTATCAGCCCTGACCCCACAACCGGTCACCTGCTTTGGCCTTGGCATACCAGCGATTCAATTCAACCCCTTGCTCGGCATCATCGGATGCATAGCCCGGCGCAAAATCCGCTGCATTAATTGGCGTGTAAGGGCCGCGCTTCACTTCGAAGATCACGCCGCCGGCGTCCAGCGACAGCACGCCATGCCACACCCCGGCTGGAGTTTCCTGCACAGAACACCCCTTGCCCAGCACTACACGCTCAGTGACGACACCGTCGCCATTGAACAGCAGCACGATGAAGCGACCGCGTAGCGCCGTCAGCAACTCCCAGGTATGGGCATGACGATGCGGACGAATGACGGTATCGGGCTCCATTGCGATCGCCAGGCGCTGAATAGGGTCGGTCAATTCGTCATGCAGATTCGCATTGGCGCGTAACCGTGGCGATGCTTTCGCCTGTGCGCTCAGGGTATCAAGCGCGGCCAAATCCAGTTGTTTCAAATTCTACTCCTCAATAACGTAAACTCTGGTCAGTAACGGCAATTCATGGCGACGCGCATTCGCTGCCAGGAAATCGCCGCGCAACATGTAATCACCGCGCGCCAGTGATTCGGCGTTAAGCTCGGCCATGCACTCCGAAGGCTCTTCCATCAATGCGGCAAACAGCACTTCCAGCTCGCGCGGCTCGATTTTAAGCCGGCCAAACGGATGCCGATTGTCGATTGCCTGCCAAAATAGACTTACATCCCAATTATGTGCCTGTATCGCAGGGTGCTGGAACCAGGTAACCAGTTTTTGTTCGAGCGCAGACATAATGTTTTCCAGTAAAATAAGCAGACACCCATTATACGACGAGAACTCGATGCGCTATTGGTTAATGAAATCCGAACCCTCGGATGTGAGCATAGACGACCTTGCGAATTTCCCGAACCAGACTGTCGCCTGGTATGGCATACGCAATTATCAGGCGCGGAATTTCATGCGCGACCAGATGCAGGTAGGCGATGCCGTGCTGTTCTACCATTCCAGCTGCGATCAGCCCGGCATCGCCGGACTGGCCCGCGTCAGCCGTCTGGCTTACCCGGACGAAACCCAGTTCGACACAGCCAGCAAATATTTCGACCCCAAAGCCACCCGCGAGACGCCGCGCTGGCTTAATGTCGACGTCCAGCTGGTGAGAAAAACCCGACTGATGCCGCTCAAGGAAATCCGCGAATATCCCGAACTGGCGCAGATGCGCATCCTGCAACGCGGCAATCGCTTGTCGATCACCCCGATCGATCCGCGCGAATACGAATTCATCGTCGGCAAGTTATGATCCGGCTCCATCACCGCTGGTCGTCGATGGCAGCACAACAGGTACGGCTGGCGCTGACTTGCAAGGGGATCGATTTTGACAGTATTGCGCTGGCACAGAACGATGACGACATCTGGTTCGGACTCGGTGTCGCCCGTGCCGATGTAGCACTGCAAATCCCCGGGCAGCCGATCCACTGCGATGCCATTGCCATTTTGCGCAATCTGGATAACTGGGTGGACGGCACGCCGATATTCAATGGCCTGGTAGATGATGCCGCATGGCAGGCCTTGCTGGCATGGCATGACAATGTGCAGCATCTGCGTGAGCGCCTGTATGCTCCGGTGCTGCCCGCATTCATCGATATCGGCAGCAATGAGAACGACATGGCGGCATACAAGAGCGACGTCCTGCATCGCTACGGCATGAGCGTGGAAGCGCTGTCCAACGACCGTTATGACGGCTTTAACCAGTTGGCCGCGCAGTCGCATCTGACTGAGCTTGGACGGCATCTTTCGAAGAACCGCTTTTACCTGAACAACACGCTCAGCGCGTGCGATATCCTCATCGCCTGCGATTTATTTCCGTTACAATTACTCGATGGGGTGACCATGCCACTCGATCTGATGTACTACATCCAGCGTGTCGAGACCGCGTGCGGCACCAGTTTGCGCACAGGGCTCATCACGCAGCACTGAACATAATCCTTAAGGAATCAACATGACATTTATCGAACTGCTCGGCTATGTAGGCGCTCACTGCAAATACGACATCATGGATGGCGACATCGCCACCACGCTGACGCTCGCGCTGGACGGCAAACATAAAAATCCGGTGGTGGGCAACATCATTGCCCAGATGTACAAGAACAGCGCCATCAGCAGCCCCGATGCCGAAATCGATCGCGCGCAGGCGATCAACACGCTGGGGCCGATACGCCTGTTTTACATGAAGGATGACGCGCCGGTGGAAGGATTCCGTCTGGTAGAGGACATCGTCCACAAGATCGATGGCGCGTTTAACGATGAAGCCATGCGCCTGAAAGATTGATGACCTATTTGCCGTATTACCTCACGCTGGGCCTGCTCTCCGGTTTTGTCGCAGGTCTGCTGGGCGTAGGCGGCGGCCTGATTCTGGTACCGATACTGGTATGGCTGTTCACGACGCAAGGATTCAGCCCGGCGCATAACATGCTACTTGCCCTCGGCACCTCGCTCGCCGTCATCAGCTTCACCGCTATTTCCAGCGTACGCGCCCATCATGCCCACGGCGCGGTCAACTGGGTTATGGTGCGCCGTGTCGCGCCGGGGATACTTGGCGGCACATTCCTCGGCGCATGGCTGGCAAGCCGCTTGCCCGGCCAGTTCTTGCACTATTTCTTTGTCGCATTCCTGTTTTATGCAGCGACGCAAATGCTGCTCAATTTCAAACCGGCACCCCATCGCGAACTGCCCGGCAGTATCGGGCTAAGCATGGTCGGCAGCGTTATCGGTCTGATCTCCAGCTGGGTAGGCATAGGCGGCGGCACGCTCTCCGTGCCGTTCATGCTGTGGTGCAACAACAAACTGCACCAGGCCATCGCTACGTCGGCAGCGATCGGTTTCCCCATTGCCATTGCCGGTACGCTGGGCTATATAGTCGCGGGCTGGAACACGGCATCACTGCCAGCCTACAGCGCAGGCTATGTCTATCTGCCCGCGCTCGCCGCCATCGCCAGCAGCAGCATACTTACCGCACCGCTGGGCGCACGTCTTGCCCATCGGCTGCCGGTTGCCATACTCAAGCGCATCTTCGCCGTGCTGCTGTATGCGCTAGGCATCAAAATGGCGATGGGTTTAATGTAACAAGCCGCCACGCGAACTGATCGCTGTAATATCGACGTAGCTCGAAAACCGGTGATCGGGCCCTGCGTTCACATAGAAACCGCCCAGATCCAGGTTATGCAGACCATTCAGCACCTGATTGATCTGCTTCGGCGTATCGGCACGCTCCAGCGTCTTCACCAGCAGCTTGGCCGCCAGATAGCCTTCCATGGTCAAATGCGAAGGTGCCTCATCGCGATACTTTTTCATCAGCTTATCTAGTTCGCGCACAGCCGCCACAGAGAAATTGGCAGGGTGAGGGACAACCTGGGTAATCACCACACCGCTCGCTGCAGCTTTGCCGGCGACTTCCATCAGGGTTTGATGATTGATCAGCGACAACCCGAGCAACAGGGCACCGGGCGACAGCGGATGATAGGTTTTCACAAATTCCGCCGCCGGCAGCGTTTCCATGATCATCAGGGTCGCCTGCGCGCCGCTGCTTCTGATCTTTTGTATCGCCAGCGTCATGTCAGCCGTACTGTTTTCGCGCATCGCCTGCTCTGCCACCAGCTGTAACGGCTTGCCTTTCAATTCGGATTTTACTGCCTGTAACGCAGCATGCCCGTAAGCATTCGGACTGTAAACCACAGCCAGCCTGCTCATGCCCACAGCCTGCACATATTTGAGCACGGCCTGCGTTTCCTCGATATAACTGGGGCGCAGAAAATAGATGTTGCCGGTATGCGCCAATGTGACCCCGGAAAAAGGTGCGACCAGCGGTATATCCGACTGGATAAACCGCCTGTCTTCGGCCGTGGCTTCGATGACGCCTTCACCATAATAGCCAAACAGCACATCAACCCGATCCTTGCCGAGAAAATCCTGGGTGATTTGGCGGGATTGAGCCACCGACCCCTGATTGTCGCGCACCTCCAGCTTGATTTTTCGGCCGCGGATGCCGCCATTACTGTTGATGTAATCGAAATACACGCGGGCACCTGCCAGAAAATCCTTGCCCAGATCCCCGTTCATCCCGGTCAAATCGATCGATTCACCGACCCGGATATCGGCAGCCCAACCGGGTTGCATGCAACCTAGCGTCAAACCGAACGCGCATACCGCGCCCAGTTTCCGTAACAAATTCCTGGGTATCCACATAAAACCATTTCCTGAAACAAAAGAGCCATCAGTTTATTGCAACTTTGTTACGTTTCCATGAAGGCGTTGAACATTCGTCAATTCAGGTTAAAATCTGGTTTTGTACATCACTGAGCGCGCACCATGCCTGTAAACTTAGCCTCTCCCCTTGCTGAAAAACTGTTACCGATTGCCGGCGTCACTATCGGCACCGCCTCTGCTGGAATCAAGAAAGCCGGCCGTCGGGACGTGACCCTGATGCTGCTGGCGGCGGGTAGCCGGGTAGCCGGCGTGTTCACCCAGAACCGGTTTTGTGCTGCGCCGGTGATCGTCGCCAAAAAACATTTGAGCAAAACTGCGCCGCGCGCCCTCATCATCAACACCGGCAATGCCAATGCCGGCACCGGTGAAGACGGTCTGGCACGCACCCGCCAGGTTTGCGATGCGGTTGCCGAATTGCTGCCGTGCCGCGAACCCGAAGTGCTGCCGTTCTCTACCGGCGTCATCATGGAGCCGCTGCCTGCCGACAAGATCATTGCCGCGATTCCGGCCACGATTGCGGACTGCCGCGCCGACAACTGGTTTGCCGCCGCCCATGCGATCATGACCACGGACATCGTCGCCAAGGCCACTTCGCGCCAGGTCGAAATAGCCGGCAAGACCATCAGTGTCACCGGCATTGCCAAGGGCTCGGGCATGATTCATCCCAACATGGCGACCCTGCTCGGTTACGTCGCCACCGATGCCACGATCAGCCAGGACGCGTTGCAAAGCATGGTGAAACACGCCGCCGACCTCAGCTTCAACTGCATCACGGTGGATGGCGACACTTCGACCAACGATTCCTTCATGCTCATCGCCACCGGACAGGCCGGCAATACCGAGATCGGTGATACCGCCAGCGCAGAATACGCCACACTCGCCGCCGCCGTTACCGATGTATCGCGGGAACTCGCACAGGCCATCGTACGCGACGGCGAAGGCGCCACCAAATTCATGCAAATCCAGGTAGAAGGCGGTATAGACCGTGACGAATGCCGCAAGATCGGCTACGCCATCGCACATTCGCCACTGGTGAAAACCGCGTTCTTCGCCTCCGACCCCAATCTCGGGCGCATCCTCGCCGCGATTGGGTATGCCGGAGTCGATGACTTGAACGTCGATACCCTGCAGCTCTATCTCGACGACGTGCTGGTCGCCGAGAACGGCGGCCGCGCCGCCAGCTATCAGGAAGCCGACGGCCAGCGCGTCATGCAGCAAGCCGAGATTACCGTACGCGTGGTACTCAATCGCGGTACTGCCAGCGCGACCTTGTGGACTTGCGACTTCTCTTACGATTACGTGAAAATCAATGCCGAATACCGCAGCTGATCTCATCCCCCTGCTCACCCGCGCCGAAGCAGTACTGGCGCGACTGGAGGCCTGGTTGCCGCCGGCACCGCCGGCACCCGACTGGAAAACCGCCATCGCACTGCGCTGGCGCCGCCGCGGCGAACAGGGCTGGATAGAAGCCATCCATTCGCCGCAGGCGGTGGATCTGGCGCGGCTCACCGGCATAGACCAGCAAAAGCAGCGCATCAGCCAGAACACCGCGCAATTCGTCAGCGGCAAACCGGCGAATAACGTCCTGCTTACCGGCGCCCGCGGCACCGGCAAATCGTCACTGGTCAAAGCCATGCTGCCGCTGTATGCCGAGCAAGGCTTGCGCATCATCGAAGTGGACAAGACGCATCTGGTGGATCTGGCCGACATCACACTGCAGCTGACCAACCGCCCGGAGCGTTTTATTGTATTTTGCGACGACCTGTCCTTCGAAGCGGAAGAGGCCGGCTACAAGGCGCTCAAAGCCGCCTTGGACGGCACGCTGGCCGCTGCGCCGGAAAACGTGCTGATTTACGCCACCTCCAACCGCCGCCACCTCATGCCCGAATACATGAGCGACAACGAGAAAACGCAGCATCGCGGCGGAGAAGTGCATCCCAACGAAGCGGTGGAAGAAAAGATCTCGCTGTCCGAGCGTTTCGGATTATGGCTGTCGTTCTATCCGTTCGATCAGGATACCTACCTCGCCGGTGTCGCGCAGTGGCTGGATGCGTTCGGCGTCGATATCAGCGCCCCGAGCAATATCGTCGCGAAGCCCTGCAATGGGCACTGGCGCGCGGCACGCGTTCAGGCCGCACCGCATGGCAGTTCGCCCGCGATTACGCGGGGCAGCATGGCTAGACAGGCATCACATAATTTTCCTGGGTGAAGCGGTCTATCCCGCAGTCCAATGTCTCGATCCAGTCCAGAAACGCGCCGACTGCCGGCTTGCCCTGAAACCAGCGGCCATGCTGCGGCACGATGGCGTGCACATCCATCTGCCGCACCATGTTGACCCAGTAGCGGCAGATCTTGCCGGATACCATGTAGCGCTGATGAAATCCCTGCATATGCGGAATATGCGCGCGAAATTCGGCTGGGGTGACGATCGGCTCGGGCACTGCCTCGTGCGGCACGATCGATGCGCCCATGTCGCCGCTGAACAGAATCCGCGCCCGCGGGTCGTAGAACTGGAAATTGCCTTCCGCATGCAGGAAATGCGCGGGCACCGCAACGATCTCGTCCTTGCCCAGCGGGATACGCATGCCTTTATCCGGTATGCCGACGATGCGGCCGGAAGTCTTGTCGCCGGTGCAGAAATGCGGCACGAACCGCGACCAGAGGCTCGATACGTACAAATCCGCGTCGGTGGACATCATCCATTTGTTGAGCGAGCCGACGATATCCGGATCCTGATGCGATGCCAGCAGGTATTTGAGCCGCTTGTACGGGAAATATTGCCCCATGCCGACGATCAGCCCGTTATAGGTCATATTGCCGGAAGGATCGATCAGCGCCCCTTCGCCATTGGATACAATTAGGAATTGATTTGCCTGCACTGCTGCGGCATTATCATCAACCAGGTCGCTGAACATCATGCACACATGTTCGCCATCGTTATAGAGTTCTATGGACATCGGCTACCTTCGCTATAAATGGATATCAATATCATCATTATGCTGCATCCGTATCAAATTAGGAAACCCACATGACTATTCCCACCATTACCGTCGCTGCGGCGGTAATCCTGCGCCCCGATGGCCGATTCTTACTCGCCAGCCGGCCAGCCGACAAACCCTACCCCGGTTACTGGGAATTTCCCGGCGGCAAAATCGAGGCAGACGAATCTGCATATCAGGCTCTGATACGTGAACTCGATGAAGAACTGGGCATTCAGGTCACCCATGCCACCCCTTGGCTCACTCGCCGTTTCGATTACTCCAAGTTACGGGTAGTGCTGTCGTTCTTTCGTGTCAGCGCCTGGCAGGGTGAACCGCATCCGCGTGAAGGGCAGACGCTCTCCTGGCAAGCAGCCGACGACATCCGCGTTACGCCGTTATTGCCGGCCAATACACCGATCATCCAGGCGCTGACATTGCCCCCGCTCCTGGGCATTACCCAGGCCGGGGATGACGTGGGCGGTTTTTTACCCAAGCTGGACCATGCCCTGACGCAAGGCATGAAACTGATCCAGGTACGCGAAAAACAGCTTGCCGGTCCCGCCCTGACCGAATTCGCCCGGACCGTCGTTAGCCGTGCCCATTCCGCCCATGCTCGCGTCGTCATCAATGCGGATATCGCACTGGCACAACAGATTCAGGCCGATGGCGTGCAGCTCACCGCCGCCCAGCTGGCCGCTACCGACACCCGCCCGGATCTGCCATTGGTCGGGGCATCGTGTCATGATGCCGCCGAACTCGATCTTGCCGAACAGCTGGGCTGCGACTATGCGTTGCTGTCCCCGGTACTGCCTACCGCCAGCCATCCCGGCGCACCCACGCTGGGATGGGAAAAATTTGCCAGCCTCATCAGCAACCGCGGCATACCTGTATACGCCCTCGGCGGCCTGGCCGGCAGCGATCTCGAGCTGGCCCAACGGCATGGCGCGCACGGCATTGCGCTGCTCCGCGGAGCCTGGCAATGAAGCGGGAATGGCTGCTGAAATATGCGTTGCCGACATTGCTTATCGGCATACTGGTCGCTGGCGGCGTCTATCAGACCTGGTATCGCGCCGAGAACAAAGTGACCACCATCGAGTGTTCCAACCCCTTGCAAGGCTGCCAGTTCCAGCTGGACCAGCAGGCGGTACGTGTCAGCTTTATCGATCCGCCATCGGGCCTGCATCCGTTCACCGTGCGCGTCACCACCGCCAATGCCAAAAGCGTTTATGCCTATTTCACGATGCGCGACATGGAAATGGGCTACAACCGTTATCGCCTGACACAGCAGCAACCGGAGCTATGGCAAGCCCGGGTGGTTCTGCCGGTTTGCGTCACCGGACGACATGACTGGTTATTGACCCTGGATATCGATGGCAAAAAAATCGCCATCCCATTCTCAGGGTAATAAAGATTGTCACCAAAATGTCACCTACACCGTTACTTCTAACGCTATAATCGAAATTGAACACAGGAGAGCGACATGCCACAAGAACATACCTACAAACAATTCGATACAGATCTCGAAAACATGCGAGCTCGCGTGCTGCAAATGGGTGGTCTGGTTGAGCAGCAAATCAGTCAGGCCATCGAAGCGCTGATCAATGCCGATTTCGTTCTTGCCGATCAGGTTGTCGCAAACGATCATCAGGTCAATGCGCTGGAAGTCGGCATCGACGAAGACTGTGCCCAGATTATTGCCCGGCGCCAGCCGACTGCCTCCGACCTGCGCATGGTGATGACGGTCATCAAGACCATCACCGATCTGGAGCGCATCGGCGATGAAGCGGCCAAGGTTGCGCGCATGACCAAGGAAATCCATCAGACCGGACGCATCACTCAGCCGAAATTCAACCAGATCCAGTTCATGAGCGAGATCGTTCTCGACATGCTGCACCGCGCGCTGGACGGCTTTGCCCGCCTCGATGTCAGCAACGCAGCGCATATCGCACGCCAGGATATCGAAGTGGATGAGGAATACCACCTCGTGCTACGCAACCTCATCACCTACATGATGGAAGACCCGCGCACCATTTCCACCTTCATCGACATCATGTTCATCGCCAAAGCCATAGAACGCATGGGCGACCATGCCAAAAACATGTCTGAATACGTGGTGTACATGGTCAAAGGCAAGGATGTCCGCCATACCACCGTGGAAGAAATCGAACGCGAAGCCATGCGTTAATCGCGTCAGGCCACCGGTGCATCGCTCCAGTGATCGCGCCGGCATAAGCCGCGCATATCGCAATACCGACACACCCTGTCGATGCCATTGGCTGGCAATGCAGCATGCTGATGCAACTGGTTAAACAGCATTGACAAACGCTCTCTGCAATCGTCAGCCGCAGCCTGCGGCTCGACATCCAGCGCGATCGTGCTGATGTTTTCCCCTTCCAGCCCGACAAACGCAACCTGCCCCACTTCGGCCTGCATGAGTAACGCATAAGCGGCCAGTTGCACATCTTCATCGGATTTCGCGGCTTTGTCTTTCAGCCCTTTGCTGCTGCCGGTCTTGTAATCCAGCACCGCATAACTGTCGGCAACCCGATCGATGCGATCCAGGCGCCCGTACAGTTGCAGCGTCTGACCGTTCTCCAGCGCCAAATCATGCTGCTTCGGTATTTCGCCGTCCTGCCATTGCCAGCCTTCCTGCTCGCGCAGCAACTGCCAATCCAGATAGGCAGGGATCCTGGCCAGCCATTTTTGCTGCCAGGCACGCGCATAATAATCATCACGCAGCATGGGGGCAAAAGCTTGCTGGCTGATTTCCAGCAATGCCTGCTGCAACGTATCCCGCGGCACCCCGCTCATCACTCGATGGCGCTCATGAAAGGTTTTGAGAATGGCGTGCACCGCCTGGCCATATTCGGATTTCTCCATTTCCGCACTGATGTCGTCCAGCTCGTTCAGACCCAATACATGCCGTGCGAAATACTGATAAGGGCAAGCAACCAACGTGTTGTACGCGCTCACACTGATTTTTTGCGGGATCAGTGCGGGCGGCAGTTCAGGCTGAGGCATGCCGCCCGTTGCAGGCAACGCCTGCCGATCCGGGGTTGCAATGCGTGCAGCCGCGCTCATTTCGCGCAGGCTGTTATCGAGCAGACTCGTCCCCCAAGCCAGCTGATGCAGACTATCCAGCCGCTCCAGCCACGGGCTGATCGCATTGATCTCACCCTCGCTGCGCGCCTGCCACAGCACCTGAACATCAGGTGTCGTCACCAGCAGTTGCACCAGATCGGCCTGTATCTGCGCCATTTCCGCCGCAGGCGTCGGCAGACCTAGCGCAGCGCGTACCTGCTGATTGAAGAATATCGCATGCCCGCTCAGCGACGGCAGATGTGCGGCATCCGCGCCCAGAATCAGCGCCGCATCGAACGCGCGCAAACGCGTTGCGGCAAGATGGGTAAACACGACGGGGCTCTGTACGCGCTGATCCACGAAAGCGCCCTGTTCCAGCTCGCGCCCTAGCCAGCGATGAAACTCGGCGAGCGTGAACCTGCCATCGTCATCCGCCAGCTCATGCCGCCGGCGCGCCAGCAAACCGAGCAACTGCTGTCCGGCCGCATCCGCTACCAGCGTCGACGTCGCGCCCAGTTCTGCCAGGCTGCGATCGAGTTGCAGCAGCCAGTCCGGTAACATCACTGGCCGCGAGACGACATGTTGCGCAGCCGCCTGCAAACGCGATACCGCAGCCGATGCTTCCGCGCAATCGGCTTGCGTGCACAGCACTGCGAGCAATCCCTCACAACCGCTCACCGGACCATGCCGGCGCAAGGCATGCTCGATTTGCCAGGCTGCCTGCTGACGCTGGGCAGCAGACCAGTCCGGAAACAAATGCGAAGACTTGATCAGATCGAGCACATCCTGATAAGGGAAATCGGCCAGCAGCGCTTCTATCCAGCGCATGACGACGGTGCTGGCAGTGGTGGTATCCAGCGTCCAGCCGGTTTCATCGGCCACCAGGATCCGCCCGCGCTCCAGCAACGCGCGCAAGCGCCGCGCACTGACGCGATCCTGCACCACGACCGCAATGCGCTGTTTGCCTGCATGCAGCCACAGCCGTACCTGAGTGTCGGCGGCACTGGCTTCATCTTCCAGACTGTAGGTCGCGCAATAGGATAAATGCGCGCTTAACGGACTGCCGGCAACATCTGCTGCCAGTATCCTGGCACGTTGCATCAACGGCATTTCAAGCGTCGCCGGCCAGGCTGCGGCAAGGGTTTGCGCCAGCGGCCCGCTGTTGTCCACGGCAAGGTGGATAACGGGCTGCCGCTGGGCATACTGTTGCAGGCAATTTCGTTCCAGACGGGTCAGCTCCGGCAAACCGACCGCGAATAACGGCACCGCCGCGGCCCGCGCCAGCTGCCCCAGTTGCAGGGCATACTGCGCAGCAGGGCTCAGACCATCCTGACTCAGCGCGAACCACAGTTCATGGACCAGCTTGGCCTCGAATTCGACCGCGCTGTGGCGCCGGGTGCGGTAATAATCGAGCAATTGCGCTGCGAATTCGCTGGCGTTCACCGGCAGATCGACGGCCTGATAAGTCAGTTCATCGAACAAACGGCTGATCTCGTCGCACATCGCCCACAATAACGCCGGGTCGAACCAGTCTCGCTCCTTGAGGATATGGTAAAGCAGGGTTGTTCTGCGGCTGTTGGGTATCGCTGCAGCAGCAGGTGGTGCAGTCTGCGCCCAGGCCGGGAAGGTCAGGATTTGCGGTGCGATCAGCACAGACTGGCCGCTCGCCTCCACCAAGGCCTGGTTTAACGCGGCGCCTGCCTGGAAATTGGGCACCAGGACGACGGCATCGGCCAATTCAGTTCGCGTCGCGGCACATTCGTCGATGATGCGCCGCGCTGCCCGCTGAAAAAATGCCGCCAGCACGGATTCTAGCGTTTCAACAATGCCAGCTTGCCGGTTTTGCCGTTCCAGTCATCCGCATCGGGCAAGGGATCCTTGCGCTCGATAATCGGCTTCCAGGTCCGCGCCAGCTCGGCGTTCAGCTCTATGCAATGCTGCTGATCGGCAGGCACGTCATCTTCGGCAAAAATGGCTTCCGCCGGGCATTCGGCAACGCACAACGTGCAATCGATGCACTCGTCCGGATCGATTGCCAGAAAATTTTCACCTTCGCGGAAACAGTCCACCGGGCAGACGTCGACACAATCGGTATATTTGCACTGGATACAGTTTTCGGTTACAACATAGGTCATGGAGTTTCTTTCATATCAAGCTATACGGGTTTATTTTACCCCGATTTCGCATTGTGCTGTGGACATCCAAAATGCGCATTAAACTGGCGAGCGCACTGGCGCTTATCCTGAGTATTGTCACCGCACCCGCGGCAGCACTGGATTATCAAGTCGACCTCGAGACGCCGGGCACAGTCCGTCCGCTGCTGGTCAAACATCTGGAGATCTATCGCTGGCGCGACAAACCGGCGCTGGACGAAGCGCAATTGCGCCGGCTCTACCGGCTCACGCCCGACAGCATCAAGGCATTACTGGCGACCGAAGGTTATTATTCACCCAGTATCCACTCGGCCATCGAGCAGCAGAATGGCATCTGGCACCTGCATTTCCAGATCGATCCAGGAGACCCGGCCCGGGTCAGCCATACCACGATCAGCGCACAAGGTGCGATAGCGGAAGACGCCAGGTCATATCAGGACTGGCTGGAGGCACGATACAAATCATGGCCGCTCAAGGATGGCGAGATATTCCGGCAAGCCGCCTGGGAAACCGCAAAACGCGATCTGCTCACCAGTCTGGTTATTGCGAAATACCCGAAAGCACGCCTCCTCAACAGCAAGGCCATCGTCAATCCCGATACCCATAGCGTGGTCATCAGCGTAGTCATAGATAGCGGCGCTGCTTATCATTTCGGCACGACCACCATCAAGGGTCTGGAACGCTATCCGGCCACCATAGTCGAACGTCTGAACCCCATCGTCCCCGGCGAGCCGTATTCGCAGGCCAAATTGCTGGAATTCCAGTCGCGCCTGCAAAGCCGCCCTTATTTCAAATCCGTCAATATCGTGACCACCACTGACAAAACCGACCCCACCGCTCTTCCGGTCGTGGTGAACATAGTCGAAATGCAGCGTCAGAAACTGGGCGTAGGCATAGGCGTCAGCACTGACAGCGGACCGCGCGGTCAGCTGGAATATCAGAACCTGAACAGTCTGGACAGCAATTTGCGTTTTAGCAGCGTATTTAAAATCGATACCCAGTCGCGTTCGTTAAGCGGGCAGATCGAGCGTCCGCGCAACGAACTCGGCTATATCGATAGCGTCAGCGCATCCACCAAACGCACGGATATCGAAGGACAAATTACCAGCCAGAGCGCGGCCGCAGTAAAACGCACGCGCAACAAAGGTCGCATCGAAACCAGCCTGATCACGCAATACCAGGTCGAACATCAAAGCGTGGCAGGCGCTGCCGGCGACAATCTGCAAGCACTCACGCTCAACTACATCTGGACTTATCGCAATGTGGACAGTCTGATCTCGCCCAGCAAAGGCTATCTGTTCAGCACCGAGATCGGCGGCGCAGCCGCAGCCCTGCTTTCCGATCAGAGCTTCATCCGCAGCCGCAGCCATGCGATCTATTATTACCCCATCACCCAGCGCGACAGCCTGACTGTGCGCGGCGAGCTGGGCATCGTATTCGCACCCAGCGTCAGCGGCATCCCTACCGACATGCTGTTCCGTACCGGCGGCGACACCACCGTGCGCGGCTATGCTTACCAAAGCCTGGGGGTGCGACAAGGCGACGCCATCGTCGGCGGCCGCTATCTCGTTAACGGCAGCGTGGAATACACGCGCTGGCTAACGCCCAAATGGGGTGCGGCAATATTCTATGACCGCGGCAATGCTGCCGATAGCTTGCAGGATTTCCATACTGTCGCCGGCTACGGCGTCGGCGCCCGCTGGCGCAGCCCGATCGGCCCGTTGAATCTCGATATCGCCTACGGCGAAGCCGTCTCCTCGTATCGTATCCACTTCAGCATGGGAAGCGCGTTTTGAGATTGCGGCGCTTGCTCAACTGGCGCGCATACGGCATCACGCTGCTGCGCGGCGTGAGCGCGCTGGCATTCTTCGGCGCAGTAATCTGGGCGCTCGGCAGCGAACCGGCGGCCCGCGCACTGGCGCAAATCCTCACCCGCATCAGCGGCGGGCAGATCGCGATCAGTGGTGTGAGCGGCTCCCTTTTCGATACGCTCGGCATCAAACGCATTGACTGGGTCACACCGACAAAAACCGTCACCCTGCAGCAGCTTGAACTGGCATGGTCGCCTCGCCAGCTCTGGCAGCATCACCAGCTGCAATTAAACCGGCTGCACATAGCCGCACTTGACATCACATTCAAACAGCCCGACAACAAACCGTTGCAAATGCCATCCAGCCTGGCATTGCCATTCGACCTGGCGCTGCCGAACGCCCGCATCGACAGCGTGCGCATCCATCACGGCGACCTGAATATCATCATCCGGCCGGTCACGTTCAGCCTCAGCTATACCGACCATCGCTATCAGTTGCAGGGCACCGCGCTATCCGAATGGGGCAGCGCGCGAGTGCAGACGCAATTGGCCGATCAGGCCCCGTTCAAGCTGGACAGCCGGATCGGGATGGCCCTGCACGACGGCCTGCATAATTACGACGCCACGACCCTGCTTGACGGTACGCTCGCCCGTATTCAGCTGGGCAGCACAGCCAGCTCGGGCAAAGCCCATGCAACGGTACATGCCCGCTTGACCCCTTTCCTTGCGCAGCCGCTAGCCCAGGCAGATATCCATGTCCACGACTTCAACCCGGCCGACATCGGCAACACCCTGCCCCAGGCGCTGATCGACGCCCAGGCGAACATCACGCCCACCGGTGCCGACACCTATCGCGGCGCGATACGCTTCAATAATCGGGCAGCCGGCAGCTTCGACCGGCAAAAACTTCCGGTGACCCGGCTCGATGCCGATATCAACGGCACGACCTCGTATCTGACGCTATCCAATATCGCACTCCTGTTCGGCCGCGACGGCCACATCACCGGCGTGGGGAAATGGCACGACAACGGTCTCGATTTGCACCTAAACGCTCAACAGCTCGATCTCAATGCGCTCTATCAGCCGCTGCATCCCACACATCTCAACGGCAAGCTGGACATGAGCATGAATGCGCAACAGCAAAATCTCAGCGCCTCGCTCAGCCAGGCCGACTACAACATCGATCTGGCCGCTTTTTATCGCCAGCAGCATCTGACCATCACCTCGGCAAAATTACGCACCGGCCCCAGCGCGCTGAGTTTCAGCGGCGAACTGGCGCTGGCCGGATCGCGCCAATTCAGCGCCCAGGGCAAGCTCAGCCGTTTCAACCCGGCCCGGTTCGGGCGCTATCCCGCCGCCAGCATCAACGCCGAATTCACTACCAAGGGGCAGTTACAGCCGCAACTGCAAACACGCCTGCAACTGGCTATCAGCAACAGCAGATACAACAACGCCCCACTCAGCGGCCATGCTGCGCTGCTGATCGCGAAACAGCGCGTATGGGACAGCCATGCGCAATTGCAGCTAGGCAATAACAGACTGAACCTGCAAGGCAATTTCGGCGCGCCGCACGACCGCCTGACCTGGCAGCTCGACGCACCCGATATCGCGGTGTTCGGCGCCGGCCTTGGCGGCAAGCTCAATGCCGCAGGCACGCTGCATGGCAGCTTCGAACAGCCTGCCGGGGAATTGAATGCACAGGCCGCACAGCTCGTTACGCAATCGGGCTTGCGGATTGCCGAAGCCAGCGCCCGGATCAGTATCGGTCAGGGCGACAATGGCACCGTCAATGCCACCGCCAGCTTGCGCGGTTATCAGGCTGGCAATATGCGCGTGGACAGCGCCTATCTCCATGCCAACGGCACCCGTCGAAATCACGCGCTGACGCTGACCGCCAGGAACCGGCTGCTCGATCTCAATGCCACCCTCAATGGCGGCTGGCGCAAGCCCGGCTGGACTGGCCAGATCACTCAGCTCGTCAATCGCGGGCCATATCCGCTAACGTTGCTTGCACCCGCCGCGCTTACCGTCAGCCGTGGCCGCACGCAACTCGACCACGCCGACTTCAGCTTCGCCAACGGCACGCTCAAACTCGATCAGCTTGCCTATGGCGCAGCAGGCATCAGCAGCCGCGGCAGCGCCAGCGGCATAGATCTGGGGTATATCCAGCAACGTTTGCATCCCGATAACGAGATCGTCAATAACCTGACCGCAGGCGGCAAATGGCAATTCAACCTCGCCAGCCGCGTCGACGGCGAGGTCATGCTCTGGCGCGAGCAGGGCGATATCAGTTTTGTCGGCACCCGGACTACGCAGCTGGGCATTCATCGTGCACTGCTGACGCTGCAGGCGCAAAACAATCAGCTCAGCGCCAAGCTGGATGCCGATGGCACCACGCTGGGCAATTTAAGCGCGCAGTTCGGCACCACGCTGGCGCGCCGTGGCAATACGCTGGGACTCTCCAGACTCGCGCCGTTGCAAGCCCATGCGCAACTGCAGATTCCGTCACTGGCATGGACCACCGCCGTTCTCGACGACAAATTCAATCTGGATGGCGCGGCGCAAGGGCAGATCGATGTGCATGGCAGCCTGCGCGACCCGGTCTTCAGCGGCACGCTCGATGGTACGCGACTGACGATGAGCTATCCCGAACAGGGCATCCTGCTGAAGGATGGCACGCTGCACGCCACCTTCGATCAGGACGGCGTGAGCATTTCGCAACTTGATTTTCATGCCGGGGGCACGCTCAACACGCACGGCACAGTCAAGTTCAAAAACGGCCAGCCCGACATGCAATTGAGCGCGACAGCGCGGCAATTGAATCTGGTCAATCGCCCCGACCGCCAGATCACATTGAGCGGCCAGGCCGAAGTTACCGCCAGGAACCGGCACCTTGCCACCCAGGCCGATATCGACATCGACCGCGCCACCATCGGTCTCAATGAGGATGCAACGCCGCAATTAAGCAGCGACGTCATCGTGCTCGGGCGAAATACCGCCCGATCCTCCGCCCGGCCAAACAACAAAACCGTTCCCGGCTGGGTAATCGATTCGCAGGTCAAACTCAATCTCGGCAAACACACCCGCGTGACCGGCAAGGGTGTGGAAGCGCGGGTAGAAGGCACGATCAGACTCGACCAGCACGGCACCAGCCTGCCCGCCGCCAATGGCACGCTGACGGTCGCCGAGGGCAGTTACACCGCATTCGGCCAGAAGCTCGCCATCACGCACGGCATCCTCAATTTTGCAGGCATCGTTGACAACCCCGGCGTGGATATACTCGCCACCCGCACCTATCCTACCGTTACCGTCGGCGTGCAGGTTGACGGTACGGCTCAGGCACCGGTGGTCAAGCTGGTGTCGACGCCGGAGCTCAACGACAGCGAAAAATTATCCTGGCTGGTGTTAGGCCACGGCACGCAGGTCGCGACCAATGATGCCGATACCAAAGCCCTGCAGGCGGCGGCAAGCTACCTGCTGGGCAAGAGCAGTTCGGTTTCGCTGCAATCGAAACTCACCCAGCTCACCGGGCTGAACGAAATCAGCCTCAACGGCTCAGGCACGCTCGACAGCAGCGTACTCAATCTGGGTAAACGCCTGTCCGATCAGGTATATATCAATTACGAACAGGGCCTGACCGGCGCCAAACAGCTGGTCAAGATCACTTACGCGCTGTCGCGCCGTCTTTCCGTGCGTGCACAGGGGGGCAACGAATCTGCGGTCGACCTGTTCTATACTTTCAGTTTCGATTAGTCACCCTAAAAATGGAATGAAATGCCGCAAAACATTCACATCGCTGGCATTCATAAATTTAACCTAATTAAATCAATAAAATAGACGACACTTCCCGGCCAATATCCGGGTTTTCAATAAGAATTATCCGTTTATTTTTCGTTAAATAATTATTAACCCCTTGAAAATACGCTGTCTCGCCCCTATTATTAGCACTCCTCGGGCGAGAGTGCTAATAATACGGCCCGAGCTCTTTTTTGGCAGCGCACAATCAGCGCATTGCGTTTTAATTGTTTAATTTCTAGGAGAAACAGTAATGAAAATTCGTCCTCTGCACGACCGCATCATCGTTAAACGCATGGAAGAAGAACGCAAAACCGCTTCCGGTATTGTGATCCCTGACAGCGCCACCGAAAAGCCGGACCAAGGCGAAGTATTGGCTGTAGGCAACGGCAAGATCGGTGATGATGGTAAAGCCCGTCCACTGGATGTGAAGGTTGGCGACCGCGTACTCTTCGGCAAATATGCCGGCCAAACCGTCAAAGTCGATGGCGAAGACGTATTGGTCATGCGCGAAGAAGACATCATGGGCATTCTGGAATAATCCGGGCCCGCACTTCAATAAATCATATATTTAATCATTATTCCAGGAGTTAGTTATGCCAGCAAAAGACGTAAAATTCGGCGATTCAGCTCGCCAAAAAATGATGATCGGTGTCAATATTCTGGCCGATGCAGTTAAAGTAACCTTGGGCCCCAAGGGCCGTAACGTTGTGTTGGATCGCGCTTTCGGCGCGCCTACCATCACCAAGGACGGCGTATCTGTCGCCAAGGAAATCGAACTGAAAGACAAATTCGAAAACATGGGCGCGCAAATGGTCAAGGAAGTTTCTTCCAAGACTTCCGACGTCGCCGGTGACGGTACCACTACCGCTACCGTACTGGCTCAGGCCATGCTCAAGGAAGGCATGAAGTTCGTGGCTGCGGGCATGAACCCGATGGATCTGAAGCGCGGCATGGACAAAGCGGTTACCGCCATCATCGGCGAACTGCAAAAGATCTCCAAGCCTTGCACCACCACCAAGGAAATCGCTCAAGTCGGTTCCATCTCCGCCAACTCCGAAAGCGCTATCGGCGACATCATCGCTGAAGCCATGGGCAAAGTGGGTAAAGAAGGCGTTATTACTGTCGAAGACGGCACCAGCCTGCAAAGCGAACTGGACGTAGTCGAAGGTATGCAATTCGACCGCGGCTACCTGTCGCCTTATTTCATCAACAACAACGACAAGCAGATCGCCGGTCTGGACAATCCTTTCGTGTTGTTGCATGACAAGAAAATCTCCAACATCCGTGATTTGCTGCCAGCGCTGGAACAAGTGGCAAAAGCCGGCCGGCCGTTGCTGATCATCGCGGAAGATATCGATGGCGAAGCGCTGGCTACTCTGGTAGTGAACAACATCCGCGGCATCCTCAAGACCTGTGCCGTTAAAGCACCTGGTTTCGGCGACCGTCGCAAAGCCATGCTGGAAGATATCGCCATTCTGACCGGCGGTACCGTGATCGCTGAAGAAGTCGGCCTGACGCTGGATAAAGTGACCCTGGAAGAATTAGGCCAGGCGAAACGTATCGAAGTCGGCAAAGACAACACCATCATCATCGATGGCGCCGGCAAGGAAGAAAACATCAAGGGCCGTATCGCTCAGATCAACCGTCAGGCTGAAGAAGCAACCAGCGAGTACGACAAGGAAAAACTGCAAGAGCGCAAAGCCAAACTGGCTGGCGGCGTTGCCGTGATCAAAGTCGGCGCAGCTACCGAAGTCGAGATGAAAGAGAAGAAAGCCCGCGTGGAAGATGCGCTGCACGCCACCCGTGCTGCAGTTGAAGAAGGCATCGTGCCTGGCGGCGGCGTAGCCCTGCTGCGTGCCAAGGCTGGCGTTGGCGCCCTGACTGGCGACAACCACGATCAGGATGCCGGCATCAAGATCATCCTGCGTGCGATCGAAGAACCATTGCGCCAAATCGTTATCAACTGCGGCGACGAAGCTTCTGTCGTGGTGAATAAAGTGCTGGAAGGCAAAGGCAACTACGGCTACAACGCCGCGACCAGCGTCTACGGCGACATGGTGGAAATGGGCGTGCTGGATCCAACCAAGGTTACCCGCACCGCATTGCAAAATGCAGCTTCCGTAGCCAGCCTGATGCTGACCACGGACGCCATGGTTGCCGAACTGCCGGAAGATAAATCCGCTGGCGGTGCAGGCATGGGCGACATGGGTGGTATGGGTGGCATGGGCGGCATGATGTAATTTCGCACCATGTGACTCGTCACATCGGTAACAACAGAACCCCGTCCTTGTGGCGGGGTTTTTTATTCTGGGTTAAATCCCGTACAATCACGCTTTTACGTATCTTTTCACCTTCCAGATCATGGCTGAAAACTTCGACACGGGCAAGGCCCACGACAGCACTGAAGACAACCTGAACCGGGTAGTGGAATTGCTGCGCAAGCATGATCTGGTCGCCAGTCTGGTGCACAAGCAGGACATGCCGCGCCGCGATCTGGTCGAAGGTCTGGTGCACAAGCAGCATCTCGCGGCATTGCACACGCTGCTGGACGACATGCACTCCGCCGACGTCGCGCGCGTGCTCGAAGCGCTGCCGCTGGACGACCGGCTGCTGGTCTGGGATCTGGTCAAGGCCGAGCGCGACGGCGAAATCCTGCTCGAAGTCTCCGATGCGGTGCGCGAATCGCTGATCAAGGCGATGGACAGCGACGAGCTGCTGGCCGCCGCCGAGACGCTCGATACCGACGAAATCGCCGATCTGGCACCCGACCTGCCGCAGGACGTGATTCAGGATTTGCTGGAATCGCTCGATGCGCAAAAGCGCTCGCGCCTGCAATCCGCTTTATCCTATCCGGAAGACACGGTCGGCGCACTGATGGATTACGACATGGTCACCATCCGTGCCGACATCACCCTTGAAGTCGCCTTGCGGTATCTGCGCCGCCTCGGCGAATTGCCGGATCAGACCGACAAGCTGTTTGTCGTTGATCGCGAGGGCGCATTGCGCGGGGTAATGCCGCTGCAGCGCCTGCTGCTGAAAGACCCCGATGCCAAGGTAGCCGACGTGATGGCGGAAGAGGTGGTGACTTTCCACGCCGAAGATGACGCAACCGATGCCGCCAATGCATTCGAACGCTACGATCTGGTGTCCGCACCGGTGATTGACGGCAGAAACCGGCTGATGGGGCGACTCACGGTGAATGCCGTGGTCGATCATATCCGTCAGGAATCCGATAGCGACCTGCTTTCCATTGCCGGTCTGCGCGAGGAAGAAGACATCTTCGCCAGCGTATGGAAATCCGTGCAGAACCGCTGGGCCTGGCTGGCGATCAATCTGGTGACAGCGTTTATCGCCTCGCGCGTCATCGGCGAATTTGAAGGCACTATAGAAAAACTGGTCGCGCTCGCCGCACTGATGCCCATCATCGCCGGTATCGGCGGCAATTCCGGCAACCAGACGCTGACCATGATCGTGCGCGCACTGGCGCTGGGACAGATCCACCCCGATAACGCCAGAAAACTGTTCAGCAAGGAAATCGGCGTCGCCGCCATCAATGGCGTGATCTGGGGTAGCGTAGTCGGCGTCTTCGCCTACCTGCTCTATGACAAACCCGCACTTGGCGTAGTGATGATGGGCGCAATGACGCTTAATCTACTGCTGGCTGCGGTGATGGGCGTCGCCATCCCGACCCTCATGCACAAATTCGGCCGCGACCCCGCTGTCGGTTCCAGCGTGATGATTACCGCAGTGACCGATAGCGGCGGCTTCTTCATTTTTCTAGGACTCGCATCATTATTCATGCGGTATTTATCGTAAGGAAACAACATGCAACAATTTGATCTGATCGTCATCGGCTCCGGCCCCGGCGGCTATCGTGCTGCCGTTCTGGCCACGCTGCGCGGCCTCACCGTGGCCATTATCGAAAAAGCCGCCTGGGGCGGCTGCTGCCTGAATCGCGGCTGCGTGCCAAAAAAAGACTGGCACCACACCGCCCATCTGGTCGCCGGCAGCAAGGATTTTGCCAAGCGCGGCATCAGCGGCAGCTTGAGTGCCGATATCAAGGGCGCCTGGGATCATCAGCATAAAGTCGTGGAAACCGTGCGCGACAGCTATACCGACTACATGAAACGCCTCGGCATTGCCGCGTTCAATGGCGCAGGCCGGTTCATCGATGCGCACACTGTCGCCATCGACGACACACAAATCAGCGGCAAGCACATCATTATCGCCACCGGCTCCAGCCCGTATGTTCCGGAAAACTACCCGCTCACCGCAGGGCGAGTACTCACTACTGACGATCTGTTCGACAATCCGCCCCCTGCCGGCAAACGCGTCGCGATAGTAGGCAGCGGCGTGATCGGCACCGAATTCGCTTTTATCCTCAGCCAGCTGGGTTGTGAAGTCGTATGGATCGCCAACAGCAAGCCGCTGGTCAACAGCCAGTTCTCGCAACCTGCACTGAAAATCCTGCACGACACGCTCGGCAAGTTGAATATCCAGGCGCGCACCCGCAGTCGCGCACAGCAGGTCGAAGTGCTGAATGATGGCGTCAGGCTGACCTTTGCCGATGGCCAGAGCGAAACGGTGGACTGGGTATTGCTGGGTTCCGGCCGCCGCCCGCACACCGACAATCTGAATGTCGAAGCTGCCGGCGTGGCGCTGAACGGCAAGGGGTACGTCAAGGTGAACGCCCACCTGCAAACCAGCGTCCCGCATATCTACGCGATCGGCGACGTCGCCAACCCGCGCATGACCGCCAACCAGGCGCTGGCCGATGCGTCAGTCGCCGTTGCCAATATCCTCGAACCGCAATCGCGCAAGCAGGATATCGCCGCGGTCCCGGAGCTGGTCTATTCCGCAGTCGAACTGGGCCGTATCGGCATGAACGAGGATGAGGCCGAAGACGCCGAACTCGAACCCGCCGTCGGCTTTGCCGCATTCGAAAGCAATCCGCGCGCGCTGGGTCAGGACGACATCAACGGCTTTGTGCGCCTGATCGCCGATATGGACAGCGGCGCCCTGCTCGGCGCTGAAGTCGTCGGCAGCGAAGCCGGCGAAATCATTCACAACATCGCCCAGCAGTTCGGCCATGAAGACGCGCTGGCACGCTTTGCCGGCATGTTCTACAACCATCCCGCCCGCGCCGAAGAAATCCAGAACGCCACGGAAACACTGGCCAACAAATGGGGCCTGGCAGAACAGGTATTCGGCGCGTGAACAATCCGAAACATGAAGGACTGGCGCTGTATTTCCGCCTGTTGCGCCACGTGCGTCCATACTGGCGCATGTTTGCCGGCGCATTAGCGGCCATGGCGGTAATGGCAGCGGCAGAACCGGCAGTACCGGCACTGTTCAAGCCGCTGCTGGACGGCAGTTTCGTACAGAAAGATCCTGATTTCATCCGCATCATCCCGTTGCTGATGATAGGGCTGTTCTTCATTCGCGGCCTCGCCGATTTCGCCAGCACTTACGGCATGAACTGGGTGGGCAGCAGGCTGGTGATGGACCTGCGTGCGGCCATGTTCAACAAGCTGATCGCCATGCCTACCCGGTTTTATGACAACAGCTCCACCGGCACCCTCATCGCCCATGTCGTCTTCAACGTCACCCAGGTTACCCAGTCCGCCACCAGCGCAGTCACGCTGCTGGTACGCGACACGCTGACCATCCTCGGCCTGCTGGGCTGGCTGCTGTGGCTGAACTGGAAATTGACGCTGATTATCGTCGCGATCGCGCCGATGGCGGTATTCATCATCCGCAACGTCAGCAAGCGCTTGCGCAACATCAATCGCCAGGCGCAACAGAATCTGGGCGAGATCACCCATGTGGTCGAAGAATCCGTCGGCGCGCACAAGGTAGTCAAGATCTTCGGCGGCCAGGATTACGAATTGCGGCGCTTCGGCACCGCGGTCAACGACGCCAGGCGCTTTTACATGAAGGGCATTACCGCTGCCGCCGCCAACGGTCCGGTGGTGCAACTGGTAGCCGCATTCGGTGTGGCACTGATCGTGTACATCGCTACGCAGGAAGCCCTGCACGGCGAGCTTACCGTCGGCGGCTTTGTGTCCTACATGATCGCGATGCTGATGATCTTCGGCCCAGTCAAGCGCTTGACCGGCGTCAACGAGCAATTGCAGCGCGGTCTGGCCGCTGCCGAAGTGGTGTTCGAGCTGATCGACAGCGAGACCGAAATCGACCACGGCACCCTACAGCTGCCGCGCGCCAAAGGCGCACTGGATTTTTGCAATGTCACCCTGCACTACCCTGACAAATCCATACCGGCACTCGACGATATCAATCTCAGCATTCAGCCCGGCGAGACCATCGCGCTGGTAGGCGCCTCAGGCAGCGGCAAAACCAGTCTGGTCAATCTAATCCCGCGCTTCTATACGCCGACCTCCGGCCAGATCCTGCTCGACGGCCATGACATTACCGCGATCACGCTGGATTCGCTGCGTGCCAATATCGCACTGGTGTCGCAGGATGTGGTGCTGTTCAATGATACCATCGCGGCCAATATCGCTTACGGCGCACAGGCGAATGCAACAGAAGAGGAAATTGTGCGCGCTGCGGAAGCGGCTCATGCAATGGAGTTCATCCGCGAGCAGCCGCTGGGCCTGAAAACCATGGTGGGCGAGAATGGCGTCAAGCTCTCCGGCGGCCAGCGCCAGCGTATCGCCATCGCCCGCGCGCTGCTCAAGAATGCACCGGTACTGATACTGGATGAAGCCACCTCGGCGCTGGACACCGAATCCGAACGCCATGTCCAGGCTGCGCTGGAAACCCTGATGCAGGGCCGCACCACGCTGGTGATCGCCCACCGCCTGTCCACCATCGAAAATGCGGACCGCATCGCGGTGATGCAGCAGGGGCGCATCGTGGAAATCGGCAAGCATGCCGAACTCATCACCCGCAAAGGCATTTACGCCCACCTTCACCGCTTGCAATTTCATGAATAACGCGACCGGATACGCCGCCGTCAAACCGCCGCGTTCGCTACTCTCTGCTGCCGGACGGGCAATTGGCGATTTCGACATGATCCGTAACGGCGACCGGATATTGCTCGGCATCTCCGGCGGCAAGGATTCGCTGTCACTGCTGCATATCCTGCTCGACCTGCAAAAACGGGCGCCGGTAAAATTCGAGCTGGGCGCCTGCACGGTCGATCCGCAATCGCCGGATTACGATCCCAGCGTGCTGAAGCCATACCTGGCGGCTTTAGGCGTACCGTATTTCTATGAAAGTCAGCCGGTACTGGAATCCGCCAAGCAGAACATGACCGGTGACTCGTTCTGCGCCTATTGTTCCCGCATGCGCCGTGGCATACTCTACCGCGTCGCCCGCGAAAATCATTACAACGTACTGGCGCTCGCCCAGCATCTCGACGACCTTGCCGAGACGTTCATGATGTCGGCATTCTTTGGCGGCAAACTGCGCACCATGCAGGCGCATTACACCAACGATGCCGGCGACGTCCGTATCATCCGCCCTCTGGTGTATGCGCGCGAACGCCAGACCAGCGATTTCGCCAAAAGTGCCAATCTGCCTGTGGTACAGGAAAATTGCCCGGCATGTTTCAGCATGCCCATGCAACGGCAGAGCATGAAAGTCATGCTTGCCGACCAGGAAAAAGCGCATCCCAAACTCTTCTCCAGCCTGTTAACCGCGATGCGTCCGTTAATGAGCAATCAGTGAAGCCGAATCCCTTTTTCAACTTCCCTATCCGATACATTTAACTCATAAAAAACGACAGGAAAAATCCTGTCGTTTTTTATCACGAACTACCTATCACTTAATGTGATTACTTCACGGCATCTTGTGCTTTTTTGCTTTTGCGACGCAAACGCAGGCCTACCAGACCCAAGCCTATTGCCATCATTGCCCAACTGTCAGCCTCGGGAACAGCAGCCACAGCACTATGATAATTAGGGTGGCCATCACTGTGGAGCGCATTAATGGATACCGCATTCGCATTCGCTGCAAAACCAAAAGATACAACAGCAGCCATACCCAGTAACTTGATAAGTTTATTCACTTTCATTTCAGTACTCCTGTAAAAGACATCTCCTTAAATACCGATTGGAGAAATTGAAAACACGACAAACACTGTATCAAGACTATTGATACAGTGTTTATCTTACATAATAACAAGAAAATATCAACCTACTAATTTCGCGTTTGGCAAAAAAGCAACACATCATGCCAACCTTCAATATTCAATTAAACGCTACGGCCGTTTATCAAATCCGCACTCCTTGTCCTTCGCCACAGTTACAGAGCAACCAGACCTAACCCTGCGCCCTTCATTACCCGAGTATCGGCTTCGCAAACAGCCGGAGCCGGAATGCGGCCAATCCTGAAGCGGGAGCCAAACAAAAAAAGGGTAGCGTATCAACGCTACCCCCAGAGAAAGTTTGCTCATTAATGTCTAATCAGGATTCAACCGAAGTCTTGCCTTTTTTACCACGCAATCGCAAACCCACCAGACCCAACCCCAACACCATCATTGCCCAGGCGTCTGCCTCAGGCACTGCTGACGTGACAGACCATGTGCCCGAACCTTCGCCAACACCCGTCACCACTACCGTGGTGCCATTCGGCCCGGTTTCGCTGACTGTTACGGCGCCCGCATTACCGGCAAAACCTAAAAATATCACCGCCGCCAAGATTAGCGACTGGGCTGTTTTATATACTTTCATCTGACACTCCTTTTCAGAATTTGTTGATTAACAAACAGCAGCGGAGCTTGTAAGACAAATACCAAACTTGCCCCATCCATATATTAAGCATGCAATGTGCCAAAAATATGACAACACGATAATATTAAAAATTAATAAGCCTGACTGTCCTTGAATACCAGCTTGATTGTCTTCAGCATAATGGTGATATCCAGCCAAATTGACCAGTTCTTCAGGTAGCTGATATCGTGCAAAACACGCCCCTCCATTTTGTCTATCGTATCCGTTTCCCCCCGATAGCCATTGACTTGCGCCCATCCGGTAATACCGGGCTTCACCTTATGCCGCCACATATAACCCTGTATCAATTTACGGTAGTGTTCATTATGCGCAACGGCATGCGGACGCGGACCGACAATACTCATGGAGCCCTGCAGCACATTGATCAGCTGGGGCAATTCATCCAGAGATGTTTTGCGCAGAATCGCACCAAGCCGGGTCACGCGCGCATCATTTTTGGTCGCCTGAGTGACTTTGTCGCCATCTTCACACACCGACATGGAACGGAATTTATAAACCCATATCTCCTCGCCATCCATCCCGTAACGACGCTGCTTGAAGAAAACCGGGCCTTTGGATGTCAGTTTCACCAGCGCAGCGATAATCACCATAATCGGCGCGATCATCAATAAAATCGTACCCGACACCACCAGATCGAAAATCCGTTTATGCACTGCATTGATCCCCACCAGAGGGGATTCAAATACCGAAATGACCGGTACACCGTTGACGCTATCCAGCCGCGCCTGCACCAGATCGAAAATGAAAACATCCGGGACAAAATAAATGGAAGCGGTCGTATCCCGCAACGAATTCACCAACTCGACAATGCGCGACTGCTTGAGGATAGGCAGCGTAATGTAAACCAGATCGATATTCGATTTGGTCACATAATCAGCCACATCATCCAGCCCGCCCGCGACGATGGACAATAAACTCGGATCGCAACGGTCATCCAGCCTGTCATCGAAAAACGCATCCACACGCACCATCAGGCTACGCTGATGATGAATGCGGTCAGCCAGTTTGCAACCGAGGTCATTTGCGCCGACGATGATGGCACGGCGGATTTTCCCGTCCTTGCGCAACGCTTCCAGATAGACACGCACTGCGAACTGACTGGCAAACAGCAGCACCGGGGTAAGCACTACCCAGACCATGAGCATCCGCCTGTCATAGGCATCACCCATTCCGGTAGCCATATCCAGAATGATCAAAATACCCACTGTTATCGTCCAGGCAATCAGCAAATTAACGATATGCCAACCGATTCTTGCCTGCTGGCCACGCAGTTCAAAGAACTCGAAACCGTCGAATACTTGCGAACCTATCAGGAATGCCAATACTCCCAGTACCAGGTGCATGCCATTGAATGGCGGCGACATAACCTCCACCGCGATAAGCAATGAAACGAAGATAACCAGGGGATTGACCAGACGCTTTGCCAGACTTAACGCAGGATGTTCATAACCACCAACCATAAATAATCCTTTTATATGAAAGATAGAGCGCTTGATTCAATTTTCCTAAAAATTCGTTAACGCAACAGGATCAATCAGAATGCCAAGCAAAAAACATGACAATAAAATTTATGTCATCATAACAACGTAATCTGCGATTTATTATTACAACCAGTTCATTGCACTTTTGCGTTCAGAATTTTTAAAGAATGGAACAGAATGGATATTGGAAAATATAAATGTAAGAATAACACTGTAACATAACTACAGATATACTATTACACATTTATAGTATAAGATAACAACCCCGAACAGACAATTCGCATTCCAGGCACGATATTAGCTTGGTGAATAATCAAACCATGCTGCCAGTGCCAGTTTGCGAACCATGTTATGAAAGGAAATCAGCACATGCATCAAAAGCTCTACCCAGTCATCCTCTCTGGCGGCTCCGGCACAAGACTATGGCCTTTATCCCGCGCTGCACTACCCAAGCAATTGCTGCCTTTACTTACGGAGCAAACGCTATTCCAGGAAACCGTAAAACGCATTGTCGATTTACCCAATACCGCCGCACCGCTGATTATCTGCAATCAGGAACATCGTTTCATGATCGCCGAACAATTACGGGCGATGGACGTACGACCGAATGCCATAGTACTGGAACCGACGGGGCGCAATACCGCGCCGGCGATCGCGATAGCCGCCCTGTCCATACAGCAGCAGGACCCCGATGCGCTGATGCTGGTGCTGCCAGCCGACCACCTGATCGGCGATGTAGCCGCCTTTCATCTCGCCGTGGCACACGCCGCCCAAATCGCCGCGCTAGGTTATCTTGCCACCTTCGGCATCGTCGCGAAAACACCCGACACCGGATTCGGCTATATCCGCCAGGGCGATGCGCTTCCCGGCCACACTCATGGCTATCAGGTGCGCGAATTTGTAGAAAAGCCCGACCTTGCAACCGCCGGACAATACGTTGCCAGCGGCGAATACTACTGGAATAGTGGCATGTTCCTGTTCAAGGTCAACGACATCATCGAAGAATTGCGCCGGCTGCGTCCCGACATCCTGGACGCATGCTCAACTGCGCTCGACCAAGCCAAGAACGACCTGGATTTTATCCGTCTTGATCCGACAGCATTTACCGCTTGCCCATCAGAATCTATTGACTACGCCGTAATGGAAAGAACCGACAAGGCGGCAGTGGTTCCTGCTGACATCCAATGGAACGATATTGGCGCATGGAACTCCATATGGGAAGTAAGCGAAAAAGATGCCGCCAATAATGTCATTCGCGGCGACGTGATTATAGAAGATGCCAATCACAACCTTATCCGGGCCGAGTCCCGTCTGGTTGTGGCATTAGGAGTAGAAAACCTGATGATTATCGAAACCGCTGATGCGATATTGATCGCTCCCAGAGACCGCGCTCAGGACGTCAAACTCATCGTGGACAAGCTCAAGGAACAGTCCCGCAGCGAGCATCTTTACCATGAACGGGTTTACCGGCCATGGGGCTGGTATGAGGGCATCGATGCCGGCAGCCGTTTCCAGGTCAAACGCATCATGGTCAAACCTGGCGCCAAACTGTCCCTGCAGATGCACCATCATCGTGCGGAACACTGGGTTGTCGTTTCAGGAACGGCGATGGTGGTGCGTGGCGAAGAAGAAATCATGCTCTGCGAAAACCAGTCAACCTATATTCCGCTCGGCAGCAAACATCGGCTGGAAAATCCGGGCAAAGTCCCCTTACATCTGATCGAAGTGCAATCCGGCACCTATCTGGGCGAGGATGATATTGTTCGTTATGAAGACATATACCAACGTAATGCTTGACAACTCCCCCCGGCCCAAAGATTCAAAGGGCTGGATACACCCTTTAAAGTGGCTATTTGCGCCCTGCCTCATCTGCACGAATTCGCTTGCTCATGCAGATTTGAACGACACTTTTTCGCCTTATGTGTCGGCGGCGTACATGTACAACAGCAATCTGTTCCTGTTGCCGAATGACCAGGCCGCACTTGCCACACTCGGGACCACTTCTACCGCCGAGTCGTATCAGACCTATGCCGCAGGCGTCAAAATGAACTGGAAACTGGGCCGCCAATTCCTGACCGGCCACGTCGAAGCAAACCGGGTCAATTTTGACACTTACAATCAGCTGGATTACAGCGGGCATAACTACGCTTTGAAATGGGATTGGCTGATCGGCGACATGCTGCAAGGCAATGTCGGCACCACCGAGAAACTGGCTCTCGCGCCTTTTACCTACACCCGCAAACCGCTCGCGAACATGATTACGACGCAAAGCGTATTCTTTAACGGTTACGTAAAGCTCGATAATCGCTGGCAACTCAAACTGGGCGCACAGAAAGACCAGTCCAGCAATAGCGACATTACGCAAATATTCAATGACAGCAATATTGACACTTACAAGACGGGCTTCCGCTATCTGACACCAAAAGGCAGCAAAATTGATTTCAATAGCACCGTCAGCAATGCGAGCTATCCAACCCAGCCAACCCCGGTCAACAGTTACACCCAGTACGATAACGGTATCGGGTTTGACTGGGTTGCGACCGGAAAAACCAGGATAGAAGGCAAGGTAAATTACACCAAACGCGATTACCCCAATGCGCAGCAGCAGAATTACTCCGGGGTAACCGGCAGAATTAGCGCGGACTGGTTCGCCACCGGCAAAACCAAATTCAATCTCGCCGTTTATCGCGACATCGGCAGCTATATTACCAACACATCCACCTACGATGTCACTCAGGGCGTATCGGCACGGGCGACCTGGACAGCCACCTCAAAAATCAGCGTTGATTTAAGCGCCCAGCGGGACAGCGTCGATTTCCTGAATACGCCGCATCGCGTGGATCAAGTCTCCTTATTGGATTTGGGCGTTACTTACACGATATTCCGCAATACCAGACTTAACTTTATCGCGGAAAAGGGTGTACGCAGCTCCAATATCGAGGGTAACAGCTATCGGTACGACAGCCTGATGGTAGGACTCAATCATGCATTCTGACAGACGATACGACAACACTGGCTTCTTAATCATCAAAACCAATGAATCCTGTAAATCACTTGCAGGGCCTTACTGGACTTTTCGAAAGGCGGATCACATCATGCGTAAACTATTTTATTTCCTGATTGTAATGTTGGCTGCATTCGCGCTTCCCGCCCATGCCGATGAATACCGACTGGGTGTGGGCGACGTCGTGCACATTACGGTTTACGACCATCCAGACTTGCTGGTGGACGCAGCCCAAATCGATGAGGACGGCAAAATCGCCGTTCCGCTGCTGGGCTCGGTACAGATAGCGGGGCTCACTGCCAGCGCAGCGCAAAAACGTATTGCGCAAGGGCTGGAGTCGGGCGGATTCATCGTCAAACCCAATGTCAATCTGGTCGTGAAGGAATACCGCAGCAAACTGATATCGATACTGGGGCAGGTCAACAAACCCGGCAAATACGCCCTTGAATCCACCAGCACGATCACCGATCTGCTCGCACAGGCTGGCGGCATCAGCTCGCTCGGCTCGGATACGGTCGTCCTGGTCCACAAAAACGGCAATCAGCTCGAACAGACCAAGATAGACACCCTGTCGTTATTTAACGATGGCCAGTTGGCCATGAATTCCACCATCCACGGCGGCGATATCATTTATGTACCCCGTGCGGAAGTATTCTATATCTACGGCGAAGTACAGCATCCCGGTTCATTCCGTCTGCAGAAGGACATGAACCTCATGCAGGCAATCGCCATGGGGGGCGGCATCACCCTGCGTGGCACCGAGCGGGGTGCACAGATCCGCCGCAAAGACAAGGACGGAAAGACCATCACCTTGCCAGCGACTGAGGATACGCAAATCCTCCCTGACGACGTCGTTTATATTAAGGAAAGCCTGTTCTAATCCTTCAGGCATAGAGGCATATCATGAACATAATCAGTTTTTTCAGAGTGGTATGGGCGCGTAAAACCGTGTTGTTGATCACGATAGCGCTCACTGTGCTGATAGCGGTCGCCGCAAGATTGATATTGCCGCTCCGCTATGAAGCAACAGCCAGCGTCATCGTCGACTTCAAACAGCCCGACACGATCTCGGGCCCCGCCGCCAGCACCCCTTCTTCCGATCAAATGACCAGCTATATCGCGACGCAGGTTGATGTGCTCTCGAGCCACAATGTCGCACTCAAGGTGGTGGACGATCTCAAGCTGGCGCAAGACCCGGCTCTGCACAAGAAATTTGTCGATGAAGCCGACGGCAAAGGCGATATTCGTGACTGGATCGCAGAGTTGCTGCTCAGAGGTCTCTCCGTCACGCCTTCCCGGCAAAGCAATCTGATCGATGTCGCATACAAATCGACTGACCCTGAGTCGGCCATGGTCATCGCCAATGCGTTTGTCAAAGCCTACATCCAGACCAATCTCGACTTGCAGACGATACCGGCCATGCAGGCCAACAAATGGTATCAGTCCCAGCTAAATGAATTACGGTCGCAGCTAATAGCCGCACAGAAACGACTATCCGACTATCAGCAAAGCAAAGGCATAGTCGTCGTCGACGAACGGCTGGACGTAGAAAGCGCGCGCCTCAACGATATCGGTAGCCAATTGGCCGCCGCGCAAGACCAGACCTACGACAGCACATCGCGCAACCGCCACTCCGGCGACCAGTTAGCCGACGTTATGAATAATCCGGTCATACAGTCGCTCAAAACCGATCTTGCCAGAAATCAGGCGAAACTCGATCAATTATCGAAAAGCGTCGGTGTGAATCACCCCGATTACCAGCGAGCCCGCGCCGAAATAAATACCTTGCGTGAACAGATCGCGCGGGAAACCCGCAATGCACAGGAAAGCGTCAATACCTCGATGCGCGTAGCCCAGCAACGTGAAGCCGCATTACGCGAATCACTGGCCGCGCAAAAACAGAAGCTGCTGGCACTCAAGCAAAACCGCGATGCAGGTGCAGTGCTGGTACAGGATATCGCCAACGCGCAGAAAGCCTATGACCTCGCATTACAGCGGGCGACCGAAACCCGCATGACCAGCCAGGCCAGCCAGACCAACATCTCACTGCTCAACCCGGCAAAAATCCCCACTGAACCGTCCAGCAGAAGCCTGGCATTCGTGATCGTATTTGCCCTGTTCCTCGGTACGTTCCTTGGATTGGCGCTTACTTTTATCGCAGAATTTCTGGATCGCCGCATCCGTTCCGAAACCGATTTGACAGACGTATTAGGCCTGCCGGTACTAGTCACACTCAACGCCATCGCCCCCTCAAAACACAAGGGATTGCCGGGTTTATCCAATCGTCAGAGACCACAGCTGAACTAGTCAGGGAGAATTTAAAAAATGAATACCCCGCAACTATATATCCAGCCGCCCGCTTCCGCGGACGATTCAATAGGCAACCTGCTGTTGCAGGCAGGAAAAATCCATATCACGGATATCCAGAGCATATTGAGCCTGCAAAACAATGAATCGATCAGATTCGGCGAGGCTGCAATAAAACTGGGGCTGGTAACCGCAGACGACATCAGCCGCATCCTGGCCAACCAATACGATTACACCTACCTCGCGCCGGGAGAGGGCGGCTTCAGCCCGGAACTGATATGCGCCTATCGCCCCTTCACCGAGCCTGCCGAAAAGATACGCATGCTGCGCAACCAGTTACTTTCCCGCTGGTTCAACAACGGCAAAAAGATGCTCTCCCTGCTAGGCGCCAGCCGCAATGTCGGTACCAGTTATCTCGCCGCGAATCTGGCGGTTGCTTTCGCCCAGCTCGGCCAGCGCACCTTGCTGATCGATGCCGATATGCACACACCACGGCAACACCGGATATTCAACCTGGACAACCGCGCAGGCTTGGCCAGCATGCTGGCGGAACGCACCGACATGTCGAGCATCGTCAAGCTGGACGCGTTATCGGGATTATCCGTGCTGCCCGCCGGCGCGATACCGCCGAACCCGGCTGAAATCATCGCACGCGGCTTGCGCTCCAAATTACTCACCGAGCTGAGCCCGCATTACGATGTGATTTTATTCGACACTCCGGCCTTTAACGAACACGCCGAAAGCGCAAATCTGGCCATTATCAGCGAAGGCAGCGTCCTGGTTGCACGTCAGGATCTCACCAAGCACCGCGATCTTGAACGCATACGCGACACCCTGAACGGCACCAGCGCACAATTGATCGGCACAGTACTCAATCAGGTGTAATGCATGTCTTCAGATAGCACCTACATGTCATCTCCTCCCGCCAACGGGTATCCTGCCCTGCTGACATGGATGCCGGTGATCGCCGGGCTGGCGGTGATATTGCTGCCGATCTTTTACGGGCTGGCCCGCGGTCTTTGGACGACTGAAGAGCAAGGCCACGGTCCCCTTATCCTTGCGGTGTCGCTCTATTATTTCTGGCAACGTCGCGACGTATTCATTCAGCCTGCCAAATCGACTTCGCCTGTTCTCGGCGGCGTGATCCTGGCTATCGGCCTATTGTTTTATGCATTAGGCAAATCCCAGACCATTTACATTTTCGAAATCGGCTCGTTATTGCCGATACTGGCGGGTATGCTGCTCGTCATGCGCGGCGTTACGGGGCTGCGCAGTTTCTGGTTCCCCATCCTGTTCCTGGTGTTCATGATCCCGCTACCCGGTCCGCTGATCGACACACTGACCGGGCCATTGAAACAATACGTTTCCATTGTGGTCGAGAATATCCTGTATCACCTGGGCTTCCCCATCGCCCGCAACGGCGTGGTGCTCTCCATCGGTTATTACCAGCTTCTGGTAGCCGACGCCTGTTCCGGCCTGAATTCGATGTTTTCACTCAGCGCACTCGGCGTCTTGTATGTGTATCTGATGCAATACCGCAACTGGTTGAGAAACGGCCTGATTTTCGCCGGCATCCTGCCCATCGCCTTTGCCGCCAACGTAATACGCGTCATCGTCATTACCCTGGTAACCTATTTCCGGGGTGATGAAGCCGGGCAAGGCTTTATTCACGGCTTTGCCGGCATCGTGCTGTTTATAGTCGCCCTGCTCAGCCTCATGCTGTGGGATTGGGTTCTGGGTCTGCTGTTCAAACAAGGCGGGCATACGGCATGAACGCGATTCCTCTCAAATCCTGGTTAACAGGGCTGGCCATGATTGCGGCAGCCTTATTGGCGGCAATGCTGACGCCGACCGAAATGGCGGCGGACGTCAATCCACCGATCAATCTGAAAACCCTGATACCCAAACAGTTTGGCGATTGGCAGCAGGTACAGGATCTGGACATCATTTCCGGTTCCAACGATACCAACCCGAACGACAAAAACACCTTATCCGAAAAGCTGTATGCGCAAACCCTGGCACGCACATATGTCAACGCGCGCGGGGAGCAGATCATGTTGACGATCGCATACGGCAAGGATCAGCGCAACGGCATGCAAGTGCATAAACCGGAAGCCTGCTATCCCGCCCAGGGATTCAAAATAACCCAGCACTCGACTGGCGTATTAAACGTAGCCGCAACAACCCGGATCCCGGTCGTCCACATGGTGGCAGTGCAACGCGCCAGAATAGAGCCGATTACCTACTGGACAACGGTAGGGGATCAGATCGCAGTCGAAAGCCTTAAATGGAAATTCGCGCGTTTCAAATACGGATTAACCGGCAAAGTGCCCGACGGCCTGCTGTTCCGAGTGTCATCGATAGACCCCGATTCAACGCATGCATTCGCCGCTCAGGCCGCCTTTATCCGCACACTCCTCAACGCCCTTGATTCATCCGCACGCGAACGCATCATGGGGCACCCTTCCGCAATGACTACATCATGACAGACCCGTTACGCAACAAAGTCATGTCCAGCTTGCGCTGGTCCGTTGTGCAGAGCTGGGGCGTCAAGGCGCTGAATTTGCTGCTCTATCTGATCCTGGCGCGCCTGCTGAATCCGACCGAATTCGGCATTGCGGGCGCGGTTGCGCTGGTCTTGCTGCTCCAGCAGATGGTTGCCGAATTCGGGTTTGCGGATGCGCTGATCCAGCGCAAGGATATCGCGAAGCGCGATATCACGCTGCCATTCGTGGCAGGCGTCGGCGGGGCCATCGCCCTGTCGCTGATTGTCACGCTATTCGCTCACCAGATCGAACGCCTGATCAATGTATCCGGCCTCGCGCCGTATCTGATCGTCGCGAGCATGTTCGCGCCGCTGGCTACGGCAACCGCGTTTCAGGAAGCGCTGTACAAACGCGATCTCGATTTCAAACCGCTCGCGATCCGGCAATTTGTGGCCTTGATCGCCTCGGGGGTGGTCGGCGTAAGCTGCGCGGTCATGGGCATGGGCGCATGGAGCCTGATCGCCCAGTCGGCGACCTATACGGTGGCAGGTCTGATCTGGTTATGGCGAAAACCTCGCTGGGTGCCCACCCGCCAGTACGATGTCATATCTTTTAAAACAATCGGCAAGTTCGGCGCCAGCATCTTCTCTGCCCGGCTGATGGATTTCTTCGCCACACGGGCCATCGATTTCGTGATCGTTACCTTGCACGGCGTCGCTGCGCTGGGAATCTATACAATAGGGTCGAAACTGTATCTGACGGCGATGGAATTGCTGTTCCGCGCATTCATGGATGTTTCACTGAGCGCACTGTCGAAGATCGCCCATGACAGCGCCCGGCTCGCGGCGACCTATAAAAGAGTAGTGTCCACGAGCTCGTTGTTCGGCACCCCGATATTTTTTGCGATGGCGGCATTGAGCCCCGAAATCACTCATCTGCTGTTCGGCAACAAATGGGCGGGGAGCGAATTGGTGATGGCGCCGCTGATGCTGATCGGCGGCATGCAATGCATCCAGTTCGCCAACGGCCCCTATCTGACAGCGGTCGGCAGGCCGCACCTCACGCTCTGGCTGACCCTGCTCAAGCTCGCCGCGGTACTGCCCGCAATCACGCTCATTCACTCCGGTAACGTAGCGCAACTGGTGGATATCTATGTGCTCGCACTGCTTATCGTGACGCCGTTCAGTTTTATGCTGGTCGCAAAAGTACTCGGCATCAGAGTGCGCGACATCATTAACTGGATCGCGCCGGGGCTGCTGGGCTCGGGCGCCGCATACCTGAGCGTGTGGCTGGCCCGCGACACTGTGGGTACATACAACATTAATTCGATAGGGCAGCTCTTCATTTTCGGGCTGCTGTATTCAATCGTGTATTTCGGGATGGTGGCAATGACAGCAAGAGCGCCCGCCCTTGAAACTGTCAGATTCATGCGCAGCCGTACCTGATATCAGCTGCAGCTGCTCGATTGATGCATTTTGCGCGAGTAATTGAAAGGAAGATCGCTACATGGGGCTTGGGCTCGGACTTAGAGTGAAATGGGATAGGCTGAATCGTTATGGCTATCTGCGCAGGACGGCGGATTACCGTGCCGCGATTTTACGCAAGAAGCCATTGCTTACTTACATCGGCTGGCTTGGTCACCAGAACATAGGCGACGAAGCACTGTATCTGTCGTTCCGCGACGAGTTATTCAAAGACACGCTGATGCTGCCGCACGATGACTTTTCAGCATTGAGCTATTTGTCCGGACTGGCCAGTGAGCGCCTGACCATATTAGGCGGCGGCACTCTGATCAACGTCGATCCGTACCTGCATGTGCTGGAAAGAGCGCGGGCGCGCGGTGAACGCTATGCCGTATGGGGCACCGGCGTCGCCGATCTGGGTTATTGGTCCAGGCATCCCGAACATGCAGACCGAGGCAATCCCGGGCGCTGGCTGGATGTGCTGCGCGACGCTCGTTATATCGGCGTGCGCGGCCCCCGCTCGGCCGCCTGGCTGGCTGAAAACGGCATAGACGGGGTGGAGGTGATCGGCGATCCGGCCCTCTCGATCCGGCCGGCACCAAAAAACGCACACCCGGACACACGTACTCTGGGCATTAACCTGGGCAGCCATGATCCGGTGTCAGGCGGCGGCGACAGCGTTTTCGATTCCACACTCACACTGATCCGTCATGCATTGCGCCAGGGATACAAGGTGCAGTACTTTGCGCTGCACGGCCTCGACGCTGAAATCGGGCAGGCACTGAAAGCCGAGGTGGCATCAGCCGGATTCGAATTGTTGCCTTTCAGCGCCTCGGTGAACGAGACCATGCAGCAATTGGCCGGATTCGACTATGTCGTCGGGCAGCGGCTGCATGCGACCATCCTCGCCTGCGCGCAGGGCGTACCCAATCTCTCGCTGAGCTATCAGCCGAAATGCCTCGATTTTCTCGAGTCCATCCACCAGCCCGGGCTGGCACTGCCTACCGAAGAGATATCGTCGGCAGGATTGATCGAGCGTTTCGAATGGCTGGTGCAAGCGGAAACGGCAGTGCGCGACTCAATTGTTTCAGAATGTAACCGTTTCCGAACTCTGCAGCAGCAAAATGCATCTACCTTACTTGCAAGATGCAATTCATCGAACCTCGAAGGAGCGGCCTCATGAGTGAGTCCAGAAAAATCGGAGCCCTGGATGGCTTGCGCGGCTACATGGCATTATGGGTGTTCGTCACCCATGTCACCACCATGGCGACCCTGCAGATAGAGAAACACGACACACTGGGAATGTTTTTTGCCAATGGTGAATTCGCAGTCGGGGTATTCATCGTACTCAGCGGATTCGTCATCACGCTCAATTTACAGAAAGAGCACAATGCCGGTGACTTCTATATCCGCCGGGCGCTGCGGTTATTCCCGGTTTACTGGGTGTGTCTGGTCGCCAGCGTGCTGACTCTGAATCTGTCCATCGAGGTTTTACATGAGATCCCCTGGAGCGAGCCGCGCCTGATGGATCGCATCCTGTATCTGCAAAACAGCAAGGAATATCTGGTGCCGCATTTGTTTGCCCATTTCTTCCTGCTTCACGGGCTGATCCCTGAACGCATGCTGCCTTCCACGTCCTATGCCTTTATGGGGCAGGCATGGAGCCTGACGCTCGAATGGCAATACTATCTAGTGGCGCCATTGCTGTTCTGGGGGCTGACACGGATCAAATCAAGCTATGTGGCCAAAGCGCTCGCCTTGTTCGCGCTGATCCTGGTGTCGCACAAATTCGTGCAGTCGTCATTCCTGCTGACCTATCTGTGGCTGTTCGCGGTCGGCGGCATGATCGCGGAAGCGTATCAGCCCACAACAGGGAAAAATCCTTCCCGGCTTAACCTGTGGGTAACGATCGCATTCATTGTCGCCATGGTCGCGACCCTGCAGGGATCGATGGTGATCTCGGTGGCCCTGTTCGGCCTTTCCTTGTGGGCGATAACCAGTCCTTCAGGCAGCCTTGCCCATAACCTGTCCCACCGCGTGCTGGCCAACCGCATCGCATTATGGCTGGGAAAGATTTCGTACGGCTTCTACTGCAGCCACATGGTGGCGATTTTCCTGAGCGCATGGCTGCTCATCGAAGTCATCGGCGTACGCGAACGTTTTTATTTCATCCCCGAACTAATAGTCAGCAGCCTTGTGCTGGCGTTGGTATTTTCCATGCTGCTGTCGCATTACTTCGAAATCCCGGCCATAGAGTACGGGCGCCAGCTCGTACGCAAACGCAAGCTCGAAAGAGCGGAATTGCCAGTGACGACGACGCCATGAAACCGCTTCTGGCTGCCCCTGATTACCGATTTTCATTAAGAGCATAAATCGATGCGTATTTTAATTTTCTCTCCCGTTCCTACCCACCCGCCTATCGCGGGCAATCGGGCGCGTATCCTCACCCTGGCTGACAGCCTGATCGCGGCTGGGCACATCGTGCATTTCGCCTGGGCCGCACTGGAAGACGGCGACCGCGAGACAATGATGCAGCATTTTAATGGCGGCTTTACCGAATTCGAATACCGCATGCCAAAGTCCGTCAGCAGCGTGACCGCCCGCTTGCGGCGCAGGGCATTACGCCGCATGCGCAAGGCATCTGCCTATGTGTGGGGCGTGGACGACTGGTACGATCCGGGACTGACACCGCAACTGATCACATTGCAGGCACAACACGATTTCGAAGCGGTTTTCGTCGAATACGTATTCATGTCGAAAGCGCTGGAAGCCTTCCCTCCCGGGGTAGTGAAAGTCATCGACACCCATGACCGCTTTGCCAACCGCCACCTGCATTTTCTTGAAGCAGGCAAGCAACCGGAATGGTTCTCCACTACGCCCGCGGATGAAAGCAAAGGCCTGGCACGCGCCGATATCGTGGTGGCGATACAGGACAACGAAGCGCAGCTGTTCGCAGCAGCATTGCCGCCGGGCAAACAGGTCACCACGGTAGGTCATCTGCTCGACATGTCGCAGTCCGTGCAATTGAGCGACGCACCAAGAGCGGTCTTTGTCGCTTCCGGTAACAGCATCAATGTCGATGCCGCAAATGCCTTCATTCACGGCGCATTGCCGCTGATTCGCGCCGAAATGCCGGATTTTGAAGTATGGCTGGCGGGCGATGTATGCCAGCACGCACACGACGCCCCCGGCGTGCACAAGCTGGGCCGGGTGGATTCGGTGGCGCAAACCTATGCACGGGGCGCCCTGGCGATCAACCCGGTACGCATGGGCACCGGACTCAACATCAAGACCATGGAATGCCTGGCATTAGGCGTGCCTCTGGTCGCCACCGAATCCGGCAGTCGCGGGCTGGAAAATCTGCGCGGCAAGGCATTTCTGGCGGTGGCGGACGATGATGCGCAAGCCATGGCGGCTAAAGTCGTCAGCGTGCTGCGCGACAACGCATTACGCAAGACGCTGGCGCGCGAAGCGCTCGCCGCGGCCCGCCTGTGGAACGCCGCACAACTCAAGAATCTGACCGGGATCTTGCGTGCCCCCTCCCCAACCCTTCGAAAGGTCTCAGGCGCATGACGACCATGACCGGCAACAAGCGGGGAATGGTCCTCTACTCGGGTTTTCGCTGGGAGCACCACGATGAAAGCTCCGGCTATCACCATGTCGTGGCTTCGCCGGCAGATTATGTCGACGGCGAAAAACTGTGGGGCGGCGGCAGCAAGATCGGATCACTGAAACAGCGCATCAATTTCGCGCTGACCGACCTGTGGACGGTGCTCAAATCCTGGCGATATCCGGCTGTCCTGCTGTTCTACCCCGAACAGACCAGTTATTTCTCGGCACCGCTGCTGCGGCTGATGGGCAAGAAGGTGATTTATGTCCTGCATCTGGGAGAAGACTACTGGTTCGAACGGAACGATTCGCTGTTCCTGAAACTGAAACGCTTCAATTTGCGCTTTGTGAGCAAATTCATCGTATTGACATCACAGCAGGCCAGAATATTCGAACAGCATTTTCCCGGCAAGGTGACATGCATCCCGCACGGCGCATGGTGCGACAAACAGCGCAGATCGGCATGCCGCGACTCTGACGCCGGCACGCACGTTACCGTGGTGGGCGACACCTATCGCGATTATGAACTGCTGGGCAGGATCATCGCCGTGTTCCGCGAAAGATACCCGCAGATAACCCTGAACCTCGTCGGCATGAAGTACGACAAGCTGGGCGAGGTGCGGCATTATCCCAATGTCATTTGTCACGGACGCTTGAGCACCAGCGAATACGAAGAAGTCATCCGCAATTCGTTCTTCCTGCTGTTGCCGCTGACTTTCGCGACAGCAAACAACGCGCTGCTGGAAGGCCTGTCATTCGGCGTGCCGGTGATTTGTAATAACGTCCACGGCGTACTCGAATATCTGCCCGGCGATGAATATGTGTTCAACTCGATCGATGATTTGTGCGCGATGGTCGAGGCGCGTTTGCAGCTGGACGATGCCGCGCGCAACCGGGAAGCGACCGAGCTGGCGAATTATCTTGAAGCCAACTACTCCTGGGGCAACATCCGTGACCGGGTCATCGGATATTGTCTCGAATGAGCTGTCCAACCGGATTTGTCTCTAACAAAGGAACATCGTGATTTCGGATAAAACTGTCGACCGCTTGCTTCTCATGGGTTTGCTGCTCATCCCGTTGCAGTTCATCCAGGTCAGCATCATCCAGTCGGCGCAGATATGGGCGCTGTTTGCACTGGCCTGGCTGGTCTATCGCGAACAGCTGCGGACGAGCCTCGTCGAGGTGCTGGTATTTGCGATGTTCATCAGCTTCGCGCTGGTAGCGACATTTCTTTCCGGATATCCGCATATCAAAGCCGCCGAACAGCTGATCAAATTCGGCTTCCTTTATCCGGCGTTTTTCCTCGTCGGGCGCGCACTCGGCAGCCACTATCTGCAACGGAAACTGCCCTATGGCTACCTGCTTTTATGGGCATTGCTGGGCTTCGAATACCTGGTGCAGCACCTTCAGGTACCGATCCTGTTTCACCAGGTGGATTTCATGCAGGACGCGCTGTACGGCACCTTCAAGGAACGCAACTGGCTGGCGATCTATTTTTTCCTGGCGTCTTATCTGCTGTTCCTGCAATCGCCGCGACATGCACGGGACGTATTGCATTACATGCTGCTGGGCGTCGTGGTCGCATTGCTGTCGCAATCCAAAACCATCCTGATTCCGGTGGGCATAGTGGTACTGCTGCACATGCCGCGCCGCTGGGGGTTGAAAACCGTGCTCATCGCCATCGGCACGGCGCTTTACGTGTGGCGCTTCGGTCATGAGCTGACGGGGCAGTTATTGCAGGTGCGTCTGCAGGATGAGCGCGGCCTGGCATTTTCACAGACCATGAAGCTGCTGTCCGATAACTTGCTCGGCTACGGGTTCGGATTCGTCGAGGCCTACTTCTCCAATCTGTGGTTCACCATCAAGGGCCTGGGGCTCGGCACCAATTCGGTATTCTCCTCACCGCTGGATCTGATGCTGATCGCAGGCATCCCTGGGCTGATCTTCTGGTGCGTGTTTTTTGCCGGCATCGGCGTGCGCTCCGTCGCCTTGCTGGCGCCCATCGCCGCCTGGTCACTGCTGAACCCACTGCATCAGTCGGAGATGGTGTATCTGTTCCTGGGGCTGCTGGTGGCGTTCGGCATGCGGCAAAGCGCGCCCGTTACTTCAAAAGCAACCGTAACATCTGCAGCGGGGCAACCGGTTTGAGCTATCCCATGCCTGACATAATTAATACACCTGGAAAAACGGCAGCTGCATTGCCCGACCTCAGAGTGAGGCAGAATAATTTCGAGCTGCTGCGCTTCATGCTGGCATTTGTGGTTTTTCTATATCATGCCTTCGTCTTGTCCAGAGCCGTCGCACTGCAGCCGCTCAACATCCTTTCTGCCGATATCGCGGTGAAATCCTTTTTCATCGTCAGCGGATTCCTGATCTTCATGAGCTACGAAAATTCGCGCAGCCTGCGGGGGTATTTCGAAAAAAGGATAAGGCGCATCTATCCCGCCTATTTTTTCATCATCGTGCTGGCGACCGTTTTGGGCGCCTATTTCAGCGTCTATCCGCTGCATGCGTATTTTTCGTTGTCGGTCCTGAAATACCTCGCTGCCAATCTGCTCTTCCTTAATTTCCTGCACCCCACCCTGCCCGGGCTTTTCCAGCAGAATCCGCTGGATGCGGTAAATGGCGCACTGTGGACCTTGAAAATCGAAGTCATGTTCTACCTGTTCGTACCGCTGGCGGTGATGGCTTTCCGCAGCTTCGGGCGCTTGCCGATGCTGATAGCGTTTTATCTCGGCTCAGTGATGTATTCGCTGCTGATGCAGGCGCTGGCAAACCAGACCGGGGCCAGGTTTTATCATGTATTGCTGCAACAGCTGCCCGGCCAGCTCACCTTCTTCATCGCCGGTGCGGCGGGATATTACTATCTTCAACATCTGAGCAGGCATGCCATATGGCTGATTCCGCTGGCTATCGGCGCATTTGCCCTACAGACAAGCTTGCCCTGGCTGGCCGTCGAGCCGCTGGCGCTCGGAGTGCTGGTTGTCAGCTTCGCATGCGTCATTCCTTTCCTCGGCAAATTCGCCAAATACGGCGACCTGTCCTACGGCATTTACATCGTTCATTTTCCGATATTGCAGACTCTGATCGCATACGGCCTGTTCCGAGAGTCGCCCTGGGCGACGCTGATGTTGGCCACCGTGCTGGTATTGACAGCGGCGTTCCTGCTCTGGCATTTCGTGGAAAAACCTTTTCTGCGCAAATCGTCTCATTACGTGGCAGCAACACGGGGATGACGGAGATTGCAAGCAGATGTACTCAGGATCACAGGCTGGCGGACAGGATATCTCCCCGCCGGGCGACAGACAGGAAGTTAAAAGGAGCAGTTCAATGAAGTTTTCGCTGGTAATGGCCACCCTGGGCAGAAGTACCGAAGTCGAGCGCCTGTTCAATACGCTGGCCGAGCAGACGTACAAGGATTTTGAGCTGATAGTGATCGACCAGAACGAGGACGACCGCGTGCGGCGTCTGGTGGACAGCTTCAGCGACCGCATGGAGATCGTCTACCTGCGTTCGGAAAAAGGCCTGTCGCGGGCACGCAATGTCGGCCTGCAGCATATCCGCGGCGAGCTGGTGTGCTTCCCGGACGACGACTGCTGGTATCGTCCGGACACGCTGCAATACGTCGCCGGGCGATTTGCTACAGAGCCGGCATTGTTCGGCCTGACCGGATGCAGCGTCGCGGAGAGCGGCGTACCCTCGCAAGGGCGCTGGGCGACCGAAGAGCTGGTAGTGGATCGCTATAACGTATGGACCTGCGCGACATCGTATACGATCTTTTTGCGTGCCGAAGCAGTACGTCAGGCGGGTCCGTTCGATGAACGACTGGGCGTCGGGTCGGGTTCGCGCTGGGGCGCAGGCGAGGAAGTCAATTACCTGCTGGGCGTGCTTAAAGCCGGCATGCGCGTATGCTACGACCCGGCGCTGCGCATCTTTCATCCCGAACCTTTACTGGTGATGGATGAAAAGGCATTTTCTCGCGCCAGACTCTATAACCGCGGCTTTGGCCGGGTACTCGGGCTCAATGCTTATCCGGCGTCCTTTGTGCTGTATCTGATCGCACGATCGGCGGCAGGTTGCGCGTTGTCGCTGGCGAAACTGAATTTCAAACGCGCGCGCTATTACTGGATCGCTGCTTCCCAGCGTTTCCTCGGCTGGAAAGATTGAGACCCATGCACATGACCGCACAGCCAACCGCCTACCGTGTATTTTCCGACCTGCGCTGGCCGTTGAAGACCGGGATCGGCAATGTACAGACCGAGTTACTGGCGCGCGCCCCCGGCCATATCACGATCGTCGATGCAGAAGTGCAAGGCAGCATCGGCAGCCCGCTGTCGCCCTGGGCGATTTCCCGGGCACTGCAACAGCAGAAAACCGGCGATGGGGTATTCTGGAGCGCCGGTTTTGTGCCGCCGGCGACACACCATCTACCTGCCGTCGTGACCGTGCACGATCTGACCCATCTGCATTTCTATTCACGCCTGCACAAGGCTTACTACAATCTGCTTTTGCGCCCCCTGTACCGCCGTTGCGGCGCCATCGTCTGCGTATCCGACTACACCCGGCGCGAATTCCTCGCCTGGTCCGGCATGCCATCCGCCAAAGTGCATGTGGTCTACAACGGCGTCAGCAGCATCTACGCCGAAAACCAGCAGACCTACGACCTGCCTTACCGCTACGTGCTCTATCCCGGCAATCACCGCAGCTACAAGAATCTGGCGCGGCTGGTCGCGGCTTACGCGCAGTCATCGCTGCCGCGTGAGGATATCCACCTGGTGATGACCGGGCAGCCTGACCCCGCACTGCTGGCACAGGCCGAATCGCTGGGGATTGCGCCACAGCTGCATTTTCTCGGACGCGTCGCCGATGCCGACCTGCCCAGAATCTATAAAGGCGCGATACTGGTGGCGTTCGTCTCGCTGTACGAAGGCTTCGGCTTGCCGCTGGTCGAGGCGATGGCTTCCGGCGTTCCTGTACTGACTTCCAGCGTCTCGGCAATGCCGGAAGTGGCGGCAGATGCAGCGCTGATCATCGACCCTTACTCGATTGAAGCGATTGCCGGCGGGCTTGATACGCTGACACAAAACGAGGCGTTGCGAGCCGATCTGATAGGCAAAGGGCAGCAGCAAGTGGTGCGGTTTAGCTGGGATCAATCTGCCCATAGCGTATGGAGTATCGTCGATGATGTCTATCGGCACGGATAAGAGAACAGGAGAAAACCATGCCTCAAACAAATCGCGTAAATGCCGTCATCGTCAACTACCGCACCCCCGATCTGACGCTGAAATGCGTCGCATCGATATTGGCGCATGACGTGGCCGCAGCGGAAGATATCGTGGTGGTGGACAACGCTTCGCCGGATGATTCGTTCGCGCGGCTGAGCGCAGCGCTTTCCGGGGTCAAGCTTGTTCAGGCTGCCAACAACCGCGGCTATGGCGCAGGCGTGAATATCGGCGCGGCGCAATGCGAACGCGACTACCTGCTGGTGCTGAATCCGGATACCTATTTCGAAGACGGCAGTCTGGCCAAGGCGCTGGCAGTGCTGGATAACCAGCCGGAGGTCGGGCTGGTCGGCCTGGATCTGGTTTACCCCGATGGCGAACGCCAGTATTCTGCGCGGCGTTTCTATTCGCTGCTCGATGTGCTCGGGCGGCGCCTGCCCGTCGGGCGCTACTGGCCGATCAAACCCCGCATCGACCGCCATATGATGCGCTCGGCATGGGCCAGCGGCGAGCCGTTCGATGCCGAATGGGTGATGGGCACGGGGTTTCTGATACGCAGGGATTTGTTTCTGCAATTGCACGGCATGGACGAAGCGTATTTTCTGTACATGGAAGACGTCGATCTGTGCGCCCGCGTCTGGCAGAGTGGTGCGCGTGTCATGTGCGTACCCGGCGCGCGGCTGGTGCACGACCATCAGCGTTCCAGCGCTGCCGGGCCGTTGAGCTGGGCGGGCCGATTGCACATGCGCAGCCTGCTGCTTTTCCGCAAGAAATTCCATGTCCCGCTGGTACGTCAGCCGGGCGTGGAAGGTTTATGGAGATAAATCATGCGTACGTCATTTAATTATTGTCTGCACACGGCGCGCCGTATCGCGGCGCGACTGCTAACCGGACTGCTGATAGGCTGGAGTGCCAATGCAACGGTATGGGCCGACACGATGCCACAGCCCATCGGCGCATCGGATGCGCCGATCATTCTCAACGGCGGGTTCGAATCCGGCAAAACACCGTGGTGGGGTGCGGGCGAAGTAGTGAATGGCAACACCGCACAGGGACAGGCCGCCTTGCAATTGACAGGCGGCTATGCCGCACAGGACAAACGCCCGGTCGAAGACGGCAAACATTACCGGATCAGCATGCAGATCCGCAGCGACAACGCGCCGGACGGCTCTATCTTTGTGCAACTGAGTTATCGCGGTACGGGTGTCGGTTCAGGCTGGCGCGGCCCGCTCCGCGTCAAACTGCCCGCCAGCAACGAGCCTGCCCTGTTCGTCACCGGCGGCAACCACGGCTGGCGGAAATTTTCGGTTGTAGTCGAGGCACCTCCCGGCGCCGATCAGATGTTGCTGTACCTGCGCAAACAGGACAAAACCGCCGGCACGGCCTATTACGATGACGTGACTGTGACGCCGACCAGTGACCCTGCCACCACCGCCGCCACCCTGCACAGCGCCGAACTGGCCAAGCAGCTTTTGCAGCCGGCAGCGGCGCCTGCCGATGGCAAGGCTGCCCTGATGGGAGCGCTGAAACTGGGCGGCGGCGCGGCACCGGCATCCCTGATCCTGGCGCAGAATGGCGTCGCACGCTACCATATCCATGTCGGGCCGCGAGCCGACAGCATCACGCTGAGTGCAGCCGCCGAGCTGGCGGATTACCTGCACCGGATCAGCGGCGGCAATTTTCAGCCCTTGTCCGATGATGCCAACACCCAGGCCGGACCGCTGCTAATCATCGGCCGCGATAACCAGCTTACGCAGCGCCTGTGCCCGGATATACCTTACGGCAAGCTGGGTAGCGATGGCTTCGTGATCCGCACGGTGGGGCAGCACGTGGTGATCGCGGGGGCAACGCCGCGCGGCACCATGTACGGCGTCAACTGGTTCCTCGACAGGCAGCTGAGCGTCAAATGGCTGAGCCCGGATTTTACCGTCGTGCCGAACACAGGAACCATCCGCCTGGCGCGTCTCAATACGCAGCAGGTTCCGCGCTTCGGCTACCGCCAGATCCTCAGCTTCGAAGGCCAGAACAAGGCCTACGCTGCACATAACCTGCTCAATGGCGAAGCGATGGGCCCCTCTTTCCTGCCCTCCCCTCCGGCGATCGACAGCTGGGATCACAGCTGGCTGGCCAAAGGCGGCACTGCCACCTTCTTTGAATTGCTGCCACCCAAAGTTTACGCCAAGCAGCATCCAGACTGGTATGCGGGCGGGCAGCTGGCGATGATGAATCCGGACATGCGCAAAGCCATGGCGGACGCGATCATCCAGCGCCTGAAGGCGCTGCCGGATTACCGCCAGATATGGTTCGACATCCACGATCAGGATTGGGGATGGGATATGGACCCGGCCAGCAAGGCGTTTGCCAGCCAGCATGGCGGCGTGGCTTCCGCACCGCGGCTGGATATGGTGATCGATGTCGCCAATCGGGTGCGCAAGGTGCTGCCGGGCGCGCGTCTGGCCTTCAATGCCTATCACTGGAGCTTCACTCCGCCGACAGGCATGACCGTCCCGGATTATGTGCTGGTATTCCCGATGACCATACAGGTGGATTACAGCACAGCCCTGAATCAGGGACGCAATATGCAGCTCGGCAAGGACATCGCCGGCTGGAATGCCATTGCGCAGCATGTGCAGATATGGGACCACATCACCAATTTCAGCGGCTATTATCAGCCGACGCCGAATATTTACCCGATAGCGCACAGCATCCAGTGGCTGGCGACATTGCCGCATGTCCAGGGCTATTTCGCCGAAGGCAGCTGGGAGACTCCAAATGCCGAGTTCGCCAGCTTGCGGGTATGGATGATGGCGCGCCTGTTATGGAATCCCCATGAGAATGCGGATGCGCTGGTAGCGGAATTCACCCACGATTATTTCGGCGCTGCCGGACCGGAAATATTGCGCTATATCCAGCTGATGCGTGCGGCGATCGCCAAGAGCGGCGACGTCCTCGGCGAAAAGACCCAGGTCGATCTGGCCATGTACAACCTGGATTTCGTGATGGCGGCAGACCGTCTGTTCGATCAGGCTGAAGCTGCGGTATCTGCCGACCCGGTCATGCTCGCGCATGTCAAGGCCGCGCGCATGCCGGTGGATTATGTCATTCTGGCGCGGCGCATGGAGTATGCCAGCGAAGCCGCACGCCGCGGCGTGGCATGGAAGGTGAATTTCGATACCCGGCTGGCGCGTTTCCAGCAGGGCATCAAGGACATCAAGCTGCTGCAATACCGGCAAGGCGGCAATGCGAAAGAGCTGATGCAAATGCTGACCATCGAACGTCATCCTGCAACACCTCCCGCGATGGTCGGCAAGCTCCCTGCTCAGGACTGGCACGTCTATCAGGACCTGAGTTTCAACCGCTATGATACGGCCAGCATCGTGCAGGACGACGTCGCTTCCGACGGCGCCGCCATCCGCATGAACGGCCATTCATCAGTGTGGGCCACCCAGATGAAGCTGGACAAATTGCCCACCAGCGGACAATGGGATCTGTATGCCGATGTGCGGATAGACGCGGAAAGCGGGCATGATCAGGCTGTCGCGGTCCATGTGGGCAGCGCACCGCCGATGAGCCTGTTCAATGCGGCTCAGGTCGGCACGCTCAACGACGGGCATTATCATCTGGTCAAGGTGCCGGGCGGCCCGTTCAGCTTTAGCACGAATCACGAAAAAAGCATTTACATTCAGCCGGCCAGCCAGCCTTTCGTGAAATACGTCTATGTCGATCGGTTGATAGCCGTGCGAGCGGGAACAGCGCTATCTACCCAACCTTGAGATGCGCCTGCGCAAGCGCTGTCGTGGCTGCCGGCGGCGTGGATTTGCATAGGCAAATTGATACCTGTTACACACTTTCATGTCACAATGGAACCTGTAAACCGGATGAAAACGCTTCTGAAGTCCGTCAAAATGACACTGAGCAGCATCAGGCTGATGCCGCACTTGATACTGTTCCTGGCATTCGATAAAAACGGCTATATCAAGGCGGATCTCGCGCGCTGGATGCCGATTTCGCCCAATGAGGGCAATACGCTCAAAACGATCCATGCTTTTATCGACATCATGACTGTCTATCCTGAATTCCGGAATCTGTTCTATTTCCGGACCGGGTGGAAGGGCAAGCTGTTCGCTCCGCTTTGCCGGCCGATGTCCACGCTGTTCATCGTTGCCGAGTCGATTGGCCCCGGGCTTTTCATCCAGCATGGATTCGCCACCATTATCGCTGCAAAGCGCATAGGCGAAAACTGCTGGATAAACCAGCAGGTCACCATCGGCTACGCGCATGTAAACGAATGTCCCACAATAGGGGATAATGTAACTATCAATGCCGGTGCCAAAGTGATCGGCGACGTAACCATCGGGGATAACTCGAAAGTTGGTGCCAATGCGGTCGTAGTCAAAAATGTGCCGGCGAACGTTACGGTAGTTGGTGTGCCCGCTCACATAGTGAAGCGCGATGGCAGGCGGGTTGACGAGAGTCTTTGACTAATAACTCACATTCAATTTTTATGATTTCATGGACTAGCATTACCAGCCTGGGCAGCTTTAGCGTGATGGCTCCGGCAGCAGCAGCCATCACCATGTGGCTGATACTGGGGCGCGCATGGCGACTGGTTTTCTGGTGGTGTCTGCTGTTTATCGGCGGCATGACCGTGGTTGTCGCGACCAAGATCGCTTTCATCGGCTGGGGGATAGGAATACGCTCGCTCGACTTTACCGGCTTTAGCGGCCACGTCATGCGCGCGACCTCCGTCGCACCCGTGCTGCTGTATCTGGTACTGCAAAAGACGCCGCGTTACATGCGCATCACCGGGGTCATGTTCGGGCTGGTATTCGGCATGATCATCGCGATTTCGCGTCTGCAAGTGCACGCTCACTCACCTTCGGAAGCGGTATCCGGCTGGGTATTGGGCGTGTTAGTCAGCCTCGGTTTCATCTGGATTCTCAACAGTTCCCGCAAGGTCGAGCTGCATCCCTGGTTTATCGCGCTCAGTCTGCTGGCATTGCTCGCCACCCCATACGCGGAACCGACGCCTACCCAGCGCTGGATCACCAGTGCCGCACTGAGCCTTTCCGGCCACGACCGGCCCTATATCCGCGTCACCTGGAAGCTGGCCCCTGCCGGCTGGCGCCCTGCCAATAACAATGACGAGCTGGACCCTTAGCTTGCCGGGAAAATATCAAGCGGCGTGAAGCGCGCTCAGTCTTTCCGGCTCACGTATTCTATCTTCGCCTGGCGGCGATAGGTCTGGATCAACATCGCGATTTCCTTTTGCCGCGCTTCTGCCGTCAATATCCGGCTGATTTTTATCCTGGCGTTGTCGAGACTGAGCGGCTGAGGCTGAGTTGCAGTCAATACGGTGATGCCGATGCCATCCGGGTTCTGATTCATGATCGTGGCCTCGCCGACTTTGACAGTCAAAAACGCGGCACGCTCTTGCGCACTCATGTCTTCAGGCGCTTTTACGGTCGGGATGTCATCGAAGGGAATGCGTTGGGTTTTCAACCATTTGATAAAATCTTCAACAGTCGCGCTGTCGCGTAATGCGGCAAGCAGGTTCTTCTGCTGTTCCTGGTTGGCCTGGATATCCAGCTGGTCGAGCTGATACAGCTTGCGTTCGGCAAATAGCGCCGGATGCGCCTGATAATAGGCAAGGATGGCGGCCGCGGTCGGAGGCGATGGCTGGGTAATCTGCCGCGCCAGATAGGCGTCGATGAGGATATCCTTGTTGCTCGCAAGCAGCGATTGCAGCACATCGGGATCGCGATCGATTTTGGCCCGTTTGGCTGCCTGCAGCAACAAATTCTGGTCGATCACCGCATCGGTAGCGCGCCGCCTGATCTGTTCCGGCGGGCCCTGCACATGTTCCATGCGACTTAAATACTGATTGACCTCGTGTATGGTAATTTCCTTGCCGTCGATCCTGGCCGCGACCTGGCTTTTACTGCCTTCAGCATCGCTGTGTCCGCAGCCCGCAAGCAGCGCTGCGCTCAATAAAACCGTTACCAGAGACTGGAAAGACGGCATCGTCCGCAATCGGGCCGATACGATAGGCAACCGCTCATCATTGCACTGCATGGCCTCCCCTTCACAAAAAGACGCATGACGTGGCCGATCGAAAACGACAAATCATGCGCTATTCATTGCACCAATCAGGCAGGCCTCAATGCATGAGCCTACCCCCGGTTATTACAGCACATAGCGTGCCAAATCTTCGCTGACGGCGATATTCTTCAACCGCGAATCGACAAATCCGGCGTCAATGCAGATAGGTGCCGTCTGGTGCTTGCCGGTCTCGAAGGACACTTCTTCCAGCAAGCGCTCCATTACCGTATGCAGACGACGCGCACCAATGTTTTCCGTGGTTTCGTTCACCTGATAGGCGATCTCAGCCAGACGGTGGATGCCATCGGCTGCGAACTCCAGCTGCACGCCTTCCGTCGCCAGCAAAGCCTGATACTGGCGGGTTAGGCACGCATCCGTTGCGGTCAGTATCGCTTCAAAATCCGCTACCGAAAGCGAAGTCAACTCTACTCTGATCGGGAAACGGCCTTGAAGTTCAGGAATCAGGTCAGACGGTTTAGCGAGATGGAACGCGCCGCTGGCAATAAACAGGATATGGTCGGTCTTGACCATGCCGTATTTGGTAGTCACGGTCGTGCCTTCCACCAATGGCAGCAGATCGCGCTGCACGCCCTGACGCGACACTTCGCCGCCGCTGGCTTCGTTGCGGCTGGTGATCTTGTCGATCTCATCGAGGAACACGATGCCGTTCTGTTCCACACTGGTCAGCGCACGCTGTTTGATGTCTTCCTCGTTTACCATTTGCGCGGCTTCTTCTTCGGTCAGCAGTTTCATGGCTTCACCGATCTTAAGCTTGCGGGTTTTCCGCGGATGCTTGCCCATATTCTGGAACATGTCCTGAATCTGGCTGGTCAGATCTTCCATGCCGGGCGGAGCGAAGATCTGCGCAGTGGCCTGCACGCCGGCGACTTCGATTTCGATCTCCTTGTCGTTTAATTGTCCTTCGCGCAGCATCTTGCGGAATTTCTGCCGCGTAGCGGAATCCTCGGTCTGTGCTGCCGGCTCGACACCCAGCGAATGCGCGACGTCGCGTGCCGGCGGCAGCAGCGCGTCGAGGATGCGCTCTTCGGCAGCATCTTCGGCGCGCATCTGCACCTTGGCCATATCCTGCTCGCGCAGGTCCTTGATGGCGATCTCGATGAGATCGCGGATAATGGAATCCACATCGCGCCCGACATAGCCGACTTCGGTGAACTTGGTCGCCTCGATCTTGATAAACGGAGCATGCGCGATACGCGCCAGACGCCGCGCGATCTCGGTCTTGCCGACACCGGTCGGGCCTATCATCAGAATGTTTTTCGGGGTGATTTCGTGACGCAGCGGTTCCGCGACCTGTGCGCGCCGCCAGCGGTTGCGCAGGGCGATCGCCACCGCGCGTTTGGCGGCATGCTGGCCGATGATGTGTTTGTCGAGTTCGTGGACGATTTCCTGGGGAGTCATTTGGGTCATAATTATTCGAGCACCTCTATCATGTGATTTTGATTGGTGTAAATGCAAATGTCACCGGCGATGGTCAATGACTTGGCGACGATATCGCGCGGCGACAGCTCGGTGTTTTCCACCAGGCCACGGGCGGCTGACTGCGCATAAGCGCCGCCACTGCCTATCGCAGCAATGCCGTATTCCGGTTCCAGCACGTCGCCATTGCCGGTAATCACCAGAGAATGATCGCGGTCAGCGACGATCAGCATGGCTTCGAGACGGCGCAGCATGCGGTCGGTACGCCAGTCCTTGGCAAGCTCGACCGCGGAACGCATCAGATTACCCTGATGTTTGTCCAGCTTGGCTTCGAAACGTTCAAACAGGGTAAACGCATCGGCAGTGCCGCCGGCAAAGCCGGCCAGAATCTGGTCCTGATACATGCGACGAATCTTGCGCGCGGTGCTTTTGATGACGATATTGCCCAGGGTCACCTGGCCATCGCCGCCCAATGCGACCTGATTGCCGCGCCGCACGGAGAGGATGGTGGTGCCGCGATATTGCTCCATAATGTCTTCCATCAAAAAAATGAGTGTCTTGCAGATGTGGGCGGAGCTCAGGATATCAAGAGTGCGGCAGGCAAAACAAAGGGGCCTGACGCCCCGGGTATTGAAGAAAGATGAAGGCTGCCTGCTATCCCAGCTTGCGCGATACGATCTTCGCCATCTGATCCACGCCCATGACGGTGAGCAGCACGGACACCATCATATTGGCACCGGTGATCGTCACTTGCCTGCCAGAGGGGATCAACGCCATCAGCGCATCCATGAACAAACCGACGCTGGCGAACTCGATCCTGTCCACATCGAACATATCCAGTTCGGTCGCAGGATGGCTCGCAGCAAAATGTTTGAACTCGTCAAACACGGCAGTGCTCGCACTGGTGATCGTACCGGACATCTTGAATACATCGGATTCGGCATGAGAAACCGGCGGCGCCTCAATGGCTTCCGCGACGACCTGCGCCACTTGTTTTGGCGCTTCCCAGGACGGCGGGGACAATTCGAAATGCACCGCAAACGCGATAGCCAGATCCTCGAATTCGGCTTGCTTGCCTTGCAACTGGTACAGCTGCATCAACAATAGCCATTGCTCCGGCGCGCTATCTTTGACGTTCGCGACGTATTGTTGCAACAATCCGACCAGCGCTCCGCTGGCGATCTGCAATCTGGATTGCTGTTTCTGCAGCTTCACCAGAGCCGCTTGCAGCAGCGTACAGCCTTCCGGGGTCACTTCGGTAATGCCCGACAGATCCAGCTGAATGCCGCCTTTGCTGGCGGCTTCCAGCAATAGCTGGATACGGTCGGCCATGTGCTGGTCGAGCCGCCCTTTCAGGCTGAACAGCTGCCCGTCAGGAACCTGCACTTTGCCGCTTGAACCGGTATTGCCGGGCACTTTGCATACTGCGCCACTTACCCATACCGGCGGCGATTTTTCGCGCTTTACCGCGTATTCCATCGCCAGCTGCTCGAATTCCTGTTGCTGCCGACTCACCCAGTACAAATCGAACAGCATCAGCCACAGGCTATCTTCATCAGGCGACTGCTGGATAAACATCTTGACTACATTGATGGCTTCCTCGGTGCGGCCATTGGCGTACAGCATGGCCGCATCCTCGATGCCCGGAGCAAAGCTGGATTCGATTTCGGTGACAACGATATCTTCTGTAGCCGGGGGATTCTCAAACCGCTGTTCGGTCAGCGGCGCCTCATGGATAGCCGCTATTACCTGCTCCTTGGTCTTGGGCTTGACAGCCTCGCCTAACGGCACGAATTCAGGCTTTTTCTTATCCTTGCGTGAAAAAAAAGAAGAGAAATCCAATTCGAGTAACCCTAAATAAAAACGTCTGCTATTGTCAGGTTGCTATTATTGCCCGATACCCGGGAAACAGCAATGAATTCATTGTTTCGGCACAACAAACCGGCTTAGCAATGCCATCAGCGCGATGGCCCATACGATCACTGCGCCTGAGGGTATGTCATACCAGGCAGATGCGGCCAGCCCCAGCGCGTAGCCGCCTGCACCGATGCCGTAGGCAATCGCCAGCGTCGTCCTGCCGGTCATGCTGCGTACGGCGAGCGCAGGAATGATCAGGCTGGCGAATACCAGATACACGCCCACCAGCTGCACCGACAAAGTGATCGCACAGGCGAAAATCAGATAGAACCCCACTCGCCCCAGCCTGCCGCCCAGCCAGTGCCGCGCCAGCAAAAGTCCCGCCGTGACGCCCGCAGTGACTTGCAACTGCGCGGTGCTTACCCACAATATCTGTCCGACCAGCAGATCCTTGAGATGCTCTGCGCCGTGCGGATTACCCGCCATCAGTATCAGCCCGGCGCAAGCGGCAAGCACGAACAGCACGCCGATGAGCGCTTCCTGACTCTCCGGCCAGCGCTTCTCGGTCCAGGTCAGCCCGATGGCGCCGATAGCCGCAGCGCTCAGCGCGGCAGCCTGCACGCCCCAGCCCTGCGGTTCCCAGCCGAACGAATCGGCGGCGATCACGCCCAGGCCGGCGATCTGCGCGATGGCCAGATCAATAAACACGATGCCGCGCGCCAGCACTTCGCGCCCGAGTGGCACATGGGTCGCGAGCACCAGCAGACCGGCGAGCATGGCGGGCCCGAGAATGGACATATCCAGCACGGTCAAACTCATGGTTTGACAGCCTTCAGCAAGCGGTTAACGGTGTCGTCAAACAAGCCGTACAGATTCGTCGCCCCGGGTGTGCCGCCCACGGTAAAAGGCAACTCGACCGCCGGAATGCCAGCACGCTGTGCCAGCCACTCCGACGCGCGGCTGTCGTTGTACGCGGAACGGATCACCATTTTCGCAGGCGTGATCTTCAGTTTGGTCAGCACTGCGGTCAATGAAGCCACACTCGGCTCTACCCCAGGCTTGGGCTCCAGCGCCGCTATCTGCTTCAGGCCCAGCCAGTTCTCCAGATACGGATAAGCCTGGTGCTGCACGACGACAGCAGCGCCTTTCAGCGGCGCCGCCTGCGCTTCCCAGCGGCTGATGGCTGCACTCCAGCGGGTCTTGAACTCGGCATGACGCGCCTGATAATAAGCGGCATTGGCGGCATCGACGGCGGCCAGGGTCTTGCTCAATGCATCGGCCACCAGCCCGATATTGCGCGGATCGGTCTGGATATGCGGGTTGCCTGCGGCATGAATATCGCCTTCCGACCTGTCCAGCCGTTGCGGTTTTTCCAGCAGCGGCACGTAGCGCGTCGCTTCGAAATTGCCCGGCTGCCCCGGCTGGATCAACGGGTTACCCGATTCACGCAGCAGGATGGGCAGCCAGCCGATTTCCAGCTCGGCGCCGGTACACACCAGCAATTCGGCATTCCGCGCCCGTGCGATCAGCGACGGCCGCGCCTCGATACGATGCGGATCCTGCAATGCGGTGGTGGCATTGGCGACCTTGACCTTGTCGCCGCCCAGCTCCTGCGCGAGCGCGCCCCATTCCGGCTCGCATGCCAGCACGTTCAATGCGGCATGCGCAGGCAGGGTGACGACAGCAGCCAGCAACGCAAACAATAATTTCATTTTCATGGCGGTTTCCTTAGAAAGTGTGTGCGCCGTGCGCGCCTAGACTCATGATGTACTGGAGAGCGAACTGGTTATCCGCTGCCGTCGAACGCGATTCGTCGCGGGCATATTGCATCCTGAAACGGGAAAACTCGCTCGGACTGTAATCGAACATCACTGTGTTGCGGCTCGGATTATAGGCCGCCAGTATCGGGAAATCGGCCGGATTAAGCCCTGCGCCGAAATCCGTGCTGCCGCTGTCCAGCCGGTCATGGCGCAAACCCGCGCGCCAGTGCGGCATGAATTGATACACGCCTTGCAGGTACCAGCCGGACTGGGTGGACTGGTAAGCGCCCGGGACGTTGGTACACGCGCCACCGCTACAGCTCAGGTCGCCGGTTTCATTACGCCGCATGTATTCGCCCTGGAGCTTGAAATTGCGCACCGTGGCATTGCCGTTGGGTGCCCATTTCCACACGAAATCACCTATCCAGGTCTGGCTCTTGCCGGAAAAACTGTTGCTGGTCGGCACGCCGTTGAGCTCATCGGCATAGCTGCGGTTCTGCGGCCCCGCCCCCAGATACGACACGCCGGCGCGCCAGCTATTGGATTCATCGTAGTCGCCGCCGACATGCACGTACAAGGCCCCGGCTATGCTGCCGTTCTTGTCCCGCGTGGTCGCAGGGAAGCTGCGGCCGCTGCCGATCTCGGCCCCCAGCTCGACCAGCAGGCTTTCGGTCGGCGCCAGCCAGGTCATCTGCACACCGTCATCCGCATACTGATTGCCGAGGAAGGACTTGTATACCAGCGGTGCATCGGTGAAATCCCACGCATGCGCATGGATGCTGTTCAGATAGCCGATGCCGGAATAGAACCTGCCCGCGCTGGCCGTCAGGCCGTGCCCCAGCCCCAGCGTCTGGATAAAGGCATTCTCGATGCCGACGGTGTTGTCCGGTGCCATTGCCAGCACAAAATTGCCGCGAAAATCAGGATCGGCATTCGCGCTGATGGCCAGCTCGGATTCACCCAGCGAAAAGCCGCGCGGGTTGGGCGCGACTTCGCCGCCGGAAGGCACAAAGCCGCCGATGCTATAGGTGGACGGGGACAGCGAACTGTGGCTTGCCGTCCCCGCCAATATCAGCGAAATCGCCGGATTGAATGCGTTCTCCCGGCTCGGCGCGGGCTGCGCGGCAACAGCCGCGGCCTGACTGGCTTGCTCGGCTTTGTTGTCGGCCTGTCTGGCCGCGGCTTCGGCTTTGGCCAGACGCGCTTCCAGTGCCTGGATGCGCGCTTCGTAGCTGGTTTTCATTTGTTCGATTTCGCTGCGTATGGTTTGCAGATCGTCCGCTGCATGCGCGGACGTGCTCAGCATCATCAAAATGCCGGACGCAATCAGTGTGCGTTTCATGATTTCCCTTCCCTGTTCGATATGGCACTGCACATCGCGCGCAGTGATGCAACAATCCATGGGCGTCAACCCGGCAGATCAGGCAAGGACAGGCGGAGCGCGGGAATGGTAAGGGCAGGAAGTTGCGGCTGCACGCTGGCTGGATGCCGAGTGAGCAACCAGCACATGTGTCGCGTCGGTCGCCAGACTGCGCTCAGGTGCAGCAGTCGGCACATTATCCAGTGCGCTAATGACGCAGAGATCGCATAACTGCGAATGCGGTGCAGGCGACTGTTTCTGCGAGCCGCCGTCATGCCAGGGATGGACGACACCGTGCGCCGCAACCAGCTGCTGCGTCCATACCAGCAGGATGGCGAAGATCAGGGCAAGTCGGGAAAGGTGGCGGTGCGTAAGCATGCTGTCAGTATAACCAGTATTCGGTTACACGAACAGCCGGCAGAACCGCTAGTCCACGTCTATCGCCACCTTCACATCCTGCACGGACGCTACCGGTTTGCCGGCCTGGATTGCCGGGAAGAAGCGCCAGGCTTTCAGGGTATTCAGCACCAGCTGATTCACGCGCGGATCGGGCGCAGGATTGACCAGCTCAGCCGTCACATTACCGTCCGTGCCGATATGCAGACGCGCCGTCACCACCACATGGATGGTCTCACCGCGCAGCTCCTCCGGTATGACCGGTTTGGGCTGATACAGGGCGCGAGCGCCCATTTGCTGGGTGCCATTCTGAACATTATCGGCGTCTGGCTGCGGTTCGGGTAGGGGCGGAGGAGGCGCCGGCGCAGGATCCGCATGCACCGGCGGCGTTACCGGCGGTGCAGGCAATGCCACTTTCGGCGGCGTGGGCGCAGGCGCAGGCTTTGGCGCAGCTTTCACCGGGGCCGGTCTTGCCATTTTCGGCGCCTTGGCTGCCGGTTGTGGCTGCAGTTTCGGCGGTGCCGGAGGCGGCGGCAATTCGATAATGCGTGCGTCTATCGCGGAGGGCGGAACAGCAGGCGCCTTATCCGGCGCGGCAAAGAACAGGCCGAACCCCCATAGCAGCAGCGCCCACAGCAGCAATGCCGTCGGCAGCGGCCACCACGGACGGGCAGTGCGCCCGGCCGGATCGAAAGCGGCGGCGCTATTCATGAGCAACGGCGATCAGAAAATGCTGTGCGCCCGCTGCACGCGCCTGCAGCATGGCCTGGACGACCACGCCTTGCGGCGCCTTGCTGTCGGCGGACACCACGACGTCCTGCTCCCCGCCGTGCAACAGCGGCTGCAACACTGCAGCCAGCGTCGTCAACGTGACTGGCACGCGGTTAATGAAGGTCTTGCCGTCAGCCGTCACGGCCAGCGTCGCAGGCGTATCGGTGCTCATGCTTGCGGCCTTGCCCTGCGGCAGGTTGACCTTGAGCGAATTGAGGTTCTGCATGGACAGCGACGCCAGCATGAATGTCGCCAGCAGAAAGAACATCACGTCTATCATCGGAATGATTTCGATGCGCCCCTTGCGCTGCACTCTGGCTTTACGCAGCTTCATGGCCGCACCCCTGCCCCACCCTGCTCCTGCTGGTCGAGGCGGATATGATCGATCAGGCGCGTGCCAAGGCGCTCCATTTCATCCATGGTTTGCGCCTGCAAGCGCGAGAAATAATTGAACCCGAACAGCGAAATCAGCGCGATCAGCAAGCCCACCGCCGTGGCGATCAGCGCCTGCGCCACGCCGCCGGTGACGCCGGTAGGGTTCACCAGCCCGGCGCCGCCGATAAGCTGAAACGCATGCATCATGCCGCCGATGGTGCCCATCAGCCCGAGCAGTGGCGCGGCGGTGACGATGGTTTCCAGTACCCACAACCGGCGCGACAGACTGGTCTCTATGGTCTGCGCCTCGTCGGCGGCACGCGATTCCGTCCACCACGCCGGGCGCTCGCGGTTGCTCAGGATCACGCTGAAGAAGCGGTAGAAATAATGATAGCGGTTAAGTGCCGCCAGCTTGTGCTCCAGCTCCTTCCACTCGAACCCGTAAGTTTCGACCAGCGTCAGCAGCTCGCCGGAAAGCCGCGCATAGCGCCAGTACAGCATGGCTTTTTCCAGCATGATGGCCAGCGCCAGAACGGCGAGCACCGACAGCGGCAATATCATGACACCGCCGAGTTTGAGGGCGATCCAGCTTTCGTGTAAATCCTGCATGTGTATCTCCTGTATGGAGCAGCAAAGCCGCTCCGGTTAATCATGGGAAAACCGCTGATCGGAAAAGCGCCAGAATCACGATGTGTTTCGTGGACAAATAGCCGCTTTTACTCAATCAGAAGAATTTGTCGAGACTGACATAGAATCCTCGCCGCGGACCGTATTGCGGTGCGCCTACGCCGATGCCGCTGCCATCGCGGATTTCGTAGCTCTTGTCGAACAGGTTGAGGATGCTCACGCGCGCCTGCACCTTGCCCAGCTGCGCGACGTGATAGGTATGTGCTGCAGCGATGTTGACCTGGACATAGCCCGGCAGATGCCCGGTGTTGGCGAAGCCGCTACGCAAGCCGCTGCCGTAGATCGCGTCGGCGCTGTAGGTCGTGCCGCGCCAGCGATAGGCGCTGCCTGCCGATGCGGTGATGGACTGATCGTGATCGAGATTTACCCAGTGACTGGCGATGTAGCTCAGTTCGGCGGAATCAAAATTGTACTGGGAAGAAATGATACCCCTGCCCAGCGCAGTCGAACGGGCGAGGCTGAGATACGCGGACAGATTATCCTTGCGGTAATTCGCGGTCAGCTCTGCGCCGTAAACCCTGCCTTCGCGGTAATTGAACGGGGTATACAGCAAGGCCGAACCGAACTGGCCTTCGTCGAGCAGATTGCTGACCTCTTTGTAATACCCGTCCAGGCCCAGCGTAAAGAAAGGGGTCAGCTTGTGGCTGATGCCGACATCGTAATAATCGGCGGACTCCGGCTTCACCGGATCATTCTGCGTACCCGGCGGCGCTGCGGTCGTCCCCTGCGACAGCGCGATGGTCTGGTCGCTGATCAGCTCGTTCGGCGGCGGCGTGAAATAGCGTGCATAACCGGCATGCAGCGTGGTTTGCGAGGTAGCCTGATACACTGCGCCGATGCGCGGACTCCACTGATTGCCGGTAACGTAGGCGTCCACCTGATCGAAGCGCATACCGTAATTGACGGTCAGCTTGTGGCCGAGCTTCCACTCATCCTGCGCGTAAACGCCGTAGAGATCGGCAATCTTGCTGTTGATATCGGTGAAGCCGACCGGCGTGCTGCTGGTCTGGTTACCCGAGCTGTCGGCGGGAAACGTCAGTATGTCGCTGTTGTTATCGAGGTGTTCCTGACTGAAGAATACGCCGCTGCGCAGCGTATGCCGCAGATTCAGATGATAGCTGCCGTCAGCCTGCAGGCCATTGGCCTGGCTGCTGCGCAGCACGTGCGAGGCAACGCCTGTATACATCAGGTCGCCGGTGTTGTCCGGCTCGAACAGCACTTTGGAATAGCGGCTGAACGCAGCCAGCTGGTAGTCGAACTCGTCGCCCAGCGTGCCTTGCAACGCAAGTATGCCGTAACGCGTGGTTTCATGCTGGCGCTCATCCAGATTCTGCGAAGGGTAGCTGCTGACGCCGGTCAAGGTGTAACTCGGCGTCTGGTTCGGCACGTTGGGAATCTGGAATCGGCTGTCCGCATTACCCAGTATCAGGCTTAACCGCGAGCTGGCGTTGAGCAGATAGGAAAAATAGCCGAATTCCTTGTTTTGATGCGTGGTGTCGTGAATGGCGCTGCTCGATGCGGTCGGATTTTCTATGCCAAGGTCGTTTCTCAATACCGAGGCATTCAGATAATAGGTGAAATTGCCCTTGTGTCCGCTCGCTTCGCCCGACAGCTCGCGTGTGGCGTTGCTGCCCACGGTCACGCCTATGCGCCCGCCATTGGCGAATGCGCCGTTCTTGGTATGGATATCGACCACACCCGCAGTGCGATAGCCGTATTGCGCCGGCAGCGCACCGGTAAGCAGATTGATGCTGTCGGCAAAGCGCGTATCCAGCATCTGGCCGAAACCGGTGATGGACTCGGGGATGAGGATGTCGTTGATGCGGTACTGCACGTTGCCGTGGTCGCCGCGTATGTGCAACTGTCCATAGGAATCCTGCGCCACGCCCGGGGCCTGCAGCAATACCTGATTAAGCGGCGTGCTGGCGCCTTGCGGCAATGCGACAATGTCGCTAGCGCCGATATGATAATTGCTGCTGCCGGTATTTATCGCAATGCCGTTACGGGCATGTCCCCGCTTGTACGCAGACACTTTCACTTCCAGCGCTTTCGTGCTGGCCAGCGTGATCTTGCTGGTCTTGCCCGCCGTTGCCGTCAATGTAACGATATCGGTGCCGGTCTGGAAATCAGGCTTGTCCACCGCTACGGCATAAGTGCCTGCCGCCACCCGGTTGAAACTGAACCTGCCCTGGCTGTCAGTTTGCGTCACCCTCAGCGTTTTGCCGTCGGGCGCTTGCAGTTTGACCGAAGCGGCGGCCACGGAATGGCCCAGCGTATCGCTGACCTGCCCGCTTATGTGACCGGGTTGCTGGATTTCATTGCGTAGCGGCTGCGATAAATCCGCCGCGTGTGCGGCAGCGCCCAGCATCATACAGATGCCGGACACAATCAGAGTGCGTTTCATGAGATAGCCTTGCTGAAAAATAGATCAATACGCTGCAATTCATTGCAGCGCTGCTCAATCACATCGGTCAGGCAAGAACGGGAGGGCCGCGGGAATGGTAATGAGAAGGCGTGAACTGCGTCTGACTAGCGACGGCTTCGGCCACCAGCACATGCGTGGCTTCGGTCGCCAGTCCAAAATCAGGAATAGTGACGGGCACATTATCCAGCGCGCTGATGACGCACAAATCGCACAGCCGCGAATCCGAGCCATGTGCGTGCTTGTGCGTTTGTGCACCGCCGTCCTGGAACGGATGCACGACACCGTGCGCGGCCACCAGTTGCTGCGACCATGCCAGCAGCAGGGCGAGGGTCAGCGCAATGGCAGAAAAGTGGCGTCGGATAAACATGCAGTACAGTTTATCGATTTAAGCTGACATTTTCCCTACACGATAGGCTTCATTAAAATCCGCCAGCATTTTCGGCACCAATTCGGCCGCCAGATCGGCAACGATGAATACGAAGCGGCTCTGATGGTTGTCGTCCGGCCATTCCGGCAACTCGACCGGCGGCGAGAACACATGGCCGACTGCATGCAGCACGGTAGGGCGAGTTTTGCCCTTGAGGTTGACAATGGCTTTCATGCGCAACACCGATTTTCCGCCCTTCCATAGCAGCATCTGCAATGCCGCGTGGATGGCTTCCCACTCCAGCGGCTCGTCGAAAGTCATGCTGAACGAACGGATGCGGTCGTCGTGCACGGCATCGCCTTGCACGACCGGCCTGCCCAGAACGCTGACTGCGCTTACCGGGCGATAGCGCGAAAGTTTCAGCCATTCGTTGACATCGCTGGTTTTGGTTGCCGGATTGTACAGCCCGGCATTCAGGATCAGTGCCGGGTCGATAGCGCCGTGATCGGCTGAGAGAATAGGCGCGGCGGGGTTGAGCGCAACCAGGCGGCTGCGTAACGCATCCGTCATCGCCGCGCTCGCCAGATCGGTCTTGGTCAGCACCAGCCTGTCTGCCACGGCAACCTGCTTCACCGCTTCGAAATAGCTGTCCAGCTGCTGCTCGCCCAATACCGCATCCACCGTGGTCACTACGCTGTTCAAAGCAAAGCGTGCGGCGATCCAGCGGTCGTTGATCAGCGTATCCAGAATCGGTGCCGGATCGGCAATGCCGGTGGTTTCGATGATGACACGCTCGAATTGCGGCAGATCGCCGCTTTTTGCCGCCATGAACAGATTTTTCAGTGTCGGCGACAACGAGCCGACTACCGTGCAGCAGATGCAGCCGCCCTGCAGTAGCGCTAACGGCCCATCGGTTTTTTGCAGCAGCTGATGATCGAGCCCGATCTCGCCGAACTCGTTCATGATGATCGCGGTGTGCGGCAGTTGCCGAATCAGCTGATTCAGCAGTGTGGTTTTACCGCTGCCAAGAAATCCGGTGAGCAGGGTGACGGGGATAAGCGGTGGCGCGGGAGGCGTATTGGTCATTGCTGTCTGCGGCATAGGGATAGATAGACACTATGATAATCCAATATGCACCGGACGATAATGCCGCAACTGGATGAGCGGTCAGCTCGCTACCGCGACGAACGCATCCGCATAGATATCGTTCATCGCCGCCTTGGCCAGATACGCCTTCTTCCGCGCCGACTTGACCATGTCCGGATTGCCGCACAGATATACGCGCCAGCCGGCCAGATCAGGGTGCTCGGCCAGCGCGACATCGACTGCACGACCGGATTTGCAGCCGGATGTCGCGGGCTCACTGGAAACGCAGGGGGTGTAATGGAAATTGGGGTGATGCTCGGCCAGTTCGCGCAATTCATCCACCAGATACAGACCGGCTCTGTCGCGGCTGCCGTGGTACAAATGAATCTCGCCGCTATGCTCCCGATTGAGCGCATCGCGCAGGATGCCCATCAACGGCGCCAGACCGGAGCCGGTGCCGATCAGCAGCAAGGGCTGTTCCGCAGCGCCGGGCAGATAGAAACATGAACCGACCGGCGCGCTGATATGCAGACTGTCGCCTATCTTCAGCTGGTCGTGTATCCAGTTGCTCATGCGCCCGTCGGGCAGGCGCCGCACATGCAGGCGCAAGTAGCTGTCAGTCGGCACGCTGGCCAGCGAATAGCTGCGTGAGAATCCGGCATCGCGGTACAGGTTGATGAACTGTCCGGCACGATAATCCTGCAGCGACGGGCAATCCAGCCCGACGCAGAGTATTTCGTCGTTGAGCGGGCGAATCGCGGTGACTGTCGCCGGCAGCAATCTGTCACTGCTGTCCGGCAGGCTGACCGTCATGTCCTCGGTGGGATGGCATACGCACGCCAGGAAATAATTCTGCGCCTGCAAGGTGCTTTTCAGCCCATTCTGTGCAGCGCGCGGCACATTGGCATCGGCCGCCGCCTGCATCATGCAGGTCTGGCATACGCCGCTGCGGCAGGAAGAGGGAACCGCAACACCCTGGCGCGTGAGGGCGTCCAGTACTGACTCACCCGCTTCGCATTGATAAGTAGCTTCGTTCAAATGTAATTGCGTCATGATGTCCGGTCCCGTTTAGCGTTGAACTATTTGTTTAACACGTCGTTGCGTGTGGTTTCGCACACGGCGCCGACTTCCGCGATCAGCTCGGCTGGCACATTCAACTCCTGCAGCGATGCCACCAGATTTTCCACCACGGCGTCGAAATGGCTGTCGTTCAGACCGCGCGCGACCAGATGAGCATGACCCTTACGCATGTCGGCGCCGCTGTAATTTACCGGGCCGCCGAATGCCATGGTCAGAAACGCTTTTTGTTTGGCGGCCTGACGCTCCATATCGACATCTTCAAAAAAATCGCTGATGCGGTCATCGCTCAGCACGCGACGGTAAAACACATCCACTGCAGCATTAACTGCGGCTTCGCCGCCTAATTTATGGAACAGTTCGTTAGCCATTTGCGTCACTCCTAATGTGTATTCGATCAATTCAATAACATGTATAATAAATACATTTTATTGAGGAAAAAAACAGGTCTATTCGACCTCAGTACGATGTAAAATCAGGTTATTGAATAACCTGCATAAGATACATCTTGTATGTATCTTAATAAGAACGTTAACCGGGTGTCAAGGATTTTATGCAACTTACACGATATACCGACTATTCATTGCGAGTGCTGGTCTACCTCGGCATGAAAACCGACGGCTGGGCTACCATTACCGAACTGGCGGAGTTTTACGGCGTTTCACGCAACCATCTGGTCAAAGTGGTGCACCATCTTGCACAACAGGGCTTTATCCACACGTTGCGCGGCAAACATGGCGGCATGGCGCTGGCGCGCGCGCCCGAGCAGATCAGGATCGGGGATGTGGTGCGCAGCACCGAACCGAATTTCGACATTGCCGAATGTTTCAATCGCACCACCAATCGCTGCGTACTGGCGCCCGACTGCCATCTGAAATCCATCCTGAATGAAGCCAATCTGGCCTTTCTCGCGGTACTCGATCGCTATACCATCGCCGACACGATCGCCGATCAGGCACTGCTGGTGAACTTGCGACCGATGCCACGCTGAACAGCAGATCGCTGTCAAGCGATCCAAGTAACACGGGGATCCGCCCGACCAAAGCAGTCAGCCGAGCACGCCTTGCCGTTTCAGGAATTCCTGGATGATCTTCAGGCGCATCAGGCTATCGTTCATTTCCAGCAGATCCTGTTTCGCGCTGGCCTTGATCGGCAAACTTTCCGCCAGACGATATCCCAGCCAGACCGCCTGCTCCGGATGCATCGGATTGGAAAAACGCGTCGTGCCGAGTTCCTGCACGATAGTCTCGAACACAGTGCTGCACAGGCTGAACTCGTCGGTCACGAGCTGCGTGGCTTCAGCCGAAATCAGACTCACCTCGGCCGTGATCAGGCCGTCCTTGCCGGTCTCGCTGGATTCGATCAGAAACCGCTGGCCGCCCTGAGCCGTGATATTGAGAATGCCCAGTTGCGGCATATCCCAGTCGGCGATGTGCGCCAGCGTGCCTACGGAATGAGGGACGGCCGGCGCACCCACCTCTTCGCCGGCCTGAATCAGACACACGCCAAATGGCGCATTGTCTTTCAGACAGGTTTTGGCCATGTCCATATAACGCGTCTCAAAAATTTTCAGCGGCAGCAGACCGTCGGGATACAGCACGGTATGCATCGGAAAGATCGGGATGCTTAGATGGCGTACGTTATGCAGCCGGTCGAACATCAGGGGCAGGCTGCGTTTGAACCAGCTCATGCCTGTCCCCAGCGCGCCATCAGTTGATGCGGGATATGCAATTGATCCAGAATGCGTGCGACGACGAAATCCACCAGGTCCTCGATCGTTTGCGGATGATGATAGAAGCCGGGATTGGGCGGCAGGATCACCACGCCCAGACGCGCCAGTTTCAGCATGTTTTCCAGATGCAATGCCGAATAAGGCGTCTCGCGCGGCACCAGGATAAGCTTGCGCTGCTCCTTGATACTGACATCCGCGGCGCGCTCGATCAGGTTGTCGGACAAGCCTTGCGCGATGGCTGCCAGCGTGCCCATGGTACACGGACACACCACCATGGCATCTGCCGGATTGGATCCCGACGCTACCGGTGCAAACCACTCTTCACGTCCGAACACTTTCAGCTGGCCAGGACGAGCGCCGTATTGCGCCGTCAGCATTTCCTCAAGCTCATGTGTACGTCCCGGCAAGGCCAGATCCAGCTCCTGCCTGGCCACGATCTGCGCAGCACTGGAAACCAGCAGGTAGACGCTGACATCGGCAGCCAGCAGGTATTCCAGCAGGCGCATACCGTACGGCATGCCCGATGCCCCGGTCAACGCCAGGGTGACACTATGCGGCGGATTCATGTTGGCTATTTCCCTGCAGATTATCCTGATGATTATGTAACAGGTAAGCGGCAATGAGGCCATTGCTCAGGCCGAATACCCACGCTGCCGCTGCAAAAGCAGGGCTCAGATAGAATACGTTGACGCCGGGCATCAGCCACACCGACACAATGAGCAATTGCGCGCTGATATGCGCAAAAGCGGCCGAGACACTCAAACTGACAGCGCCAAAGTAACGCTCAGGCAAATGCTGCAGCAGCCATAACGCGGCCAGACTGGCAGCCGCCCCGCCCAGACTCAACATGAAACCCGGGGTAAGGAAACTGCCCAGCAAGATACTGCCCGCCACCACCCGCAGCCCCGCCACCCATATCGCAGTGCGCAAGCCGTATTGCTTCAGCACCAGCAGCGTCACGATATTGGCCAGGCCCGGCTTTACCCCGGGCAGCGGCGACGGCAATGCCGCTTCCATCAGCATCAGTGCGATAGCCAGTGCTGCCAGATAGGCGATGCGATGATCTTCGGCGGTAGGTTTAATAGTTAAGACTGTCATAGCGCCGCACCTGCCCCACGATTTCCACGCTCACCTGATTGGGCAAACAGATCGCAGCTTCACCCTCATGACTGATCCATCCCTGATGCACACACAGCTGCCGCGGACTGGGATCGCTACGCACCCGCGCCCGATGACCGGCCACTTCCACTTGCGTGACGCCCAGAGGGCCCGGCACATCGACACTGAATGCACGCGCCAGCGATGCCGTCAGAAACACATCGCCGCCGCGCTTGATGATGAGACGCTGTCCGCCCGGACTCATCCAGTAATGCATACCCAGCGCCAGGATCACCATCACTCCCAGCGTCAATACGGCCCAATCGCCGCTTTTTATCGTCGCCATGACCGAACTTGGGGTGCTCACATCAACTCGCGGTGCCGCACCAGTGTTTGCACGTCAGCCGAGAACTGCGCCGCCAGACGCTCGGTCATGTATACCGAGCGGTGCTGCCCGCCAGTGCAACCGATCGCCACGGTCAGGTAGGCGCGATTATCGCGCATGAAACATGGCAGCCATTTGCGCACGTACTGTTCGATATCGGACAACATCTCGCGCACTTCCGGGATGTTTTCGAGGAAACTGATGACATCCCGGTCACGTCCGGTCTGCGGACGTAGCACGGGGTCGTAATGCGGATTCGGCAGACAGCGCACATCGAATACCAGATCCGCATCCAGCGGTATGCCATGTTTGAAACCGAACGATGCAAACAGCAACGTCAGTTGGGCGCCTTCCAGTGCAATCATGTCCCTGATCCAGCTGCGCAAGGTATTGGCGGACAAGTCGCTGGTATCGATACGATGCGCCAGTTGCGCAATCGGGTCCAGCAAATCCCGCTCCATCGCAATGGCTTCCGGCAATGCGTGATGCTCATCGCTGAGCGGATGACGGCGTCGGGTTTCGGAAAACCGCCGCACCAGCGTTTCTGTTTTCGACTCCAGAAACAGCAAGCGGAAATTCAGTTGCTGCCGCAACTTTTGCACCAGTGCCGGCAGATGCTGGCAGGAATCGCCGCTGCGTGCATCGACGCTGATGGCCACCTGCTGGTAACCGTGGCTGGCCAGAAACTGTATGCTCTCTTCCAGCAAGTTGGCGGGCAGGTTGTCGATGCAATAATAGCCCACGTCTTCCAGCACGTTCAAGGCGATGCTTTTCCCCGAACCCGACAGGCCGCTGATCAACACCAACTGCATTTTGTTCAGCGCGATTTCCATGGTTATTCGTTTGCTTCCAGCAGTTTCTGCTGACGCGCAATGAATTCTTCCGCACTGTTGAAACCGCGCATGCGCAGAATATGATTGCGCGTTGCCACCTCGACCAGCACTGCCAGATTGCGCCCCACCGCGACAGGAATAAGGACTTTGGGAATTTTCACACCCAGAATCGTTTCTGACGAGGCGTGCATATCCAGCCGGGAGATGGACTCCTGTGCCGGATCGGCGGGTGCTTTCAGATGCACGATGAGCTTGAGATTCTTTTTGCTTTTGACCGACAGCTCGCCGAACAGGGTACGGATATTCAATATCCCCAGCCCGCGCACTTCGAGAAAGTCCTGCAACATCGGCGGGCATTGCGCTTCCAGCGTATCCGGCGACACCTTGAACAAATCAACCACATCGTCCGCAATCAGGCGATGGCCGCGCGTAATCAGCTCCAGTGCCAATTCGCTCTTGCCCGCCGAGGATTCGCCAGTCAGCATCACGCCGATGCCGTTCACTTCGAGCATGACGCCATGCACGTTGACCGATTCTGCCAGCACATTGGTCAGATAGTGTGACAGCACCGCCATCAGCTCCGGGCTGGCTTGCGGCGAAGTAAACAGCGGCGTATGCGTGCGTTCGGAAGCTTCCAGCAGCTGGGACGGCACCGGCTCGCCATTAGCCACCACCACCGCGGCCAGCTCTGTCGAAAACAGATTGGTTACCGCATTCTGCAAACCGGCTTCGCCTAATTGGCGCAAATAGTCCATTTCCGCGCATCCCAGCACCTGTACGCGATTGGGATGCACAAAATTCAAATGCCCGACCAGCGCCAGCGAAGGCTTCTGCACCGTATCGCCCACCAGTTGCTTATCACCGCCCTCCTGCCCGGAAACCCAGGTCAACGCCAGCGTCTGGGCAAGTGCGGCAAACATCTGGCTAACGGGGATGGAGTTTGTCATGGCTGCCAATTACGGATCAGATCAAGCACGCCTTCACTGTCGGTGCTGGTCAGCAGCGCATCGCGCAAGGCTTTGTTGCTGAACAGCTGCGCGAGTTCGCCGAGTATCTGCAAATGCAGGTCAGTCGCCTGCATGGGAACGAACAGCATGAAAACAAGTTTGACCGGGAGGTGATCGGGAGCATCGAAATCAATCGCCGGCTCAAGCCGAACCAGCACGCCTGTTGCGGATTTCAAACCTTTGATGCGCCCGTGCGGTATCGCGATACCTTGCCCCAATCCGGTAGAGCCAAGCTTTTCGCGGGCGATCAGACTATCGAGAATAACATTGGGTGCGACACCCACTTCACTGCCAAATAATTGCCCAACATATTCAAAGAGACGTTTTTTACTCCCCATCCCGATATCGAGAAGAATATGCGAAATGGGGAGCAGCGGAACTATCTGATTCATTGCGGCTTATTCTTGCTCAACCACCGCTTGATGTTTGATGCCGCCACTGGCCTGATGCGAAGCGATGTTTTTTTCCTTGTGCTTCATGACCTGGCGATCCAGCTTGTCAGCCAGGCTATCGATCGCTGCATACATGTCGGACTCTTCGACCTGCACAAAGATATCCTTGCCGCTGAGATGCACGCTGGCTTCGGCGATATGCTTCAGCTTTTCTACCGTGAGCACGACATTGACGTCGATAACATGGTCAAAATGACGTTTCATGCGATCGGTTTTTGATATCACATACTCGCGAATCGCAGGGGTGATTTCCAGATGATGACCGGTAACTGTTAGATTCATGACATTCCCTTTCACTTGCTGGTTATAGCGCTTTGCGCTGGTTGGCGGGCGGAATTTGCATGGATTCACGGTATTTTGCAATCGTTCGACGCGCTACTACGATACCTTGCTGACCGAGAACCTCAGCAATTTGCCCGTCGGATAAAGGTTTCCTGGTGTTTTCCGCACTGATCAGTTGCTTAATTAACGCACGAATTGCAGTCGCCGAGCAAGCCCCGCCGGCGTCAGTATTCACATGACTGCCAAAAAAGTATTTCAATTCAAAGATTCCGCGCGGGGTCATCATGAATTTCTGGGTGGTCACGCGCGATACCGTGGATTCGTGCAATTCCACGACTTCGGCGATTTCACGCAATACCAGCGGACGCATCGCCACTTCGCCATGTTCGAAGAAATGGCGCTGCCTGTCGACGATACTCTGCGTCACCCGCAATATGGTATCGAAACGCTGCATGATGTTCTTGATCAGCCATTTCGCTTCCTGCAATTGCCCGGCCAGCTGCTGGTGATTGACATCGCGATTGCGCGACAGAATGTCTGCATACAGTTGATTGATGCGCAATTTGGGCATGGCATCCGGGTTAAGACTGGCTACCCATAAGCCTTTGACTTTCTTGACGATCACATCGGGAATGATATAACGCGTATCGGATGCGCCAAACGCCTCGCCAGGACGCGGATTGAGATGGGTAATCAGCTCGCGGGCGGCACGCAACGCCTCGTCATCACAATGCAACTTGCGCTTCAGTCCTGCATAATCATGCGCGCCCAGCGCCGCAAGATCATGTTCAACGATACGCTGCGCCAACGCCAGATGTGGAGTGCATTTCGGCAGGGTCTGCAGCTGCAATGCCAGGCATTCTGCGAGGTTACGCGCACCGACGCCCGTTGGCTCAAGATTCTGCAAATGCTTGAGTGCAATTTGCAGCTCATCCATATCCACTTCCAGCTCATCCGGCAACATTTCCGCAATGTCTTCCAGGCTCTGGGTAAGATACCCGCTTTCATTCAGGGCATCGATCAGCAGCAGAACCAGACGCTTATCGCGCTCCAGCAACGGGGTGAGATTGAGCTGCCAGGCCAGATGATCGCGTAGACTGATAACGTCTTGCGACGATGTCTGCGGTTCAAAATCATCGTCATCATTGTCATCGCCGGAACCGTAATTGGCAGACTCGTTCCAGTCCAGCTCGGCCAGTTCCCGCGGGGCGGTTTCAACCGGGGCATCCACAGTCGTCTCCGTGCTGCCGGCTACGCTCGGCTCATACTCAGGGCTGCGCATGCTGCTATCGTCGATCGCATCCACCCGCTCGAGCAGCGGGTTCTCTTGCACCATCAGCTCCAGTTCCTGATTGAGCTCAAGCGTCGACAATTGCAGCAAACGGATGGATTGCTGCAATTGCGGCGTCAGCGTGAGGTGCTGGGATAGTTTAAGTTGTAAACCCTGTTTCATGATCTGTCGTTAGAGGCGGAAATGTTCGCCCAGGTAAACCTTGCGGACACTTTCATTATGAATGATTTCCTCAGGTTTACCAGCAGCCAGTACCGTACCATCGTTGATGATGTAGGCCCGGTCACAAATACCCAGGGTTTCGCGTACATTATGGTCGGTTATCAGAATACCGATGCCGCGCTCGGTCAGGAACCGTATCAGCTTCTGGATATCGATTACCGCAATAGGATCTATGCCGGCAAATGGCTCATCCAGCAACACGAACCGCGGATTCATCGCCAGGGCACGGGCAATTTCGACACGACGGCGTTCGCCGCCGGACAAGCTCATTGCTGCCGAATCACGCAAATGCTCGACGTGCAAATCCTCCAGCAAGTCGTTCAAATGCTGCTCGATCTCGGCTTCGCTATATTTTTTCAACTCCAGAATCGCGCGTATGTTCTGCTCTACCGTGAGCTTACGAAATATCGAGGCTTCCTGCGGCAAATAACTCAAACCCAATGCAGCGCGCTGATGTATCGGCATCATGCCCAGATCGTGGCCATCCATCTGAATTTCGCCTCCATCCAGCTTGACCAGGCCCACGATCATATAAAAACACGTCGTTTTGCCCGCGCCATTCGGCCCCAACAGACCGACGACTTCACCCGGGTTTACGCTGATCGACACGTCTTTGACTACCAGACGCGATTTATAACTTTTTTTCAGGTGCAGCGCCTTGAGCTCGCTCATTTCTACTTACTCGCGTCCGGATTCAGACTGCCTGCAGGTTGCAACGGTAACGGCGTGGCCGGCGGCTGTGCCCCTGCTTTCGGCTTGGGTCGGATTACCGCATGCACGCGGCTGGGAGATACTCCCGGCGATTTCGCGACATTCGGATCGTTTTTCACCTCGAAATATTCGGTTGCGGTGTTATAACTCATGGTATTGCCACGCAGCTCATCCGCACCTTTTTTCAGCCGCGCATTGCCGGTCAACAGCACGGTATTCTGCTTGGTATCCATATCCAGCCGGCTCGCATAACCTTCGATATACTCATCCGAGTTGTCCTGTTTTTGCCTGAAATACACGGGGTTACCGAAAGCCGTGGCCTTGTTGAATCCTTCGCCATCCTGATGCACCTCTATGCGATCAGCCTTCAACGTCATCGTCCCTTGCAGCAGGATGACATTACCCACATAAATACTGACCTTGTGCAGATCATCGACGGTAACGCTGTCCGCCTCGAGATTGACCGGCTTGGTACGATCAGCCTGTTCCGCCAATGCGAACGGCGCCGACAGCGAAAACAGGCAAGCGCCGATGATAATGGATTTATTAAATAGGTTCATAACGCGCTTTGACACGATGAGTAAGCTGTAAGATTTGAGTTTGATTGTTTAATTCTAACCCACCTGCGGTCATATTTATGGATTTACCTTGTACCAGCACCGGCCGATTGGTGCGCATCACGCGCTGATCGGGTATCGCTTCGAGGTACTCGGTAGTCAGCGTCAACGGCCCCTGCTGATCGTGCGCATCGCGCACCAGCACCACATGACCGATAAAATTCACCTGCTTGCCCTGTGCTGTAACGAATGCCCGGCTGGAACGGATATCGGCGCTGCCCTGCTGATCGTCATGTGCGACCAGATGCGGACGGGTTAAATGCGTCGTATCGTCATCCAGATAATGCTCGGCATGATCTGCATGCAACGTGTAGATCACCTGTCCCGCCAGATTGGTCCGCGACACTACGAAATTCTCGATCATATAATCGGCGACATGCCGTCCGTTCGACAGCAATCCCGGACTCGAGGTTTGCACGGCAAATTGCAGCCACGTAGTCAATGCGGCCAGCACGGCAATAATGGTCAGCGGAAACCAATACAGCGGCCGAGTGTTCATCGCAGATATTCTGCCAGCAAGGCGGCATAATGCCCTTGCGCCTTCATGATGAATTCGCAGGCCTCACGCACAGCGCCGTGCCCGCCCTCGCGCTGTGTGACCAGATGCGCATATTGCTGCACCTCACAGGGCGCTGCGGGCACGCTGATCGCCAAGCCGCAGCGCGTCATGATCGGCAAATCGATCACATCGTCGCCCATGTAGGCAGTCTGCACCATCTGCAACCCCAGTTTGTCCAGCAAATGCCGGTACGCATCGAGCTTGTTATCCACCCCTTGATAAACATGGTGGATACCCAGATTTTTCGCCCTGTGGGTCACCACTTGCGAATTGCGCCCGGTAATAATTGCGCTCTCGATCCCTGTCTGCCTGAGCATTTTCAGGCCATGCCCGTCCAGCGAATTAAACGCCTTGTATTCCTTACCGTCGTCGCAAAAGAATAGGCTGCCATCGGTCATGACGCCATCGACATCGAAAATGGCAAGTTTGACCGGAAGTGCGCGCTGATGTGCCTGATTCATGACCTGTCCATCCGCTTAAACGATCCCCGCCCGCAGTAGATCGAGCATGTTCAACGCGCCCACCAGCTTGCCCGCTTCGTCAACCACCAGCAAGCCATTGATATTGTGGCTCTGCATTTTCTCCACGGCAGCAACGGCCAGCTGGCCCTGACTGATGACACGCGGATTGACCGACATGACTTCGTGCGCCTTGGCCAGACGTACGTCAATCGATTTTTCCAATATCCGGCGCAAATCGCCGTCGGTAATAATACCCACCGCATGCTGCGCATCGTCGACGACGGCGGTCATGCCCAAGCCCTTACTCGTCATTTCCAGCAATGCCGCGGGCAGCAAGGCGGTTTGCGGTACGGCAGGCAGTTCGTTGCCGTAATGCATGATGTCGCGCACATGCACCAGCAAACGCCGCCCCAGCGAGCCGCCGGGATGGGTACGAGCAAAATCCTCCGAACCGAAACCGCGCGCTTCCAGCAACGCGATCGCCAGCGCATCGCCCAACGCCAATGCTGCCGTGGTACTCGCGGTAGGCGCCAGATTAAGTGGACAGGCTTCCTGTGCCACGCTGGCATCCAGATGCACATCCGCTTCGCGCGCGAGGGTTGACTGCGGGTTGCCGGTCATGGCGATCAGCCGCGCGCCGCGGCGCTTGATTAGCGGCACGATCGCAGTCAGCTCCGCGCTCTCGCCCGAATTGGACAAGGCGATACACACATCTTCGTGCGTTATCATGCCCAGATCACCGTGACTGGCCTCGCCCGGATGCACGAAAAACGCCGGAGTCCCCGTACTCGCCAGCGTTGCAGCGATCTTGCCGCCCACATGTCCGGATTTACCCATGCCGCTGACGACCACGCGGCCGCGGCAGCCCAGGATCAATGCCATCGCCTCGACAAATTGACCATCCAGGCGATCGCGCATCGCCATTACCGCTTCCGCTTCTATGGTCAGCACTCGTTGCGCCAAACTCAAGGCGGCATCCGCATCGAACTCGGCAGTAGGTAAATTAGACATAATCATTAAACTTCTTAATTAGAATGCTTATTTTACCCCGGATACTCCATAAGTTCACGCAATGATTGCGCAGGATGCGCCAGTTTGACGGTCGGTCACCGAGCCTGATTTGTCTGGCAGCGCCATTTTGCAAAGCGTTTCGGAGCAATATTCGTACCTGACATCACAAAATCCCCATACGAAACAAAAGGCCGCACCAGTCTTTTCAAGCCCGAGTCGCATCAGGACAAGCCTGCATCAGCGTCAAATGCTTGCAGCAACGGCCACTTGCCTCTAATCTTCCGGCTATGCACTCTACTCTTAGCCTCGTCATCCTGTTATTGGCCGCTGCCGTCGTGGTATCGGCGCTGTTTCGCGCCTGGCAATTGCCATCCATGCTGGGTTTCCTGCTGGTCGGCATTTTAATGGGGCCGCACACCCTCAATTGGCTTCCTGACAGCCCGGAAACCCGCCATCTGGCCGAATTCGGCGTTGTCTTCCTCATGTTCAGCATCGGCCTGGAATTCAGCCTGCCCAAACTCAAAGCCATCCGCACCACGGTATTCGGTTTCGGCGGCGCGCAGGTGTTGAGTTTCATTTTACTGGTCATCCTTATCGCCACCAGCGTTGGCCTTCCCTGGACCGCGGGCCTGGCCCTGGGTGGCGCATTAGCCATGTCGTCCACCGCCATCGTCAGCAAGATGCTGGCCGAACGATTGGCATTACAGTCCGAACATGGCCGACAGATGATCGCCGTATTGCTGTTCCAGGATCTGGCGGTCGTTCCCTTGCTGATTCTCACGCCGACACTGGCATCCGGCGGGGCGCAGCTCTGGGAATCGCTGATGATCGCGGGCGCCAAGGCGATACTGGTATTGATATTGTTATTGTTCGTCGGTCAGAAATTAATGCGCCCGTGGTTCAGCTGGGTTGCCGGCCACAAATCATCCGAGCTGTTCATGCTCAATGTGCTGCTCATCACGCTAGGACTGGCCTATCTTACCGATCAAGCCGGCCTGTCGCTGGCACTGGGCGCATTTCTGGCCGGCATGCTGATTTCCGAAACCGAATTTCGCTATCAGGTGGAAGACGACATCAAACCATTCCGCGACGTATTGCTGGGCCTGTTTTTCATCACCATCGGCATGCTGCTGGACTTGCATGAAGTATGGCACCACTGGATCTGGGTCAGCATCACCCTCATCGCGCTCATACTCAGCAAAACCGCCATCGTCTGGAGTATCGGGCGTGCTTTCGGCAATGAATCACCCGTGGCTACCCGCACCGCATTGGGTCTGGCCCAGGCAGGGGAATTCGGTTTCGTGTTACTGGCCCAGGCAGGCGGATTAGGACTGATCGGCGGCACGCCGTTACAGATAGTGCTCGCCGCGATGGTACTGTCGATGATGCTCGCCCCTATCATCATTCAGAACACGGACGCTCTCACCCGCCGCCTGTGCGGTGCAGAATGGGCCGGGCGGGCCCGCGATCTGCATGACATCGCCATCAAAAGCATGGGCGCGGATGGCCACCTGATCGTATGCGGTTACGGCCGCAGCGGGCAAAGTCTGGCCAGGCTGCTGGAATCGGAAGATATCGCCTATATCGCACTCGATGCAGACCCGTCCCGCGTCAAGGCTGCCTCGGCCGCAGGCGAGACCGTCGTATTCGGCGACGCCTCGCGCCGCGAAGTACTGATGGCCGCAGGACTCAACCGGGCGCGCGGCATGGTCGTCACCTTTGCCGACCTCCATGCTGCGATGAAGATTCTGAGTCTGGTGCAGGAAATCCGCCCGGATCTGCCCGTCATCGTGCGCACGCTGGATGAAACCGATCTCGACACGCTCAAACAGGCCGGCGCTGCCGCCGTGGTGCCTGAGGTTCTCGAAGGCTCGCTGATGCTGGCTTCGCATGCGCTGTTACTGCTCGGCGTGCCGTTGAGCCGCGTGCTGAAAAAGCTGCGGAATGTACGTGAACAACGCTATGGCTTGCTGCGCGGCTTCTTCCGCGGCGCCACGGACGAAGATGCGCAATTGAACGAAACCGCACAACCGCGTCTGCTCTCAGTGCTCATCACCGAGCAGGCGGCAGCGGCAGGCAAGACCATTGAGCAAACCGGACTGGCAGAACTGGGCGTGGAAGTACTGGTGGTGCGTCGCCGCAATATCCGCGGCCTCGACCCTCAGCCCGATATGCAGATACTTGCCGGTGACGTACTGGTATTGCGCGGCATCCCGGAAAATCTGGCTACCGCGGAAATACAGCTGTTGCAGGGTTAAATGTTCTTGCAGACCACGTACAGATTGGTTCCGTTATCTACATAATCAGTTGCGGCGGTATTCTGATCTACCGCCGGCGCGTTCGCCGTCCCTTGCGCACCCGCGCCAGCAACCGCAGCCCTGACTTGCCCGGTCGTGCCGACACCGTCATCAAACTGGCTGTCCACGGCCTGTGCGATTTTTGCCGGCAAATTTGATGAGCACACCACCAGACCCGACAAACCCATTGCACCGCTGTTTTGCACACCGGTAATGCCCGTCGCCGCATTTTGCGGGGGCGCAGTATCCGTTCCGGCCCCGGCAATAAGACCGCTCAAGCGTAAGTCCTGCCAGAAATAGGCGGTTTCACTTCTTCCCGCGATATCATAATAATTACCGCTGACTACGCCATTGCCGTCGCCGGAAGTCGCCTGAGGTTTCGTCCAGCGTGTCGCCGCATTGATATCATCCCCCGGTATCGCCCGATATCGATCCTGATAGGCGTAATAGGCTGCCGATGTGCCGTTAAAATCGTTCACCACATTGCGGATCTTGGCCTGGGTAATAAGCTCCTGCCCTTTGAGTATCCCGCCCAACAGCAAACCGACGATCACCAGGACAATGGCGATTTCTATCAACGTAAAACCACTTTGCCGCTTCGTGCTGACCATGATTTATTCTCCCGATATTTAGCGTTATTTTGTTATGTCAGCTTCAAAAGCAAGGATTGCACCAAATCCACAAACATCAACCAAGTACAAAAATACCATAAAACCTGCTCAAAAACACCCTCCCGGCAAGACCAAATCTCGCCATAAATGATGAAATTTCGATAATGTCTTTACAGATACGTTACTTTTGCACAGGCACAATAAAACACGATAAACTGGCACGATACGTGCGTAAGCATACTCGTCACCTTATCTGCGCACCTTTAAAATCATAACCCTAAAATAGATGAGACCTTTGCCTGCGTTTAACAGGATACCCACCGACCGCTGGCTGGGTATCATGCTGCTGACACTTCACGGCGCTATTGCGTTCGGTCTGGACAGCTATTGGTCGCGCGGGTTTCTGTTGTTGCACTACGCTGCCTTTCTGTACTGGCAACCCCTGTTTACCAGCATCAGATCCATTAATCCCCGTATCGTCATTCTGCCGATCGCCGCCGGGGGCATGCTGATACTACTGGACTGGTGGCTGATCGCGCTGTGGATTGCCGCGCTTATCGGCCTGATCGGCGCCAATGCGGTCGATATGCGCACCCGTCGTCAACGCTGGGTATATTCGCTGGCGCTGACCTATTTGCTGGCAATCCTCGCGGCATGGGTGATGCTGCAGATTTTTCACACCAATCAGCCTCCACCCATCTTGCGGTATACGGTACGCTTCCTGTTGCTGCTCTTGCCGCTCGCAGTATTACTGATCCGCCCCAGTCCAGCCAGTCTGCAATCCTTGAGCGTGGTCGATCTGTTTTACGGCTTGATGCTGTTTTTACTGGTACTGGTACTGGTACTGGGAAGTTTTACCGTCATCGCAGTAATGCGCATGCCATATTTACAGGCGCTGATGCTGACGCTGTTTACCCTCGCCTCGATCCTGATATTGCTCAGCTGGCTATGGAATCCCCATGCCGGATTCAGTGGCTTGGGGCAATTATTATCCCGCTATCTGCTTACTGTCGGATTGCCTTTCGAACAGTGGATCGCCCAACTGGCGCAATTCGCCGAGAACGAAACAGACCCCCAAGCGTTTATTCAGCAATCGGTAGACCATCTGGCTGCACTGCCCTGGCTGGCGGGCGTCGGCTGGCGCACCGATAAACAGCATGGCCTGATCGGATTATCCACATCGCATCAATTCAGTTACAGCCATCATCAACTGACGCTGAACTGGTATACCGCACGCCCACTCTCGCCAGCCTTGCAAATCCATGCTCGCTTGCTATCCGAGCTGCTGGGTTACTTTTATGAAGCCAAGTTACGGGAACAGGAACTGCGCAATCACGCCTATACCCAATGCATCCATGAAACCGGCGCGCGCCTGACGCACGACGTCAAAAATCTGCTGCAATCAATGAATGCGCTGGTTTCGGCCGCTCAAGGCAGCCGACCCGATCAGGCCGATGCGCTGCTGGCACTGATGCAACGCCAATTGCCGCAGATGACGCAGCGCTTGCAGAACACGCTCGACAAACTGCAAGCTCCACAACGCACTGACAACCGCCTAATCCGGGCAACGCAATGGTGGCAACACCTATGCGAGCGCTATGCCCATGCCACTATCAAATTCCATGCACCGCTGATTGCCTACGATTGTGAATTGCCGCAGGAATTATTTGATAGCGTGCTGGACAATCTGATCGCGAATGCGCTACGCAAACAACAGCAGGATCCGTCCATACAGATCACCGTGTATCTTGCCTGCGAAGCGCAAATCACCCTCAGCGTCTGCGATACCGGTGCGGCCGTAACCGACAATGTCGTGCTGTATTTGTTCGAAGCCCCGGTGGATTCGGCTCACGGTCTGGGAATCGGCCTGTATCAGGCGGCAAAACAGGCCCAACAGCATGGCTACAGCTTGAAGCTGGCAAATAATGCGGAAGGCATGGTCTGCTTCGCCTTGAATTCGATCAGTGAAGCTGCTGCTATAACAGCAAACCGCCCGCCGCGACAAGCATAGGCGGTAACGCCCCCGACAGCAGGCCGGCGGCGCCTATGGACTGGTCTGCAAACCCGTACTGGAGCAATGCCACACCTGCCGGGTTGGGTGCATTGGCAATGACCGTGAGACCACCGATCACCGCCCCGGCCACCAGCATATATTTGGCCGGATCGGACACCCCCCCCGATCAGCGATCCCAGATACGTCAAAGCCGCATTATCGATAATCGCCGAAGGCTACATGCTCTGAACATTCAAGCGCCGCAGCACGGCCTTTTCCGCTTCCACTGCGAGGAACTTGCCAAGCCCCAACGCGAGGATGACCAGCCAGGAAACTGCATCCAGCGCTGCGGTCTGAAACAACTGCTGCATCGGGGGCGCGTAGGTGAACAGGAGCTGGAAGCCGATCAACAGCGCGCTCATCCAGAAAGCCACCGGGTTGCCGGTAAAAATATCCCGGGTAAAGGCATGGGCGGTGAAGTGGCGTACGTTGAACAGGTAAACGAACTCGCCGACGACCAGCATATTCACTGCAGCCGTGCGCGCTACCTCAATGCTGCTTCCGCGCATGAGTTCCCATTCGAACACGGCAAAGGTCACCCCGATCATCAACAAGCTGACGTAGGCGATGCGGAAGGCCAGTACCCGCGTAATCAATGGTTCCGAGGGGCGGCGCGGCGGGCGGCGCATGACGCCCGGCTCGGCTGGCTCGAAAGCCAGCGCCAACGACAGCGTTACCGCCGTGACCGTGTTCACCCACAGAATCTGGCCGGCAGTGACCGGCAGCGCCAGTCCGGCGAAGACCGCCAGCAGGATCACACCGGCCTCGCCGCTGTTGGTTGGAAGCATGAAGAGCAATGACTTCTTGATATTGTCGAATACGACGCGGCCTTCGCGCACGGCCCGCGCGATAGTCGCGAAATTGTCATCGGTAAGCACCAGATCGGCGGCCTCACGCGCAGCATCCGTTCCCTTTTGTCCCATGGCCACGCCAATGTCGGCAGCCTTGAGCGCCGGCGCGTCATTGACACCGTCGCCGGTCATGGCGACCAGCTCACCCTGGGCCTGCAAAGCTGCCACCAGGCGCAGCTTGTGCTCGGGGCTGGCGCGGGCAAATACATCGGTTTCGAGGCTGGCGCGCCCAAGGGCCACGGCATCCATCGTCTGAACTGCTTCACCTGTGAGAGCGCGATCAGCCCGAAGCCCGAGTTGCCGTCCGATGGCCGCCGCCGTGACGACATGGTCACCTGTGATCATCTTGACACGCAGTCCGGCGCGTTGGCATTCGGCCACCGCTGCAATGGCTTCCTCCCGTGGCGGATCGATAAGACCAGTCAGTCCCAGCAAGGTGAAGCGCCGGGTGATGTCGGTCATGGAAAGTGCCGTCGTGCCGGCAGGCATCTCGCAGCGCGCCAGCGCCAATACACGCTGTCCGGCGCCGGCGGCGGCTTCCATGCTCGCTTCCCAGGCGCTGCGATCGAGTGGTTGGCCGGTGGCATCCTGCACGCACAGATCGAGCACGCGCTCCGGCGCACCCTTGAGCAACACGAAGGCGTGTCCCGCATGATCGTGATGTAACGTAGCCATGAAACGGTGTTCCGACTCGAAAGGAATTTCATCAATCCGGGGCATTGCCGCAGCAGTTTCGAGAGGATCAAGCCTGGCCTTGTGGGCAAGCGTCAGCAGAGCCCCTTCGGTAGGGTCGCCCACGAGCTGCCAGCCTGTCGCTTCATCATGCTTAAGCTGTGCATCGTTGCATAGCAAGGCGCAACGGGCCAGCCCTTGCAGCAAGTCATCCTGCACAAAGTCCACAGCCACACCGTCACGATGGAAGCCGCCCTCGGGCGCATAGCCGGTACCGCTCACTTCCAGAGTGAGGCTGGGTAGCATGACACGCACGGCGGTCATTTCATTTCGGGTGAGCGTACCGGTCTTGTCCGAGCAGATCACGGTAACCGAGCCCAGAGTCTCCACGGCCGGTAACCGCCGAATGACAGCGTTATTACGGGCCATGACGCGGGTGCCGATGGCCAGCACGATGGTTACGACAGCCGGCAATCCCTCGGGAATGGCCGCTACCGCCAATCCGACGACCGCCAGAAATATGTCGAGAACCGGCATCTGGCGCACGAAATGCCCGTAAAGAAACGTGATCAGACCTGCCGCCAGAATGAACAGCGTGATCTGTCGGGCGAATTGATCGAGCCTGCGGGTGAGCGGCGTAACCAGCGTCCGGACCTCGCCGACCAGCTGGCCGATGTGGCCCATCTCGGTCGCTGCGCCCGTACCAACCACCACGCCATGCGCCTGGCCGAAGCTGACCACCGTGCCGGCATAGGCCATGCAGGTACGATCACCGATAGATGCATCCTCGTCTGCCGGTTCCGTGACCTTGTCCACCGGAACCGACTCGCCGGTGAGGGCGGCTTCGTTGACGCGCAGGTTTTTCACGCGCACCAGACGCAGGTCGGCCGGCACTCGAACACCGGACTCCAGCAACACGATATCGCCCGGCACCAGCAGAGTGGCGTCGATCTCGTGCCGCTCACCCTCGCGCAGCACCGTGGCGTGACTGGCCAACATGGCGCTCACCGCTTCCAGCGCTTTCTCTGCCTTGCCTTCCTGAATGAAACCGATCACGGCGTTGATGAGCACCACACCCACGATTACCACTGTATCCACGTAGTCCTTAAGCCCAAACGTGATGGCACCGGCAACCAGCAGCACATAGATCAAGGGGTTGTGGAATTGCAAAGCCAGGCGCAGCCAGGGGCCGCGCCGCTTTGATGCCGGCAGGCTGTTGCGGCCGTATTGCTCAAGACGCCGTGCGGCCTCCTCGCAGCTTAGACCAGTGCTGGTCATGACGGACAGCGTATGCAACACCTCGTCCAGTGGCTGGGCGTGCCAAGCAGGCGACTCATCGGATGCCAAGGGATGTGCCGGGATCACTATCTTTGCTTCAGCCACAGGGGAATTTCTCATCGCAGCAAGCCCTCACAGATATTTGAATGCCAAGGCGGCAACCATGGTGGGTAACAAGGCCGCAAACAGCAAGCCCATCGGACTCACCGCTTCATCTTCAAAATGCCTGCGCAAGATAGAAATGCCGGCCGGATTGGGTGCGTTGGCGATGATGGTCAGACCGCCGCCAGTCACCGCTCCGGCGACCAGGGCATACTTGAAACTGTCAGACAGCCCTTCAACCAGGGAGCCGAGATAGGTTAGCGCCGCATTGTCGGTGAAAGCCGTCAGGGTGACCGCTCCGAAGAACACCGCATCACTGTTCATGCTCATCAGCACCGGTTGCAGCCACCACTGTTGCTGGCCACCCAATACCACCAGCCCGGCCAGAAAGAAGGCGACCAGCAGCCCTTCACGCAGGATCAGGCGGTCTTGATGGCGTTGGTAGGCACTGGCTACGCCGAGAAAAAAAAGGAACAGGCTCATGAAGATTGCCGGATGGTGTGCAAACATCACAACACCCACGAGAAAAACCAAATGAGCGATGACCAATGCAAGCGGCACCGGACCCACGCCGTTACTGCTGGTTGCTGGCGAGAGTCCGGCTAGCTCCTTGCGAAACAGCAGCGCCGCACCAAGAGCATTGATCACAACGGCGACAGCCGCTTTCCAGCCGAACACGGTCATCATGAAACTGATGTCCCAACCCCATTTGCCAGCCACCATCAGCACCGGCGGTGCAGCAAACGGTGTCAGCGTGCCGCCGATGGAGACATTCACAAACAACACGCCCAGCGTCACATACTTGAGGCGGGTCGAAATACCGCGCGAAAAAAAGCGGTCGGCCAGGATCAGTGCAGCCAGTGTCATGGCCGCAGGCTCAGTGATGAACGATCCCAACAAGGGTACAAATATCATCACCACGATGTAGGTACTCATACTGCCGGGTAATGGCATGGCATGCGCAGCAAGCCGCACAGCGGTCATTGCAGTCTGCAGAATCGGACGGGTGCCCGCGATGACCATAATGGCGAAGACGAACATCGGCTCGGTAAAGTTACGCGAGTCGATGTAATGCGTTGTAGCCGCTGCACCGTCGATGGCGAACATGGCCACGGCTAAAACCATGGCCCAGAAACCAAAAACCACTTCGACTTCGCCCAGCAGGTGCCACAGTCCCGCATGAGCCGGACGGGTGTGTGCCAAGTGCTCGAAGAACCTGGTCGAGAAGGTATGCAGGATGGCGACCGCAAACAGTACAGCACCGATTAATTGGATTGTAGTTGGTGCCACCCGCGCTTCTCCTTGCTGTGTCAGATTGAGGCATGCCCCCTATATCGTTCTAGGGCAGTTGTCCTGCGTTAACCATCTGCCCATACAAAATATTGGGCGATAGCCATATTACCATATCATCAAATTCTCCCGTTTGTGCACCTGCCGGCATAGGCGTGTGACTGACGAATACGGGGTTGTTATCCAGATTGGCGGCTTCATCCGCACTCGCGCTGCCAGCCGCCCCGTTTTTACCCAATGAAAATATCACTGCAGGAGGTGCGTTATTAGTCGCGGAAGTCAATGCCGGTGCCGAACCGCAACCTGCCGAAGTGGTACCTGTCGCCGATGCGCACACTGCCAGTTCCGATTGCAATACGGCCAGACCGGCATTTTTCATGCCATTTGCAGTAGTAAATGCCGAACTATTCGCTTTAGCCACAGCATAACGTACCCGATTCCCCCAGGCATCGAGCAGGTAGCCTTGCACATCAAGGTGGCCCAATCCCAGACTCACCGCGGGTACATAGCCATCATAGGGATTGGTACACATCCCGCCGCCTTGCGGACTTTCGCTACCGTTACTTGCCGCCGAAGCCGGACACGGCAACCGCCCGTTGCGGATGGCAAAACCCAGCAGGGCATCGTTGACTTCATTCAGCAGCTGCGTGGTTTCAGCCTGCCGGCGCTGTTCGATCTGCGCATTGAGCGGCACCAGCGCGCCGCCGAGCGCCAGCGTCAGGATCACCAGCACCAGTGCAAGTTCCATCAGCGAAAAACCGGCCTGCGCCTTAGCCACAATGCACCACCATAGTTTTGTTCAGCGCCATGTTTCCGCCACAGTACTCAAGATTGATTTGTACATTATCCTGCGCCGCAGAAACAATGTAAGGCTGCACTTGCGGCAAAGGCGGCGAGGACGGCGGCAATATCAGCTGCAGCCAGCCATTCAGCACCAGCGCGTTGCCGGGTGCGAATGACAGCGTATTATAGGGAATGTAACCGGCCAGCTGATTGGGCTGGGCATTACCGGACTGATCGCCGGCAAATGGATAAGCATGATACTGCGCCGCATACTGGGCCAGATTCGCTGCGATCTGCTGCAATACCAGCCGCTCGACATTGCGGAACATCTCCGCACTGGAAACGCTCATCACCCTGTCGTCAAACGCCGGGTCTGGTGCCGTTTTGGCCACATACGCATTATCCCCATCCGCGTTACCGTCCTCCAGATAATTGCCGACGGCAAGCTGTTGCGTCAGCGTACCGCGCTGTTGAGGGTCAATGGCAACGCCCGGTGAAAACAATACGGCAACCATATTCACATTGCCGTTAACCTGCAACAATCCGGTTGTCGCCTGACTATTTATAATCTGGGACGGGGTGTCGCCCGTGTCGCGGGACAGCGCATACCATAAGCGTTCGCCATCGCCATCGCGGATATCGCTCAACCCCAGGGTGCGCCAGGGCAGACGGCCAATATAGCTGGGGCATTGCGTACCGCTTAATAAATCGGCAACACCGTCATTGTTGGCATCCGGGCACGGCAAACTGCCGGGGCGATTAGCATCAACTACGGCACGGCCTATCAGCGCAATTCGCGCTACTGCCAGCGCTCCGGCAGTAACCGCATCGGCGGCATGCCGATTCGCCGCCCGCCCATACAGCCAGCCCAGCGTCACCATGCTCATGATGATCGCCAGCACCAGCAGCACCGTCCCGCGCTGGCGGTAATCAGTGCACCGCAACATTATCAGCCTGCACTGCCGCATCATTCCCGTCGTCGGCAAGCGGCGATGGCAGCGGTACAGCCGGAATGGCCGGCCGTTCCGCCGGCGTGGCAATTTCATACGGCTCCAGCACTCGCCCTGCCTGCCTGTCAAACGCCTGCCCCGGTTTCAATACCGGCGTGGCAGGCAGTTTCAGGCGCGCAGGATTATTCGCAGCATGATCGACATAGCGGGTCTGACCATTTACCCATAACGTATTTATGCCATCGCTGCGTATGACGTAACCGTTATAATGCGTGTCCCCATACACAATAGCTGCTGCATGATGAACTCGCGGCTTATGCTGCATGTCGAGCTGCAGGCGCTGTTGCGGCGTATAAAACAACCTCCCCACAGGCTGGGCCGCCAGCGTATTGGCTGCAAGCAGCCAGCCCGCCACGAGGGCGATGCCGTAATATTTCATGACACGCCTCCCTGCATCAGGGTATGCCACTCGAACACGCATCGGGTCTGCAACGGCAGCGTCTCGGCTGCATGAAGCAGTGTGCATTCGCGTACCGTAAAGATGCCGTGTCCCTGGCTGCGCAAATCCTCCAGCAACCGGGCAAAAACGCCCTCATGCGCAATGTCAGCGGTGAACTGCACCGGGGTATCCATCAATTTGAATGCCCCGCCCGGCTCAGGATGATGAGGCTGCTGCGGGGCGATATCGAAACTCACTGCCGTCAGGCCCAGACTGGCACTCGCGGACATCAACTCCTGATTCCACTCCAGACGCTGATCGTCACCTATAAAGCCGTTACGCTGCAAGCGGCGATATTCGTCCAGATAACGCGCTACCCATTGCTTATCCATTGCGGACTGGGCGATGCGCTGATTCACCGCAGCCAATTCAGCCTGCGCCTGCTGCTGTTGCAACTGCACGCTCTCGACCATCTGCATGCGCTGATAAACCCATCCGGCAGCGACGCCCAGCGCCATAAGCAGACTGAGGAAAGGCAATATCAGACGGGAAGTTATCAGTATATGTTTCATGATGCCGCTCGCAATACCAGTTTCAGCTTGAACGCAGCGCGCGTCATCTGCGTTTGCGTAGACTGATGCAGCGACAATTTTGGATCCCGGTTAATGGGCATGCTGATCACATCCACCGCCTCAACACGCGGATGGCGCCGCAGCTCGGCAACCAGGCCATCAATATCCGTCAGCGCCGCACGATAGTCTCCCGCGAACGGATGCACTTCGCCATCGACATACAATGCCTGGCCGCCATCCCGGCGACGATCAACCTCCTGCGCCTGCCATGACAGCCGTGTCACAGCGATGCGGGGGCGCTGCGCCAGTGCGTCGCTTAACACCGCGAAACCGGTCATCGGTTGTGGCGCGCTGTACAGTGTCTGCGCGGCTTCCACCGCTGTCTTCAATTCAACGGGCGCAACCGGCGTAGCCGGCATTGCTGCCAATATTTCGTGATAACGCTGCTGTTGCCGACCCAGCTCTGACTGCGTTTGCTGTACCGTCGCAGCAAGCTGATCACGCTGATAGGACAGATAGCCGCCCGCTAGCCCGGCGGCAGCCAGACACGCCACAGCAGCCATATACAAACCGCGCCGCCATTGCATTTGCCGATACCCCAGCGTCATCGCCGGCGTGGCCAGATTGACTGCCGTCGAATAGCGTCCGAGCGCCGCCAGATGCAGGCTGTCTTTGTAACGGTGCAAATCGCTGGCATTTACCCGCAGCCGTTGCGCCAGAACATCGCTGGCACGTACCTGACAGGTCAAATCCAGACCGGTATCCTGATTCAGTATCTGGCATAAGCGTTCATAATCCTGCTGCGTATCCAGCACGGCGACAGCCAGCGGACTTTGATGCGGCAAATACTGGTGACTGGTCAGATAATAACGCGTCTTGATGATTTCCTCAGCCAGCTTATCCGCTGTCTGACTGGATTCCGGCGTGCACAGCCGCGAAAACAGCAAACGGTTATGACTGAAAAACGACAACCGTGTACCGCCGCTTTGCTGCGTCACCCAGAGCAATGGCGCAGATTCCGGCGACAAATAACGTACCAGCGCATGGCTCACCAGCGGCACGGTGGTCAGCAGCGCAAGATGAACAGCATGCTGCGCCAGCAGGTCCAGCCACGCTTGCGCCCATTCCAGCGTATTCAGCGATACGAACAGGTAGCGGTCATCGCGCCGTCCATCGTCTTCACGTCCCTGATACCAGACGACGGCATAAGCGCTATCCCGGCTTACCTGGCGCAAGCGCCGCGCCAGCATTTGCGCACGCGCAGCGCCAAACACATGCGGCAGGCTTTCAGCATGATATTGCTCATCCACCCCATCCACCAGGATGGAAAGTTTGGCATGCCTGAATCGCCCCAAAGCTTCGAAAAATGCCTGGTAACCCTCCTCATCTGCAACGAACTCGCCGATGAAATGGAATTTCCCGCGCCGCTGGCAAGCCAGGCTGACGCCCTGCACGCTCAGATAGACCAGCAAGTGCGGAGAAATCAGATTCAGAACGGCATTCATAATTTGACCGTTCCTAACACGTCGTACATGGGCAACAATACCGAACCGACGATCAAAGCCATGATCGAACCGAGAATAAGCGTCAATGCGGGTTCCAGCAATTTCAGCGCGCGCTCGGTGGATTCCCTGACTTCACGACTATAGAAATAATTGACGTTTTCCAGCGCCGTATCCAGCGCGCCCGTCGTTTCGCCCACACGCAGCATGCGTATCACCAACGGCGGAAACACGCTTGAGCTTTGAAAACTCTCGCTCAGACTCTCGCCATTGCCGATGCGTACCCGCGCACGCTGGATAGCATCCGCCACGACGCGATTCACCGCCAGGGTTTCGCCCACGGCGAGCGCATCCAGTATGCTGATACCGGAGCGATACATCAGTGCAAAAAAATTGGCAAAACGGGCCAGCGCGATCTTATACAAGATGCTGCCGACTACCGGCAGATGCAATTTGACGTCGTCCGCCCAGAATCTGGCGCGCTCGCTGCGCCGCAATATCCATAAACCCGTCATGCCGGCCACGACCGGGACGATCAGCAGCAGCGGCCAGATTATTTTCAGCATCTGCGATAACCACAGCAGCACCCTCGTCTGTATCGGCAATGCCAACCCCATGCCCTGCATCAGTTGCACGATCTGCGGCACCAGGAACAGCAGTAACAATACAATGATTACACCCACCAGCCCCAATACCATGCCGGGGTAAATCAGCAAGCGCTGGGTCTGTGCCGCAAGTTCGTCCTGCCGCTTCAAGGTATCGCCCAAACTGGCGAACACCTCTCGCATCAGGCCGGTATGTTCGCCGGTTTTCACCAGGCTGATCATCAGGGTATCGAATACCGCCGGATGCGCCGCCATCGCTTGCGACATCAACTTGCCGCCCTCCATATCTTCCAGCAATGCGGTAAGAATATCGCGGAAACGCGTATTGTCCGTGCTATCCCGCAAGTCGCGGATGCCGTCGAGAATGGGTATGCCGGCTCGGCTGATTTGCTCCAGATGGAAACAGAAAGCGATCAGATCGCGTCGGCTCGCTGCACCGCGGGCAAAGTCGCTGGCTCGGCTATCCAGTATCCGCAATGTAATCAAATCAAGGCCGGTTCGTGCCAGACGCAATTCCAGGTCGACCTCGTTTGCGGCTGATAAGCGCCCGCGATGGCTGCGGCCCTGCTGATCCATGGCATGGTAACTGAAATAGGGCATAAATCAGGCGCGGCGGGTCAAGTCGACCACGCGCGCCACCTCCAGCAAACTGGTTTTACCGTCCAGCACAGCCGCGATACCTTCGTCTGCCAAAGTGCGATAGCCGCGCGACAATGCCAGGGTACGTATCTCCCCCTGGCTCGCCCGCCGCGCCACCAGCTCGTCCAGCTCGTTATCCAGCGGCAATAACTCCATCAGCGCCATGCGCCCGCGGTAGCCCTTGCCTTTGCACACAGGACAACCTGCCGCGCGATAAATCGGCGGATGGGTAGCGCGATTCCAGCCCAGCAACTGCTGCTCGTCAGCTTCCGGCACATAAGCCACCCGGCAGGTCGAGCACAATACCCGTACCAGCCGTTGGGCGATGACACCGATGATATTGCCGGCCATGATATCCGGCACGATGCCGATATCCAGCAATCGGGGGAATACGCCCAGCGCCGAGTTCGTATGCAGGGTGGTGAAAACCTGATGCCCGGTCATCGCTGCGCGAAACGCCATTTGCGCGGTATCCTGATCGCGTATCTCGCCCACCAGAATGATATCCGGGTCCTGACGCATGATGGAGCGGATACCGTTTGCAAAATCGAGCTTGATCGTCTCGTTCACCGAAGTTTGCCGCATCAGATCGACCGGATATTCGACCGGATCCTCCAGCGTCATGATATTGACGGTCTCGTGATTGACGTGATTGAGCAGCGAATACAGCGTAGTGGTTTTTCCCGACCCGGTCGGCCCGGTCACAATGACGACCCCTTCCGGGCGCGCCAGCATCAGCAACAGCAATGTCATGGTGTCGGCGGGCAGATTCATTTGCATCAGCGGCATGATCGCGCGTTCGCGATCCAGTATGCGCAGCACGATGTTCTCGCCATGTATGGTCGGCTGCACCGAAGCCCGGAAATCAATCGGGCGCCCATGCAAGGTAAGGGAAAACCGCCCATCCTGCGGTGCCCGGTTCTCGGCAATGTTCATCCCCGACATCACCTTCAGGCGCACTGCCATTGCCGGCCAGTAACTGTGATGCAGCGCGCGTATCTGCTCCAGCACGCCGTCAATGCGATAACGGATACGCAAAAATGCCTGTTCGGGCTCGAAATGGATATCCGATGCGCCATGTTTGACCGCGTCTACCAGCAAGGCTTCGATCAGCCTTACCACCGGCTGGGTGTAATTATCGGTATTGAGCGCCATACTCTGATAATCGATTTCGCCGGTTTCGATTTCGTGGAGTATGCCGCCCACCGACAGTTCGAACCCATAAAACTTGTCCACCGCTTCGAGCAACTGTGCTTCGCTTGCCAGCACCAGCTCGATTTCGATATGAGTACCGATTAACGCCCGCAACTGATCCAGCGCCACCACGTTGAACATGTCGGTAATGGCGATAGTCAGGGTTTGCGATTCGCCGTTGAAGGCGATCGGCAATACATAATGTCTGCGCGCGAACGCTTTCGGCACCAGATCCAGCGCTTCGGCATCCGCAATCACATTGCCCAGATCGATACTGATGTGGCCGCTGGTATTGGCCAGCTGGTCGCGTATCACCGCTTCCGTGACAAAGCCCAGCTGTATCAGCTGGCGCCCTATCGGCACGCCATTGTCCTGCTGTTCCTTGATAGCGATGCGTAACTGGTCCGGGGTGATGGCGCCCTGTTGCACCAGAATCTCGCCCAAACGGGTCGTCTTGGTCACGTTCATCGGGACTGGCTCACTGCATCCTGCAATTGACGGATACGGTTATTCAAACGTAATTCATCACCATGCCCACCTCCGCCTGACGCCAGCTCCCGAGCCTTCAGATAATAGTTCAGCGCGACCGGATACAGCCGCAAATAATCCAGACTCACCGCCAGATTATAAGCATAGTCGGCATTACGGGTATTCGCCTGATAACTCTCAAAATACGCGGCTTCGGCTTCTCGCCAGCGGCGTTGTCCGGCGTACAAATTACCGAGACTGAACTGCAAAGCGGCTGATGGCTGCTGCTCCAGCAGCTGCCTGATTTGTGCTTCGGTATCGGCGACATGCAGCTCATCGCCTGACGCGGCCAATCCGGCTAGCGCAGTCACATTACGTGGGTCCAGCATTAATGCCCGTTGAAAATGCTGTCGCGCCTGCTCGCTCTGATTTTGCCGCAAAGCGATGACGGCCAGACCTAGCTGCACATCCACATTGTCGTCCCCGCCCAGCACCTGCTCATAATACTCGTGCGCCAGACTGTATTCGCCTGCTTGATAAGCATGCCAGGCCTTATCGAGCATCGATGTCAGTGAAACGGCGGAGCCGGCGGCATGTTTCGGAGGCGGCGCAGGATGCGATGTTTTCGAAGCTGCCGCACCTCGTCTGTCTTTTTGCAGCACGCCTTGTCCCCAGCGCAAACCGGTCGTTGCTGCTGCCGCTTGACTGCTGGCCGCAACGGAAACAATTAATGGTTTGCCTGGCGCTGACGGCGCCTGTTCAAACAGGGCTGCGTTGGCAGCAGGCAGCTGAGGCGCCGCATCTGCCTGACCAAACAGTCCGCCCGCCAGTACGATTAAGGCGGCAAACCCACCCCGACGAGAGGAACTCGCACTTTGTCTGGGCTGATTATCTGCGCACAATAAGTTCATGGCTGTGGCATCGATGAATTACGACTGTCCAATTGGCCTAATTCCTGATCCGGCTTAGGCAAGTAACGCTTGAATGACTTCAGTTCGTCGCTCTCGAGCGACGGGGTAGCAATCACCGTGGGCCGCAAGAAAATCACCAATTCGGTTTGTTGCACATTGCGCTCGTGCTGGCCGAACAATGCACCGATGCCTTCCTGACGCGACAGACCCGGGATGCCGTCGCGGGCACGGTTAGTGTCATCCTGCATCAATCCGCCCAGAATCACCGTTTGCCCGCTGCCGACTTGCAGCACCGATTCCATTTCGCGCACCTGGATCACCGGTACTTTATTGGTAAGCGGCGCAATGATGCTGGGATTGGGATCGACCACATCGCCCACCTTGCGTGAAATGGTTGGGCGCACATTCAAGGTCACCATGCCATTCTCCGAAATCTGCGGAGTCAGACTCATCACCAGACCGACGGGCACGGTTTGCGGCGTGGTCGTGTAGGTAGTCACCGGTGCCGTATTGTTGGAAGTCACCGTATCGGCCTTGACCGTAAAATACACCAGGTTATCGACCACCTTGAGCAAGGCGGTCTGATTGTTGATCGCCATCAATTTAGGACTGGAAAGCACGCGCAAATTGCCAAACGATTCCAGCAGATTCAGCGTCGCTGTGTATTTCTGATCCTTGAATCCGCCGCTGAAGAACGGCGTGAGCGTATTCGCCAGATTGGTGCTGGCGGCACCATTGGTACTGAAGAACCAGCCTGCGCCGCCGCTTTCAACCACACGCTGCCAGTCTATCCCCATTTTGTACTGATCCTTCAGCGTCACCTCGACGATGGTTGCCTCGATCAATACCTGGCGCTGACTGGCCTGATTCACGCTACTCAGATAATTCTGTATCAGACGCTGCTGGCGTTCGGTGCCAACCACGCTCACCGTGCCCGTTACCGGATTTACCACGACATCGTTCTTCGACAGCATCTCGGCTTGCGGGGAATACAGCGAACTCCCGAATACCTCTTTATACAGCCCGGGAGCTGCTGCCCCAGCACGTGCTACGGCTTGTGCCTGCAACAAGCGTTCGCTGCGTACATTGCGTTCGGCATCGACGCGCTGCTGCTTGTCTTCCTGTCGCTGGCTGGCCAAACGGGTAGAAATGAGTATGGCGCGCAGATTGTCGGTCAGCACGTCCCAGAAATTGTTATTCGACTTGCTGGCCACCGTGGTCGCAGAACTATTGCCATCCTGATCGCCGTCCTTGCCGACCCCGCCACCAGTACTGGCAATCTTGGCTGCGACGCCAATAGTGGAATCGGTATTGCGCGACAGGTTCACATAATTGATCCGGTAAGTCTGCATATAAGGCGTATCTGGCATGATGGAAAGCGTCTTGCCTTCCATTTTGTAACGGATATTGGCTTGGCGGGCCACCCGTTCCAGTATTGCAGGCAGCGATTCGTTGACTGCATTCAGCGTCACTGTACCGGTAATGCCAGGACTGATGTCAATGTTGTATCGCGTATCGCGCGCGAGGGAAAACAGCAGCTCCTTGACCGGCACGTTGTCCACCACAACAGTATAAAGCGGCGCATATTGCTGAGGTTTTGGCCGGAGCAGGTCCGGCAGCGTTCTGACCAGAGGCGGAATGTCCGTCTCTGCGGGCGCAGGCGCTGCGCTCGCCTGGATATGTCCCGCTGATTGCCTGATCGTATTGGGAGGCACGCATCCGGACAATGCCGATACCAGCAGCACTCCCCAGCCTGCATTTGTAGTTATTGAACGCATCACCCCTGCCACCCTATATTAATTATCTGATTCGATTCCAAATGCCACCACAGTGCACAGCACAAAAATAAATTTGCGCCGGACTACGCCAGTTCGGCAGACTCGCCTTCCTGACGATAATTCTGCATGCGGCTATAGAGCGTTGTACGGTTGATACCAAGCATTTTCGCTGCCTTCGACAGATTGCCGTGCGTCAATGCCAGTGCGGCATCCACATAGCTCTTTTCCCATTCCTTCAGGGTCAGGTCGAGGTGGAAGTTCGCCATGGTCTGCAAATGCTTGCGCGCCAGCTCATACAAGGCCTTGCCGTCGCCCGGCAGCAAAATATCGTTGGCTGGCGCGACATCCGTATCCAGCTCGGCTTCGAGCTGCCCGACCCCCACCTGCTGACCGGGATATTTGGTCGTCAGGCGGATGACGATGTTGCGCAATTCACGCACATTGCCGGGGAAATGATAATCCATCCACAATTCGGCAGCTGCTGCATCCAGAATGAAGGCAGCCATCTCGGCTTCACGCGCATAGAACATGCGGAAATACTTGAGCAATTCGAGCCTGTCCGTCCCCAGTTCGCGTAACGGCGGAACGCGAATCTCGAAGACCGAGAGGCGGTGATACAAATCCGCCCGGAATCGCCCGGCTTTGATCTCCTGACGCAAATCGCGATTCGTCGCGGCAACCACGCGCGCATGAGAAATACGTGACTGAGTTTCACCTACACGTTGATACTCGCCATTTTCCAGCACGCGCAATAATTTGGCTTGCAGCTCCAAAGGCAATTCGCCGATCTCATCCAGAAACAGCGTGCCCTCGCTCGCTTCTTCAAAATAGCCGGCGCGATTGTTAACGGCGCCGGTAAATGCGCCTTTACAATAACCGAACAAAGTGGGTTCGACCAGCGTCGGCGAGATCGCGGCACAATTCAGCGCAAGGTAGGGTTTATGAGCGCGATTCGCCTGCTGATGTAGGCCGGCGGCTACCAGCTCCTTGCCGCTGCCGGACTCGCCTTCGATCAACACCGGAAACGGCGCATTGGCATATTGATTTACCTGTTGCCGCAGCTTTTCCAGCTTGTAACTCATACCGACAATACAGCACTGCACCGCTGGCGCTTCGGTTACCGCTTCGCGTTCAACATCCTGGATTTTTAATGCACTGAATAACAGCGCCTTGATTTGCTGAGGTTCACAGGGTTTGCCGACAAAATCGATTGCCCCCAGCGCTCGGGCATGGCGGGCATTTACTTCGTCATTCTGCCCTGACAGCACCAGTATCTTGATATTGGGAGCGACTCCCAGCAAATCGCTGATCAAATGAAATCCTTCATCCGGCTTATGCGGCATCGGCGGCAATCCCAAATCGATCAAAGCCAGCTGCGGTGGCGTGCCCAGCTGGGTCAGCAAACTTTTAACCTGCGCCCGCGAGTCTGCGACGAATACCTCGAAATCACGCGACAACACGAAACTCAACGTGTCGGTGATCAACGGATCATCATCTACGATTAACAAACTGGGCTTATTGGACTGCAAAACCGCTCCCCTTAACAATTAAATTAATTCTTATATGTACGACAAATTTTATCCTACAAGAATAAACCAGTTGGAATCATAGAGCAAACATCTCTCTATGGTAAAATTGTCTGTTTTTTAATTTTCAGCCTCCCCAGACACCATGAAAGATTTTATTCGCCACCTTGCCGAGCAGAGCCGGCTGGATGCAGTGCCCGTCAATACCGCGCTGAACGACGCATTGACCCATTTGGACAATATGCTGGCAGGGATAGCCGCGGCATTGCAAGTAGAGTACATAGGGCCCTATGTCGGTGTGGAAACACTGAACGCGCATGCGATGGTAGTACGCGCACATGAATGGCAGATTCACCAGCCCAGCTGGAGCATGAAAATCTGCTCCGCCATTCCCGAAGCCAATTACCGCGCGGAATGGCCGGCCCAGGGCGCCAGCCGCTTACGTAAGCGCCTGATCGTCAAAGCCTTGCCGGCATTTTTTGCAGGTTACGCCGAAGCCGTGCGTCAGGCAGGCAAAGCCGATACGGCTGCCGGCCAGCGCGTCATCGCTCTGGAACAGCAATTTAACCATGCCTAAACCGCCGGTCGAATTGCTCGCGGGCACCGCCACTGCCAGCATCATAATGCTGCATGGACTGGGTGCTGACGGCTTCGATCTGGCGCCTGTTGCCCAAGCGCTGGATCTGCCCGATGTCCGTTTCATCCTGCCTCATGCCGAGCCGCGACCGGTCACCATTAACGGCGGTTATGTCATGCCGGCCTGGTACGACATATGCCAGCCCGATCTGAGCCGGGAACAGGATGACGCAGGATTTGCACAGGCAAGAGAGATCGTCGCTAACTTGATCCGGCATGAAATAGCGCGGGATATCAGCAGCACAAGAATAATATTGGCGGGTTTTTCACAGGGAGGAGCGGTTGCACTGTATAGCGGCCTGACTCTGGGCCTGCCGCTGGCGGGGATTGCAGCATTATCGGCTTACCTGCCCCAATTACCGGCGGCAGTCAATCAAACGCTGCCGATATGGGCTGCACACGGCACCCGGGACGATGTTATTCCACTAAGTCTGAGCCAGGCGAGTTACGCCCGACTGGCGGAATCGCAGCTGGAAATGCACCTTTATCCGATGGCGCATGAAATCAGCATGAACGAGATAGCCGATCTGCGCGCATGGCTGCAAACACAGATCGGCTAAAGCACCGCGATCAGGCTTTCTGTCCGGTCAGGTGCAGATAACGATCCATCAGTTGATCATGCGTCTCTTCGATTCCGACCGGAATACAATCTACCGGACAGACTTCGACACATTGGGGCGCATCATAGTGGCCGACGCATTCCGTGCATTTATTGGGATCGATTTCATAAATCGAATCGCCCTGAGAAATCGCTTCGTTAGGACATTCCGGCTCACACACATCACAATTGATGCATTCATCAGTAATCATTAGCGACATACAACTTCCTTCTTGGTAATTAATCTAAACCGACATTTTCTGCTGTAGCCGAGCCAGTACCGCGGGATGGACAAACGGGCTGACATCGCCGCCGAGCACAGCGATTTCCCGTACCATGCTGGCGGAAACAAACATGAATTGCTCGGCTGGCGTCATGAACACCGTTTCAATTTGCGGATTGAGGTTACGATTCATTCCCGCCAACTGGAACTCATACTCGAAATCCGATACCGCCCGCAAGCCCCGCAATACAATATGCGCCCGCTGTGCCGCAACAAAATCCATCAGCAGGCCCGAAAAACCGAGTACGCGCACATTCGGCATATCGGCGAACACCAGCTCCGCCATCGCCACCCGTTCATCCAGCTCGAAAAACGGACACTTATGCCCTGCCAGCGCCACTGCAACCACGATCTCGTCGAATATCCGCGTCGCGCGCCGAACCAGATCTTCGTGGCCGCATGTCACTGGATCGAACGTACCGGGGTAAACCGCAATTTTATGCATACCCATTACCCATCATATTGAGCCTGTTGCAGCAAATTAAAGTACGCCAGACCCGCTCGCCCTTCGCGCCAGACCACCCAGCCGTCCGGCAGCTGCAGACTGCCGTCATGCTCGACGTAAACATAGGCCCCCGGATTCAGCAAAGGCGGCAACATCGCCAGCACCGCAGCTTGCAGACCTAATTTGAACGGCGGATCTATCAGCACCAGATCAAATTTGTGCTGCGTCAACAGCGGCGCAGACTGAGAGAGCAATTTTACCCCATCGGCGCATTCAAGAATAATATTGTTTACATTTAACATGGTCTGATTCGCCCGCAACGCTATACAGGCCGCCCGGTTGCTTTCCACCATGACCACACGCGCCGCGCCGCGCGAAGCCGCTTCAAACCCCAGCGCGCCACTCCCCGCAAACAGATCCAGACAATGCCAGCCGGGCAAATCCTGCCCCAGCCAGTTAAACAACTTCTCCCGCACTGCATCAGCCGTGGGCCGCAAACCTTCGACATCGGGAAAGCTCAGCAGACGACGGCGCCATTGCCCGCCGATGATGCGCACACGATTGCGCTGCGCTGTTTTCATATGCGCCTTTTATCTTTCATTTGCCTGTCACCGGACTCCCTACCACCACAGTTACCATTTTATCAGGGTGGATGTGGCGTGCAAATGCAGTACGGATCTGCTCGGCCGTAACCTCGGCCACATGCTTTGGAAAATCATCCAGATAAGTCAGCGGCAGGTGATAAAAGCCGATGACTGCCAGATATTCCAGGATTTCCTTGTTGCTATCTATGCGCAACGGGAATCCGCCGATGATATTGTTTTTCGCCTGGGTCAATTCATCCTCTGTCACCCCTTGGGCCAGGAAATCCGCCAGTGTCTGGCGCACTACCTGCAGAGCCTGATCGGTCTGATCTGCCCGGGTTTGCAAGCCGATCTGGAACGCACCGGCCTGGCGCATAGGCATGAAATAGCTGTACACGCTATAAGCCAGTCCGCGTTTTTGCCGGACTTCGTTCATCAGCCGCGAATCGAATCCGCCGCCGCCGAGAATATAGTTCCCCACATACAGCGCATAATAATCCAGCGCACCGCGCTCCACACCCGGCTGCCCGATCAGTATCTGACTTTGTTTGGCCGGGAACGGGATAGACCGCACTACCGCCGACGTCAATGCCGGCACCGGCGGAATCGCTGTACTCGCGGCTCCTTTCGCAGCGGGAAGCGCATGGGTCAATTGCCGGGCGACCGCATCGGCCTGCTCGCGGGTAATATCACCCATCAGCGCCACCACGGCACCTGCCGCGCTGTAATGACTGCGATAAAATGCCTGCAAATCGGCTGCATTGAGTTTACTGACGCTGTCAATCTCACCCGATTCGCGGTGCCCATAAGGATGATTCATGAATACGGCACGCTGAAATGCGCGCCCGGCAATACTCGCAGGCTGCCCCTCGGATTCTCTCAATTCCGCAATCACGCGTGTCTTCTCCCGCTCCACGATGGGGGCAGCAAAAGCGGGCTGGCTCAGCACCCGCGCCAGCATCGCCAATGCGGCCCCGCGCTCCGCCGGACTGCTCAAGGTGCGCAACACCACACCCGCCCGATCTGCATCCAGGCGTCCACCCAGCTCCGCGCCCACATCCGCCAGACCGTTGGCGATCTGGTTGTCGCTCAGGCCGCCTGCGCCCTGATCCAGCAAACGGTGGGTCAGGCTGGCCAAGCCGTCTTTTCCCGCCGGGTCGAACGCACTGCCCGCAGGAAAATCCACACTTACATCCAGCATCGGCAGGTCATGGCTTTCCACGAAATAGACCTGGGCGCCGTTCGCCAGTTGCCAGTGCTGAATGGGCAAACTTGCATGGGCCAACGCAGTAACGCAGAAACTCAGTAATACTATCCAGATACGCATTAAATTTACCTCAATTCAAATGACGTGAAGCCCCGACCGGGAGCTGTGCAGGCTGTTTATCAGCAGCGAGCGGTTGCGGATCCAGCGTCGCCACCGTCAGTTCGTCGTCGATCAGATACTTGCGCGCCACCGCCTGCACCTGCGCTGCGCTGATCGCCTGCACCTTGGCCACCTGTTCAGCTACCGCGGACACGGGCAAACCGGCGGTCACGTATTCACCCAGCTGCATCGCCTGATAAAACGCCGAATCGCGCTGATAGACATTGGTTGCAATCACCTGCGCCTTCACCCGCTTGAGCTCATCGGAACTTATCCCGTCGCGGATAATGGATTGCACCTGGGCACGCAACGCCGCTTCCAGATCGGCAACGGTTTTCCCCTGCGCGGGCGTGCCGTCCAGCATGAACAATCCCGGCCCGCGCGCTACCATGTCATAGCTGGCGCCAGCCTCGGTCGCGATGCGCTGCTCGCGCACCACGAAGCGCCCGAGCCGGGCGGCATCATTGCCGTCCAGCACCCCTGCCAGTACGGCCAGTGCATACGGCTCCCAATCGTGTTCGGGATCGCGCAATTCCGGCGCATGATAGGCCATCAACAGATAAGGCACTTTTGCCGGCGCCTTGACATTGACCCGCCTGATCCCGGTCTGCGCCGGTTCTGTTTGCGGTTTGCGGTCAGGCAGGGCCTTGGCGGGGATAACCCCGAAATAGCGTGCAGCCAGCTCCTTCACTGCATCTGCATTCACATCGCCGACCACCACCAGCGTTGCATTATTGGGGGCATACCAGCGCTGATACCAGTCACGCGCATCATTCACCGTCATGTGTTCCAGATCATTCATCCAGCCGATAACCGGGCGCCGGTACGGGTTTTCCTGAAAAGCCACAGACATCATGTTTTCGTACACCAGCGCTTGCGGCTGATCTTCGGTACGCATGCGCCGCTCTTCCCTGACTACCTGATTTTCCTTGACGAAGTTATCCGCCGATAAATTCAGGTTATGCATACGATCAGCTTCCAGTTTCAGCGCCAATTCCAGTCTGTCTTTCTGCAATTGCTCGAAGTAAACCGTATTATCAAGACCGGTGAATGCGTTCTCGCGGCCGCCTGCGGCCGCAATCAGCTTGGAGAACTGCCCGTCGGGCACCTCTTTGGTGCCTTTGAACATCAGATGTTCCAGCATGTGCGCCACGCCGGTGGTGCCGTTAAATTCATCCATGCTGCCGGCCCGGTACCACAGCTGCGACACCACTATCGGCGCACGGTGATCCTCCTGTACGATCACCTTCAATCCGTTATCCAGCTGAAACTGCTGCACCGCCGCCGCTGCCGGCAATGCACACCACAACAAGCCTGTTGCTATCCACCGTCTCATCTTTTACCCTTCATTCAGATACTGCCATCACGATTGATGGAGCATGATAAAATAATCCTGCTCGAATATTACCTAAATCCGGCGCAACCAGCGCATGGATTTAAGCATATTTCGCCCCTTATTATCCTAATTTGTTTAACTGTTGAAAGACTATCCTTATCGTGTTTAGTTTCTTCAAAAAATCCGGCGACAAATCCGCACCCCCTGTCACGGAATCCGCGCCAGCAGCCGTACCAGCTGTTCCTGAAATCGAGGCTCCCAAGCTTTCCTGGGCGCAGCGCCTGAAGCAGGGGCTGAGTCGTACCCGCGAGCAGCTCGGCAAACAGCTGACGGGCTTGTTCAGCCTGGGCGGAAAAATCGACGAGGCGCTGTTCGAGGAACTGGAAACCATCCTGCTTACCGCCGACGTAGGTGTGGAAGCGACGCAAGCCCTGCTCGACCAGCTGCGTACCCGCGTGCGCAAAGACAAGTTTACCGACGCGCATCAGCTTCAATCCGCGCTGCGCGATGCATTGATAACGCTGCTCGCCCCGCTGGAGGCACCACTCGACGTCAGTACGCACAAGCCTTTCGTCATCATGATGGCAGGCGTAAACGGCGCCGGCAAAACCACCACCATAGGCAAACTGGCCAAATATTATCAGGCGCAGGGGAAATCGGTATTGCTGGCCGCCGGCGACACTTTCCGCGCGGCCGCCCGCGAACAGCTCATGGTATGGGGCGAACGCAATGGCGTCACCGTGATCGCCCAGGAAGGCGGCGATTCTGCGGCAGTCATCTTTGACGCCATCGCGGCTGCACGCGCCCGCAACATCGACATCGTGCTGGCCGACACCGCCGGGCGCCTGCCGACCCAGATGCACCTGATGGAAGAGATTCGCAAGGTCAAACGCGTCATCCAAAAGACCGACCCGCAAGCTCCCCATGAAGTGTTGCTGGTGCTGGATGCCAACACCGGACAAAATGCCGTCACCCAGGTCAAAACCTTTGACGATGCGCTGGATGTGACAGGACTGGTACTGACCAAACTGGACGGCACTGCCAAAGGCGGTGTCATCGCTGCCATTGCCAAGACCCGGCCGCGACCGATACGCTTTATCGGCGTTGGCGAAAGCCTGGACGATTTGCGCCCCTTCGTCGCCAGCGATTTCGTTGACGCCCTATTTGAGGATAATGCCGCATGATACGTTTCGATCGTGTCACCAAACGTTACCCCGGCGGTTATGAAGCACTGAAGGAAGTGAGTCTGGAAATTGCTGCCGGGGAAATGGTGTTCCTCACCGGCCACTCCGGCGCCGGGAAAAGCACGCTGTTGAAACTGATTGCCGCCATCGAACGCCCGACTTCGGGCTCGGTGGTCGTCAACCAGCAAAACGTCGGCAAAATGCGGCGCGCGGCCATCCCTTACCTGCGCCGCAATATCGGGCTGATTTTTCAGGATCACAAACTGCTGTTCGACCGCAGTGTCATGCAAAATGTACTGCTACCGCTGCAGATCGCCGGTTTCTCGCGCCATGATGCCGCATCCCGCGCACGTGCCGCACTCGATAAAGTCGGTCTGCTGCATCGCGAGAAAACCAATCCCATCGCGTTATCCGGCGGCGAACAGCAACGCGTCTGCATCGCTCGCGCGGTAGTCTCGCGCCCGGCCCTGCTGCTGGCCGACGAACCCACCGGCAATCTGGATAGCGAATATGCCAGCGAAATCATGATCATGTTCAAGGCATTCCATCAGGCCGGCACCACCGTAGTTATTTCCACCCATGACCATGCCGCCGTACTCAGCGGCGACAGCCGCATTATTCGGCTCGACCATGGGAGCATGCAGACATGAAAATCTGGTTGATGCACCATCGCCGTGCCATTTTCGCCACACTGGCAAACATGGCAGCCACCCCAGTCGCCAGCCTGTTTACCCTGTTTGCAATAGGCGTTGCATTAAGTCTGCCTGCCGGCATGTACGCACTGCTGGATAACGCGACCCAGATTGCAGGCACTTTGCCGAACCAGGCAGAAATCACCGTATTCATGCGTGACGATGCCGGCTCCGCGGATATTGCCAGATTGCAGCAACGGCTCGGCGGTATGCAGGGCTTGTCCGACAAGCGCTTCGTCTCCAGACAGGACGCTTTGCAGACATTATCGAAACAAATGGGCATGGCAGAACTGGCAACCGAATTGCCGAAGAATCCGTTACCCGATGCCTGGATCGTCACCCCGGCAACCGCGGACGCAGATACCGTCAGCCGGCTGGTCACCCAGCTGCGCCAGCTGCCCGGGGTGGCGACCGTGCAGGCCGATCATCAATGGGTGCAACGCCTTGATGCGTTGCTGGATCTGGGCCGCAACATGATCGGCATGCTGGCCGTTATTCTCGGTGTTGCGCTGATCGCCATTTCCGGTAATACCATACGCCTGCAAATCATTACCCGTCATGCCGAGATTGAAGTCAGCCGTTTAATCGGCGCCACCGATCGTTTTATCCGCCGGCCGTTTTTATATTTTGGCGTAATCCAAGGACTTATGGGCGGCATCATCGCATGGGGCATCGTCAGCCTGAGCATTGCCCTGCTGGCACCACAAGTCAGCCTCCTGGGCAAGCTCTACGCCAGCAATATCCGACTGCACAATCTGGATTTCATGCACACCCTCATCCTGCTTGGCAGCGCCGGCATTCTCGGCTGGGTCGGCGCTTACATCGCAGTGGGGCGCACCCTGTCGCAGATAGAAAAAAATCCTTGATCACGGTATGGAACTTTCCGACATTAGCACTCTCTGAAATAGAGTGCTAAAATTATCGCAAAGGAGGTAATCACTAAATGTCATTGACTATGAGTTTACCCGCATTAAGCAACAATGCGACCAGTCTGGAAAGCTATATCCACACTGTAAACAGTTATCCCATGCTTACGCCTGAGGAAGAAACCAGCCTGGCTACCCGTCTGCGCGATCACAATGACGTTGATGCCGCAGGACGGCTGGTGCTGTCGCATTTGCGCGTTGTGGTCAGCATCGCTCGTAAATACATAGGCTATGGACTGCCACAGGCTGATTTGATCCAGGAAGGCAATATCGGCCTGATGAAAGCGGTCAAACGTTTCGACCCCGATCGCGGTGTTCGCCTGGTTTCATTTGCCATGCACTGGATCAAGGCCGAGATGCATGAATATATCTTGCGCAACTGGCGCATGGTCAAGATCGCCACGACCAAAGGCCAGCGCAAGCTGTTCTTCAATCTGCGCAGCCTGAAAACGGGCTCTAACAGCCTGACAACCGGCGAGGCTGATGCAATGGCCAAAACGCTGGGAGTGAAGCGGGAAGAGGTTCTGGAAATGGAAACCCGTTTCAACGGCCAGGATGTGACACTGGAACCGCAGAGTGAAGACGGCGAAGAAACTTATGGGCCACTGGCTTATTTAACCGATACCGAAGCCGAACCTTCGCAGATTCTGGCACGCGAAGAACAGGAACGGCTCTCCAGCACCGGGCTGGTGGATGCACTCGACTCGCTCGATCCGCGTAGCCGCCATATTGTCGAAGCCCGCTGGCTGCGTGAAGATAACCCGGCGACTTTGCACGACCTCGCTGCGGAGTATGACATTTCCGCCGAGCGCGTACGCCAGATTGAGCAAAAAGCCATGCAGAAAATGAAGCTGGCGCTGGCTGCTTGACAGCACCTCAGCCTTTACTCCAAATAAAAACCCCGCTCTGGCGGGGTTTTTATTTGGCAATTCTTGAGAGCAACCTAGCCAAATATGATGACCGAAAAAAAACTCAACCAAGCAGTAACGATCAAACTAACCACAACGGTCATTGGTAAATTGGTCTTATGAAAAATCCCTTGAGACATGCCAGCACTCCTTCAAACATTTATTAATTGGTTAATTGTAAACCATTTCAGTTCATTACTGCAATTCTGACTTGCGCCGTTCCTCATTCTGTTCAGTTTGATTCGACGGTAGCATAGGATCATCCTCATCCATCAGAATACGCTGTGCCGGCCCTTCCAAATCTTCAAATTGCCCGCTTTTAATCGCCCAGAATGCACCCAGAGCCATGACGAGGATAAAAACCGCCGTCAGCGCCAGCAGAAAAACCAATGTAGAGACAGTCATTTAACGCAACCTTAGTGCATTCAATACTACAATTAACGAACTAATCGACATACCCAAGGCCGCCGCCCAAGGCGAGACATAACCCAGCGCCGCAAACGGCAAGGCGGTGAAATTATAAATGGCAGCCCACAATAAATTCTGCCGCATGACTTTCAACGTGCTTTTACCGGTATCCAGCGCGGCGGCAACGTCATGCAATTTGCTGGACAACAGCACGATGTCGCTTGTTTGACTCGCAACATCGGTTCCCGTTCCCATCGCAAACGAAACTTGCGCACCCGCCAACACGGGCGCGTCATTGATGCCGTCACCCACCATGGCAACCACATCGCCGCGCGCTTGCAATGCCTGTAATACGGTTAATTTATCCTGGGGTTTCTGCTGTCCATGATAGTTTTTCACACCTAATTGCGCGGCCACGTGGGCTACCGCCGCAGCACTATCGCCCGACAATATGCTCACGCCAATACCTCGTGTCTGCAGCGTATCGACGGCAGCCTTTGCATCGGCACGCAACGGATCAGCCAGCACAAATACCGCCTGTACGCTTTGCATATCGCATAACCAGACGAGTGTTGCTCCAGGAAACTCCGCCTGAATTTCGGCCTCATTTTGCCCGCGACTTGGCTGTGCAAAGTCTCGGTTACCCAATGTATATGCCACGCCGCCGATTTCACCGGAAACACCTTCCCCCGGAAAATTACGCGCACCTGTTGCTTCAAGCAACAATCCGGCATCCACCCTGCGCACAAAAGCCTGCGCCAGAGGATGCTCGGAAGCCCGTTCCAGACTGGCTGCGATGCGACTGCAATAGTCTTCATCTGCCACTCCGAGCTTGATTACCGCGACAATCTCAGGCCTGCCAATAGTCAGCGTGCCGGTTTTATCGAATACCACATGATTGACTTGGGCAAGTGTCTCCAGCGCGTGACCACGCATGACCAGAATGCCGCGTTTGATGAGATGCGAGCCTGCCGCCGCCAACGCCGCGGGCACTGCCAGCGACAGCGCGCATGGGCAGGTAACCACCAGTACTGACAAGACGATCTCGAATGCACGACTGCTATCCACCCGCAACCAGGCCAGCACGACGATCACAGCGAATATCAGCAAGCCTAGGGTAAACCATGCTGCAACACGGTCAGCGAGCATAGCGATTTTTGGCTTTTCCGCCTGAGCCTTATCGACCAGGCGTACTATTCCAGCCAGAATCGTATTCTCGCCCACCCCGGTAACCTTAAGCGTTAACGGGCCTTCCAGATTCACGCTACCGGCAATCACATTATCACCGATGCGCTTCGCCACAGCCATGGATTCCCCTGTCAGCAACGATTCATCAACACTGGATATGCCTTCCACGACGACGGCATCGGCAGCAATCGTTTCGCCAGGCTTGGTTAAAATATGATCACCGAGCAGCAGATCGAGTACCGGCACATACTCCTGCTGGCCATTCTGCAGCCGCATTGCCATTGCCGGCTGCAATTTCAACAGATTTTCCGCCGCCTCGACTGATTTTTCCCGTGCCCCTGTTTCCAGCAGACGGGTTGCCAGCAGGAACAGGGTAAACATGCCGATGGTGTCGTAATACACATGCGTGCCGCCCATCACGGTTACCCATACGCTACCGGAAAATGCAGTCAATATGGCCAATGCGACCGGCACATCCATGTTCAAATGCCCGGTCTTCAGCCCGCTCCATGCCGAACGGTAAAATGGCCACGCAGCGAATACGACAACCGGCACCGTCAGCAGCAAACTAAACCAGCGCAGCAAGCGCACCATATTCGCATCGATGCCGTACCAGGAACCGGCATACAATCCCACAGCCAGCATCATCACCTGCGCGGCAGCGATGCCTGCGATTGCAATACGCTGCAAATCCTTTTTACGCTGGCTTTTGCGCAACTGATCCGCCTGGCGCGCATTGTATGGATGGGCGTTATAGCCCAGCAATTGGATTTCCTGCAGGATTCTGGACAGACCGATCTTGCGCTCATCCCACGAAACGCGCGCGCGATGACTGGCATAATTGACGTCGATGGACAGCACGCCATCCAGCTGTTTAAGGTGACGTTCATTTAGCCATATGCAGGCAGCACAGGTAATTCCTTCCAGAATCAGCACGGCTTCCTTGCAATGCTCTCCCGCATCAATCACGAAACTGCGCTGTATCTCCGGATGGTCGTACAAGGCGAGTTTTTTGATCTCGTCAGGCAATACTTCCTGACCGCTCGCCGGCATGGCAGTGCGGCTGCGATAATATTCGACCAGCCCGTTATCGACTATGGATTGGGCAACCGCCTGACAGCCACGGCAGCACATCCCCCGATCAACATGATCGATGTGAACACGATAATTATATCCCGCGGGAACCGGTTGCCCGCAGTGATAACAAAGCTCCGCCATTTCACTCATCGTTATAGTCAAGAATGCGTTTTGACACTCACGTCGCGGTCTGCTTCTATGCGCTTTCCTTCCGCTTCTATGGTCGTACGCATGACCCAGCTGCCGCCATCCGGAATACTGAATTGACCAGAGTAATTACCCCCCCCCACATCATCCAGACGCGTCTGCGCCAAAGCCTCGACATTACCCGGACGGAAAAAGCGCACTTGAACGTCAGCATTCCCGATTGGTTGGGATGTTTTGTCATGTAACTGCACACTTATCGCATTGGTATAAGCATTTCCGGCTACCAACGAATTTGCGCCTGCTATCTCGATGCGCCAACCCAATTCGCGCAAACTGGATAATTGTTTCAAATGCTGGTTTTCCGCATTCGCGGCTTGTTCATTATGCTCGGTAACGCCTGAAAAACCTGTATATACAGGTTTTTCTTTCGCTCGCGGCAGGAACAAGCTGGCCACATAAGTGGATACACCCTTGGTTGAAATGGAAACGAAAGCGCCGTCAACGACAAACAGAATCAAAAAGAAACCCACAAATATTTTCGGTATCCAGTGCAAACCTTTTCCGGATCGCTGCCCCGGCTGGCCAAGCAGCGTCATCGCTGTTGCCGTGGTGAAAAAAACCGCCAAATGCACAGAAACGATATCCAGACTCAAGTCATTTATCAGGCTGTAACTCAAGATCGCTATGCTGACAACAGCAGCGGAAATAACCCCTCTCCAGTAATTCCCGATACCGAAACGCCCAAGCAACCAATGTATAAATACAACCGCTACTACACCACCAAACAAGGTTTGCACCAAAGTCATCATTCTGCCTTTTCACTATAGAAACTAGCCGCTTCCACGGCACGATCAGTCGGGTTATTGAGCGACTGAATTACAAATTCGAAGTGTTCATATTTTTTCGTCTGATTGGGTTGCAGCTTGACACTGGCCTGCACGATAACGCTCTTGCCACTATGCACCGTCACATTTTGCATTTCACCTAGGTCAAGTGCGCCGGACGGCAAATCTTTTGCGGTGATCCTGTACTGCACATCACGATCCGATTTGTTAGTCAGACGGATCTGATAGCGATTACGAATTTCACCGCTCGACAACACCACAAACAGAGGTTGCCTGATCTGCTGCACGCTATGTTCAAAGTCGGTACGCTGGTTAATGCTGTAAATCAGCCCTGCAGACATGCCGACTATGGCCAGCACGTAGCCCAAAAGCTTCCACCGCTTCCAGTCTATGTACGGAGCCTTGGGCACAGAAGCCGCCAGATTGGCTTCCGAATCATAGCGTATCAAACCACGCGGATATCCCATCGAGTCCATGATGTTGTTGCAGGCATCTATGCAAAGACCGCATGAGATACAGCGATATTGCAACCCGTCTCTGATATCTATCCCTGCCGGGCATACCTGTACGCAAAAACCGCAATCGATGCAATCGCCGTGCCCTTGGTTCAGACGGGTTTGCCTGTCCTTCAGCTCACCCTTCGGGGATATACGACCCCTATCGCCTTCTCCACGCCGCACATCATAAGCCACAGCCAGCGTTTCCGGATCGTACATTACACTCTGAAAGCGCCCGTAGGGGCATACATACGCACAGATCTGCTCCCGCATGAATCCGGCAGCGAGGTAAGTCGTCAGCGTTAATCCGATAACACCTACATAGGCGGCATAGGCGGCATGCCCGATGAAGAAGCGATGCAGCAAATCCGGTGCATAGCCGAAATACAGTATGAATGTCATCCCGGTCCAGAAAGCCACCAATAACCAGATCAAATGAGTAGATCCGATTTTAATAACCTTTTCAGCATTCCATGGCTGCTTAAGCAGGCGCAGACGCGCGGGGCGTTCGCCCTGGATCAGATGCTCTACCCAGATAAACAGATCGGTCCATAAAGTCTGAAAGCAAAAATAACCACAGAACGCCCGGCCTATCAAGGAAGTTGCAAAGAACAGGATGACTGCCGAAATAAATAGCAACAAAGCCAGCCAAAACACGTTCTGAGGGTAAACCACCAGATTGAAGATAAAGAAGCGCCGACCGTCCATATCAAACATCACGGCTTGCGAGGCCGCGTCATGCCTGGACCAGGGCAGCCATGGCAATACAAAATATACGCTATACGCCAGCAACAGTATGGCAGATTTCAAATTCCGAAAACGGCCTTTTACGGATCTCGTCACCACGGGAATCCGTTTTTCATAAAGCTTGACAGGCTGTTCGATTCCAGTATTCATCTAGACTCCGCAATGCAAAACCCCCGCACAGAGCGGGGGCTTTGACGTTCAGCAATTATAAAAGTCAATAGCTTGCACTATGCTTACTTACCACCACCCAATTCATGTACATAAACAGCCAACAGCTTGATTTGGTCTGCCGATAAACGATCTTTCCATTCAGGCATTACGCCTTTGTTAAGACCATTTCGGATCACGTTCTTGACAGCTTCTTCTTTACCGGCAATCGTATCTGCACCTGGCACGTTAGCCCACAGCCATATTTTGTCCGTCAAATTTGCCGAACCGATTTCCTGACGGCCTTTTGCATTCGCACCATGACAGTAATAACACGCTGCGGTTTCAGAATGAAACAGCACATCGCCAGCTTGCGCACTTGCAGGATTAACCGCAATTTTTGACAAACTTAATACGTAATCAGCCAGCTGCGACACTTGCGTATCAGTCAGCACCTCGGCAAATGGTGGCATGTAACCATGGCGACCGCCGGTAATGGTTTGCTGAATATTCGCAAAATGGCCGCCGTACAACCAGTCATCATCCGTTAGATTGGGAGCAAATCCAATTTTTCCCGCCCCGCCCTGCTGATGGCACGGCGCACAGTTATCCGAAAAAATCTGTTTACCTGCCGAGACCACAAAGCTGTTTAACTCAGGGTCTTTGGTAATTTGTTCAAACGGCGTATTGGCCACCTTGGTGTAATAAGGTTTTTGCGCAGCAACCGCTTCATTGGTTTCTGCCATCAATAACGCACGCGTATTCCAATGCGTCGTTTTGGTTATCCCTTTATCATTCACATAGGTGATCGTATTAAAGCCTTTGGTGAAACTTCCGCCAATTGGCCACGCCGGGTATATAAACCAATAAATCACAGCCGATGCAACACTAATGTAAAACGCGTACAGCCACCAATTAGGGATGGGATTGTTGTATTCCTGCAAATCACCGTCCCAGGCGTGACCAGTTGTCTGTGGTCCCTGCGTTTGCTTATTATCCTGACTCATTTTTTATCTTCCTTGGTTTCAGATTCATCATCAAGAAATGGCATATTTTTGTAGCTTTCCAGCCGTTCGCTTCGTTTTTTGCTGCCAAACACATAAAACAATATCAGCACAAATAAAACAAACAGAATCACGAGTGCGACAGGTTTAGTGTTTTCAAACGATGCGAACCAATTTAGCCATTCCATGATGAGTAGCCTAGATTAACGATATTTGACGAATGCATCATCGTCGTATTTGCGGAAATCAACCATCGTTCCCAGCACTTGGAGATACGCTACGAGAGCATCCATTTCGGAAATACTGCTCCGATCACCGTCATAGTTACCTTGCTGCGCTTGCTCAATCAGGTTTTTACGAGCATCAGCAATGTTCAACATTTTCGCGGTTTCTTTACCGAATTTCTTAACGTTTGCTTCATATTCGTCTTTATTCAGCGAATAAGGCACACCAACTTCACGTAACGCCTTCATACGATCTGTTATGTCAGAAATATCCAGCTCAGTCGTCAATAACCATGGGAAGTTTGGCATCACGGATTCCGGCACCATAGAGCGCGGGCTAACCAGATGTGCAACCTGCCATTCATTCGAGTACTTTTTACCAACACGCGCCAGATCAGGGCCTGTTCGCTTGGAACCCCACTGGAAAGGGTGGTCATATTGGGATTCAGCAGCCAATGAATAATGCCCGTAGCGCAATGCTTCGTCACGGAACGGACGAATCATTTGCGAATGACACAGATAGCAGCCTTCGCGCTGATATATATCACGCCCACGTAATTCCAGCGGTGTGTAAGGGCGCACGCCATCAACCTTCTCTACCGTGTCCTTGATGAAGAACAATGGCGCAATTTCCACCAAACCACCAATACTGATCGCCAACATCGTTAACACCAGTAACAAACCGATGTTGGTTTCAATCCACTCATGCTTAAAGTTAAACATTTAATTATATCCCTTCGGTTATGCGCTAGCCATGCCGGTCATTTTGCCATGTGAAGCAGCATGTAATTTGGCTGCTTCACGCTTACCTTGACGAATAGTCATCATTACGTTGATGAACATCAGGCTCATACCGGTCACGAAGAACATACCGCCGATAGCACGCATTGCATAGAATGGATGCATAGCTGCAACAGATTCAACAAACGAGTATTGCAAATTGCCGAATTGATCAAATGCACGCCACATCAAACCTTGGGTAATACCGGATATCCACATTGCAGTGATATACAGCAGCACGCCGATAGTCGCGAACCAGAAGTGGACTTCAATCAGTTTCTGACTCCACATCTTGGTATTCCACAATTTGGGAATCATGTGATAGAGCGAACCGAAACTTACCATCGCCACCCAACCCAATGCACCCGAGTGCACATGACCGACCGTCCAGTCCGTGTAGTGGGACAGTGCATTCACATCTTTCAGAGCCATTAACGGACCTTCGAAAGTGGACATGCCGTAGAAGGACAGCGCCACGATCAGGAAGCGCATGATAGGATCGGTACGTAATTTATCCCAGGCACCTGACAAGGTCATAATGCCGTTAATCATGCCGCCCCAGGATGGCAGCAACAACATGATGGAGAAAGTCGCGGCCAAAGTGGAAGTCCAGTCAGGCAACGCGGTCCAGTGCAGGTGATGCGCACCTACCCACATGTACAGGAAGGACAATGCCCAGAAGTGAACGATGGACAAGCGATACGAAAAAATCGGACGGCCGGCTTGCTTGGGCACGAAATAGTACATCATCCCCAGGAACGCTGCTGTCAGGAAGAAACCCACAGCATTATGGCCATACCACCATTGGGTCATCGCATCTTGAGTACCCGAGAACAGGCTGTACGACTTCATCGAGAATAGGCTGATAGGCACTGCCAGATTGTTGAAAGTATGCAGCAATGCTGTTGCCAGAATAAACGCGAGGAAGAACCAGTTGGCAACGTAGATATGCGGCTGCTTGCGACGCATGATCGTCCCCACGAACACCGCCAGATATGTCACCCAGACCACTTCAATCAGGATATCTATCGGCCATTCCATTTCCGCATATTCGCGGCTTTGGGTATAGCCAAGCATATAGCTGATATCGGCCAGAAAAATAGCGGCCTGCCAACCCCAGAAGGTAAAGCTGGCCATGCCGTCACTGATCAGCCGGGCCTGGCAAGTACGCTGCACCACGTAATACGATGTAGCGAAGAGCGCGCTACCGCCAAAACCAAAAATCACACTACTCGTGTGTGCTGGACGCAAGCGCCCGAAGGTAATGTAAGGAATATCAAAATTCAGAAACGGCCAAGCCAGTTCGGATGCAATATATACGCCTATTGCCATTCCGATCAAGCCCCAAACCACCGCCATGATTGAAAATTTCTTAACAATCTCGAAATTGTACTGCTCTGAACCGCTAACTGTCGTAGCCGCCATGGGAGTCTCCTGCGCCGCTAAGTCTATAAAAAAGGGAATATGCTTAATCGAGCATTTTACCCGCGTCAATATGCCGCACGCAAGCTTTCTGCTTAACTATTACGAGAATAGTTCCCTAAAATTTCCAACTCCGCAATTATTAAAGACATTTTTATCTCAATATTTGACGCAGGTCGCTGGCGATATTTTCCGGCGTTTCCGCGAATGGCATTTTCAGACGCAAACGCCCTGCCGTGTCATAGACGTAAGTGAACGCACTATGGTCTACTGCGTAGCGTCCAGCCGAATCAGGCGCATGTTTGTGATAGTAAATATGGAATTTTTTTGCAGTAAGCGCGGTTTTGGCAGGGTCGGCATACAGTCCCATGAAAGTCGGGTTAAATGTAGGCACATATTGCCCCAGCACAGCCGGCGTATCCCGTTCGGGATCTACAGTTACGAATAATACCTGTACCCTGGCCGCATCAGCACCCAGCATTTTCATGGCGACCGAAAAATCATACAGTGTCGTGGGGCATACATCCGGACAATGCGTATAACCAAAAAAGACAGCAACCGCTTTGCCTCGAAAATCGTGCAATTGCCGATGCTGACCATTATGATCGATCAAGTCGAAATCCTGCGCATAATCTGCGCCGGTAATGTCTTCCGCAACCACGTTGGTCAGCGGGGGCGGTGGTTTTTGCTCACACCCGCACAACGTTATTGCAAGTGCATAGGCTGCCAGCAAACCGATACTTCGCATTTACGGCTCTGTTGGTAGCGCCGCTATGGGCATGTCCGCCAAACGATAACGTCCGCTTTGCACCGCCGTAGCCAAATCCGCCAGAGACATCTGATTCAGCATTTCGATTACCTTTTCCTTGATAGGCAACCAGCGCGCATGCACAGGACATGCCGTCTCATCGCTACAGCGCTTCAAACCCAACAAACAGCTTTGCGTAAAATCAGCACCTTCGGTCAATTGCAGCAACTGCATCAAGGACACCTGCGCGGCCTCTTCGCGCAGACAAAAGCCGCCTAAACGTCCACGGAAGGAATATAACAAACCGCCCTTGCTCAAGCTTTGCAATATCTTCGCCAGATAAGGCGCGGGCACGTTTAACCGCGCCGCTATATCCTTGTTAAGCACAGGCGCGCCAGGCGGCTGGGTTGCCATATAAATCATCGCTTGGACGGCGTATTGACTGGTTCGAGAAAGAATCACAATATCACCTTATGCCATATATAATCCAACATCAACCCGGCAAATACAGCCGCACCAAGCCAATGGTTATGCAGGAATGCACGAAAACATTTCTCCGGCTCACGCCCGCGTATCAATCCGTAATGATAAAGCGCAATGCCTGCAGCCACAACCAGCCCGGAAAAATAGGCAAGGCCTCGCTGATCCTGCCATCCCACCCAGGCCAGCAATCCTAACGCCATGGCGTAACACAACATGACCGCGAACACATCAAAACGACCGAAGGTAATCGCCGAGGTTTTAATTCCTATCTTTAAATCATCCACCTTGTCTACCATGGCATACTCGGTATCATACGCCACCGCCCAGAACACATTCGCCAGCAGCAGCATCCAGGCTTGTCCAGGCACAATGCCTTGCACTGCAGCATAAGCCATAGGGATACCGAACCCGAACGCGATTCCCAGGTAGGCTTGCGGGATGGCTAGAAAGCGCTTGGTATAAGGATAGCTCGCCGCCAGCAATAACGCGGGAACGGACAATAGCATCACCAGCTTATTGAGCGGCAAGATTAGCAAAAACGCCAGTAGTGACAAAACCACTGCCAGCAATAACGCTTCTTTGCCGGATATCCGCCCAGCCGCCAGCGGTCGGTCTTTGGTACGCGCCACATGCGGATCAAATTCACGGTCCGCATAATCGTTGACGACACAACCGGCCGAACGCATCAACACGGTACCAAGCATGAATATCCATACGACCAGCCAGGCCGGATGTCCTGCCGAGGCAAACCACATCCCCCATAGCGTAGGCCATAGCAATAACAGAATACCGATAGGCTTATCCAGGCGCATCAGCTTTTCATACTGTTCCAATCGTTCAGTCAGGATCATAAAGTCAGAATATCCGGTAAAAACACTTCGGTCACGAGTATACGTCGCGTCGTCAATGCAAATAAGGAACGCCGCGCCCACAAACTGGGCGGTGGCCGAGAAATTGCCGCAGCAGCCTGCGCGTACAGCGGATGACGCGCATCTATTTTCCTGAACTGCATGCATTCGCGGCGCACTTGCGGGTCGGCGAATAAAGCCGCACCCAAGGGATGATTCCCCAATCGCCCCAGCTTCGCCCACCGTCCGACCAGACTCGGGTAAGGCAGTACACTGTGCGCGAACACCATCGGCATTGCGCCGCAGGACAAATACACCTCGCGCAACAAAGCATGCTGCTTGATACCAAGCCCCGTGATTCGAACTTCATCCAGCAACGGAGGCGCATCACGCTGACCTATTTCATGCACCGTAAAATCTGCGCATCGGCCGCAAATGCGCTGTGTGAGCGAACCTGGATCGAGCAACCACGCCCGCATTGAGTCCGGTACCCCGCACAAGGCCTCATGCCATCCTGACAAGCCCATCACGCCTGCATACCGCCCACCGCCATTATTTGGTTCCGATATAAGCCATCATTGCCTTGTATTGCATCATATCCACCGGCTCAAAATCAGGGAAACCTGCACCGCGGAAACTTTGCATTGCATTCGCATCCTTGCTGGCATTCAGCAACGCCTGCGTAATTTTTTGCTTGAAAGCAGCCGGATAGTCACCACGCACCGCAAAAGTCAAATGCGGCGCACCCTCGCTTTGCATGATCAGATTCAAGTCCATGCCGCCGCTATTGTTCCATGAGTTGTACACAATCGAATTCGCCACGCCCACGTCGATCAAATGGTATTTGAACGCGGTATAAACACCATCTATATCATGATAATAACTCACGCTTTTGAAATAGGTAGCCGGATTGATTTTCATCTCCCGCAACTTCGCCAATGCCAGCAACGTGATCATCGAATTCCTGTCGGTAAAGCCGATACGCTTGCCTTTCATGTCTTCAGGAAACGCAATACCGGATGATGCCGGTGCCGCAAACGCAGCGGCCAGTTGGCCCGGCACTCGCGCCACCGGCTCATATCCGGCAACTGCATTGGCTTCCATAATCATGGAAGCGGGCGCAAACATCAAACCGAACCGCTTCTGTTTCGCCTCGGCGATCAACTTGTCGTGTTCACGTATGGTCTCCACCTTGACCGGCATACCCAGCACTCGCGACAAATACGCGGTGAAACCGCGTGAATCCTGAGCCGCTTGGATTGGGCTGCGGTTATAATCCTGAAATCCGATAAACATCGTTTCTGCCGCAGTTGCCGACATGGCATACAGCCACAAACCCATCACCCACAATTTCTTCATTGTCATCGTCCCTTAATTATTATTTAAATCAACTAAATTCTAACACGCATCAATGGATTGTAACCGCAACGCAACATTATGCCTTGCCAAATTCCTGGCGTCCGCTCAGCCAGCGCGACAAATGCGATGCCACCGCTGCCGGATATTTATCCAGCATGATATCAGCAGCCTGTTGCGCCCTGTCCAGCAAATCCGCATCCTCCGCCAGGTCTGCAAAACGCAGCATCGGCGCTCCCGATTGCCGCGCCCCCAAGAACTCGCCCGGACCGCGCAAATTAAGGTCTTCGCTGGCAATATAAAACCCGTCGGCGCTCTCGAATATGATTTTAAGTCGTGCCCGCGCCAACGCGGACAACGGCTGCTGATACAACAGCACGCATACGCTTTTCGCCGCACCACGCCCCACCCGGCCGCGCAATTGATGCAATTGCGCCAGCCCCATGCGTTCGGCGTGTTCGATCACCATTAACGAAGCGTTGGGCACATCCACCCCCACTTCGATCACCGTGGTCGCCACCAGCAAGCCCACCTGACCGGCAGCGAATTTCGCCATCACCGCCGCTTTATCGGCACTGTTCATGCGGCCATGCACCAGATCCACCCGCACACCGGGCAACGCTGCCGATAACGCGGTAAACGTATCGACCGCCGTCTGCAATTGCAGTTTTTCCGATTCCTCAATCAGCGGGCACACCCAATACACCTGCGCCCCTGAGTAGCACTTATCCCGCACCAGCCCGATCAACTCCTCGCGCCGGTTATCGGCCACCAGCTTGGTCACAATCGGTGTGCGCCCCGGCGGCAACTCGTCAATTACCGACACATCCAGATCGGCGTAATAACTCATCGACAACGTGCGCGGTATCGGCGTCGCGCTCATCATCAGCTGATGCGGCTGCGCCCCTTTTTGCCGCAAAGCCAGACGCTGCGCCACGCCAAAACGGTGTTGCTCGTCAATCACCGCCAAACCCAGACGCACGAACGCCACCTGCTCCTGAAACAGCGCATGGGTCCCCGCCGCCAGCATCGCCTCGCCGCTTACGAGTTTGTCCATGGCAGTCTGCCGGGCCTTTTTCGCCAGACTGCCTGTCAGCCACACCACCTCTACGCCCAGCGGCTCGAACCAGGAACGCAATTTATAGAAATGCTGTTCTGCCAGGATCTCGGTCGGTGCCATGAAAGCTGCCTGATAGCCTCCGCCAATGGCCTGGGCTGCGGCCAGCGCCGCAATCACGGTCTTGCCGCTGCCGACATCGCCCTGCAACAGCCGTTGCATGGGATAGGGCTCGGTCATATCGCGACCGATTTCCTGCCACACACGCTGCTGCGCTGCAGTCAGCGCAAACGGCAAGTTCGCCAGCAATTGCGCCGCCAGCTTGCCGTCTCCGCCGATTACGGGTGCACCCAACGCCCGCCGCGTTTGCCGCGCCAGGCGTAACGACAGCTGTTGAGCCAGCAATTCATCAAATTTGATGCGTTGCCAGGCCGGATGCACACGATCCGCCAGCGCCGCTAATGACGCCTCGGGAGCTGGACGATGCAAAGCCAGCACGCTCTCGCCGAAGCGCATTAACCGGTATTGCTCACGCAACGGCTCCGGCAAGCTATCCGTCAAATCCGCCTGTGCCAGCATCATCGCAATGTGCTTGCGCAACAGCGTTTGCGACACGCCGGCTGCTGCCGGATAAACCGGCGTCAGACTGTCCGGCAACGGCGTATCCGCACTCACTACGCGGCAGCGAGGATGCACCATTTCCACACCGAAGAATCCGCCGCGCGCCTCACCTACCGCACGAATCACATTGCCTGGCGTGAATTGCCTGGTCTGGCTGCCGTAAAAATGCAAAAACCGCAAACTCAGTTCGCCGTCCGCATCAGCGATACGGACAACCAACTGTTTTCGCGGTTTATATTGCACGTCACTGTGCGTCACCACCCCCTGCACCTGCGCCAGCTCGCCATGCAACACGTTGGCGATAGGCGTAATCCGGGTTTCATCCTCATAGCGCAATGGCAAGTGCAATAGCAGATCAGCATAAGTCGTCAGACCCAGCTTGGCGAAAGCTGCGGGCAAGGGTGCGGCCATATCCAGGCCAGCCACTTTATCGGCGGTGGCCATGTTGATATTAACCCAGCACCATCACTCCATCCGCCTCGACTTCGGCGCCGCGCGGCAATGCCGCCACACCGACCGCCGCTCGCGCAGGATAAGGCGCTACGAAATACTCGGCCATGATCTCGTTAACCTTGGCAAAATGGCTCAAGTCGGTGAGGAACACATTGAGTTTGACTATGTCCGCCAGACTGCCGCCGGAAGCCGTTGCCACCGCCCGCAGGTTCTGGAACACCTGATGAATCTGCGCGACAATACCGTCAGCCAGTTGCATGCTCGCCGGATTCAAGCCGATCTGCCCTGACAGGTAAACGGTATCGCCAACCTTGACTGCCTGCGAATAAGTGCCGATTGCTGCGGGTGCATCGGCAGTGCTGATAATTTGCCTGGTCATGAGCTAACCTTTTCAGAATAACAAAAAACAAATTGTCTCACACTGCCATCACCACTGCATCAATGCCGGCACTACTGTCAGCAGTGATGACTCGCATCGCTTCAGAACATGGCCCGGATGATATTCCACATGTGGCCGAACCAGCCCGCTTTCTCAACCGCCTGCAGCGACACCAGCGGCACGCGGGCAACTTCTTTGCCATCCGCACTCAGAATGAGCGAACCCACATGCTGGCCGCGTTTCAGCGGCAATGGCATTTGCTGGAACAGACTCACGCTGGATTTGAGTTGCGCATAGCGCCCGCGCGGCACCGTAACCCAGACATCACCCAGGCTACCGATGGTTATCGTGGCCGGACTTGCCTGATTATTCCGCACCGTACTGATAACCTGACCCGCACTGTATGCGCGTCGTGTCTCGAAAAAGCTGTAACCGTAATTGAGCAGCGCCTCGGCGGCCTTGGCGCTGCCTGTCCGCGAAGCAGAACCGAGCACTACGGCAAGCAAATGGCGGCCATTACGGGTAGCCGTTGCATCCAGGCAATATCCGGCCTCTTCGGTATGACCGGTTTTCATGCCGGTCACCGTAGCGTCGCTGAATACCAGCGGATTCCAGTTCGCTTGCGTGACTTTGTTATAAGTGAACGACTTCTCGCCGAAATAATGCAGGTACTGCGGAAACTGGCGAATAATATCTTCGGTCAGGATCGCAATGTCGCGGGCGCTGACACGATGGGTTGGCGTTGGCAAGCCATCCACATTATCGAAATGGCTATGCGTCATGCCCAGCTGGGCGGCAGTCATATTCATCATCTGCACGAAGCTGTCGGTATTACCGGCGATAGCTTCCGCCAGGGCCACGGCCGCATCGTTGCCGGACACCACCACCATCCCCTGAATCATCTGTTCCACGGTGGCGGGCAGACCGGGTTGCAAAAACATGGTCGAACCACCCGCCTTCCACGCGGCGACGCTGACCGGCACCACCTGATCGAGCTTGAGCCTGCCTTGTTGCAGCGCCTGCAAAGTCAGATACGCGGTCATCAGCTTGGTCAGACTGGCCGGCGGCACTTTCTGCTCGGCCTCGCGGGCGGCCAATACCTGTCCGGAAGCCGGATCCACCAGCACATAATTGCGTGCATCCACATCAGGTGCATCGGGGATAACCGGGAGGGGAACTGCTGCGGCACTGGTTTCCAGCAACACACCAAGGAAGAACGCGCCAATGACACGCGACAAAGACAATAACTGCATGAACAACTCCTGCAAAGGGATTAAACCAGCTATTCGTGTTAGCTGGCATGGGAATGGTAACGATATCAGACCCGCATGCAACGGCAGTCAAATCCCGGAGCCTCTCCTGATTTGAAGCAATCAAATACGCCTGCCCGATATCAGGCATTACGAAATATTCACAGTCCGCGATATGTAATAAGCACACCGCAGAAACGTACGGCAATACAGCCGTCATTCAATCCTTGTTCAACCACTTGAAAAACCAGTACATCAATATCATTGATATGATGAAACCTATCACATAACCGATATAAATCATCATTTTTCATTTCTCCACTGATGGCAATTGAGTATCTCCGGTTCTGGCGCACATTGACGCCATATGTCAGAGAATGTGTACCTGATTCCGTTCCCGGCTTGCGATAAAACAAGCCATTGGCGCACGCTTCCGGCCTGTCAATACAATCTTTATCCCGTATTTTACCCGTTCAGGCTGTCATCGCGATGACATATGCTTGCGCCAGCATCAATGCGGGTGCCGATGGTGAGCATCCGGAAAATGTGCATGCGTGTGCGATAACGGCTCATGCCGGTGCAAGTGGCTATGCCTGCCGTCCGCTGGCAACGGATAATCATGGGTGTGCTGGTGATGTTCATCATGCACATGCTCGTGCTCATGTTCCATGGCTTCGTGGTCATGGCTGTGCTCATGGCGTTCGGTCAAATGCAGCCAGACGCCCAACGCCATCAATAGCCCGGCAACGATTAACGGCAAGTTAAGCGGCTCGCCCATCAGCACGGCAAGCAGCGCACCGAAAAACGGCGCGACGGAAAAATACGCGCCGGTACGCGCCGTCCCCAGATAACGCAACGCGACCACGAACAGCGTCAGACTCACGCCATAAGCAAACAGTCCCACCACCATTGCCCCGGCTAGGGCAGGTAATGCAGGCATAACCGCCCCCAGCCAGAAAGCCAGCGTCAGGTTGACCGCGCCGGACATCAGGCCTTTCACCGCAGCGATCCAGGTTGCGTCGGTAAGCGACACCTTGCGCGTCAGATTATTGTCGACACCCCATGCCAGACATGCGCCCAGCACAGCCAGCATCGACCATAGCGGCACGACGCCCGCCTGTGCAGGCCAGCTCAGCACCAGCGCACCGGCGACGATCGCCAGCATGCCCAGCGCAATGCGCCGGTCAAAATTTTCCCTGAACACGAACCACGCCAGCAATGCGGTAAATACGCTTTCCGCATTCAGCAGCAATGAGACTCCAGCCGCCTCCATGCCGGCCAGCCCGGCCATCAGCAGCACCGGCGCAATGATCCCGCCAGCCAGTATCGCCCCGGCCAGCCAAGGCAATTCCCGGCGCGGCAGGTTAACAGCAGGCGCATGACTCAGATAGCGGTACAGTGTCAGGCCGACTCCGGAACCCAGATAGAGCAGGCCCGCCAACAGCCATGGATCAATCGCGCCCAGCAGCCATTTCGCCAGAGGCGTACCGGCGCCAAACAACAAGGCCGCGCCTAACGCAGGTACGACGCCAGGTCGTTGCAAACCTTCAATCCAGTTCATTTTTCTGTTTCCCAGTCATAGAGTTCAGCCATGCGCCTTCCCGGCGCTCGCCAAAGGCACACGCCACCTGATCAGCGCGACCTTCAGTGCATCATTGACGATCAAGCACGACGCCATTGCATAAACGAAAATCATCAATATCTGCGGCCACGGCAACGGCATCAGACCCGGCAAACCGACGAAAGTCAGCGCCGTACCGGTCAGCACATCCGCCGTCAGGGCGGCAACCAGCATTTTACCGGGCAGCGTCTTCCAGAACCAGCGCCGCTCGCGCACTGACACGATGGAGAATGCTGCCATATATAGCAAGGTCAGAAAGCTGAAGGTATGGAGTGCATTATCGTCGTTTGCCAGACCGAAATACACCCAGCCTGCCCATAGCAGCGCCAGCGACTCCACCACCATCGCGATGCCGAGCACCACCGCCACGACGACGAAACCACCGATCTGCCAGGTCTCAGGGTGAGCGGACGGGCGCACACGGTCGGCGGCGAGTGCAATCTTGGCAAAATCCGTCATGAATACCAGCAGTAGCATCGCAAAGGCGGAAACCACGAATCTGCCGGTCAGCACAAAGGCGATCGCCACGAATCCGGCCTTGAGTATGGTACGGCTGATCTTGTTGACGATCCACGTCAGAATGCGCTGATAGATGGCGCGACCCTGCTCGACCAGCGCCACGATATTGACCAGACCGGGTTCGGTCAGCACCACACTCGCAGCGCCCTTGGCGACGTCAGTCGCGCTGCTGACGGCAATGCCGACTTCCGCCTGACGCAATGCGGGTGCATCGTTGACCCCGTCACCGGTCATGCCGGTGACATGTCCGGCGGCTTGCAGGTGCTGCACCACGATGTATTTGTCTTCCGGATAGACTTCCGCGTAACCGTCAACGCCCGCCAGCAGGTCTGTCGATGCAGTATTTGCCCCGGCGCTCGCCGCCTTCAGATCGGCCACGCGCCGGATAGTGGTCAGCCCTACGCCTCGCGCGATCTCTTCGGCAATGACGAGCGCATCGCCAGTCAGCATTTTCACGGAAACGCCGAGCTCGCGCAGCTTGGCAATGAGCTGCCTAGCATCCGGTCGTGGCGGATCGTATAGAGTCAGCAGGCCAATTAACTGCGGCGTTCCGGATTCGGTACCTTGCGCTACCGCCAGCATGCGATAGCCTTTCAGCGAAGCGGCATGCGCCTTCGCCTCGAGCGCTTCCAGCGCCGCCGGCTGCAACGCACACAACTCGGCAACGGTGCGCGCTGCGCCTTTTATCACCCTCAAGCGCCGCCCCTGCCATTCGACAACGGCTTCCGTACGCCGGGTTTGTGCATCGAACGGCACAAAGGCGACAGGCGCAGCTGCCGTCATGCCGTCGAATACTTTGCGCTCTGCTGCGGCAGCGAGTACGGCCAGATCGATCGGATCCTGATTGGCGGCCTGCGATGCGAGCGCCGCCGCAATCAGCACATCGGATTCAGTAGCCTGCTCCAGCGGGATCACGCCGGTAACCGCCAGCCGATTCAGCGTGATCGTCCCGGTCTTGTCGACACAGAGCACATCCATGATCGCGGCATCCTCTGCCGCGCTCAGCCGCGTCACCAATACTCCGCGTTTTGCCAGCTCGCGCGCGCCGACCGCCATGCTGACGGTAAACATCACCGGCAAGGCCACCGGCACCGCACTCATCAGCAAGACCAGCATGAGCGGCACCATCTCCAGCAGCGACACCCCGCGCAACAGCGACATGATGACAACGACGGCCAATAACGCGCTCACGATGACAAACAGCCAGCGCACTACCTTGGACACCACTTTTTCGATATGCAGCTGCGGACGCGCGGTCTGCACCAGCTCGGTAGTGCGCCCGAAATAGGTTTTGACACCGGTCAGAATGACAACCCCAGTACCTTCGCCGTGGCGCACCAGCGATCCGGACGAAAGCACCTCCGCCACCGACTTGCTCACATCGCCGGATTCGCCGGTAAGCACCGATTGATCGAGACTCAACACCCCGTCCAGCAATTTGACATCGGCCGGGATGATATCGCCAGGGCGCATGCGGATAATGTCACCGGGAACCAGCTCGCGCGCAGGCAAGGCCTGCCAGCTCGCATCGCGCAACACGCGCGCCTGGACCTGCAAACGCTGCCGCAGACTGGCGACCACCCCGGCTGCGCGACGCTCCTGCATGAAACTCAGCACGGCATTGATCACCAGCAACGCGCCCACCACGATCAGATCCTCGTATTTTCCGAGTATGGCCGACAGCAGCATGATCAGCTCCAGCATCCATGCCGACACGCCCCAGAATTTGCCGAGGAATTTGAGCACGGGATGCGGCTTGCGCTCGCTCACTTCGTTATAGCCGTGCGCCTTGCGCCGCGCATCCACATCGGCATGCGCAAGCCCGACTTCGGCATCGACAGCCAGCGCAGCGAGCGTATCCGGCACGGAAGCGGAAGCGATATCCTTCACGCTGGCGTCAGCCGTCGCCATCCTGGAATGGGTCTCTGCGGATTGTGCTGTATTCATGACCACCCTCTCCTGACTCGCAAGGAATCAAAGCGTAATCAATCAAAATGAATTACTGCGATGCGCCGCGGTTATCCTTGTTGCGGTTTTTGACGCGCATGATACGCACGACTTCGGGCAGTCGCCGCAAGGCGCGCATGATGCGGGCCAGATGCATGCGCTGCTCGACTTGCAGGGTGAAATAGATCGTGGTGTACTGGCTGCCGTCTTCCTCTTCCATCGCCACATTGTCGATATTGGAACCTTCATCGGCGATCGCCGCCGCCAGTTTGGCGAGCACACCGCGCTGATTGAGGACGATGAGCTTGATGTTGACGTCGAACATCTTGGTCAGGCCGGGTTCCCATTCCACATCCAGCCACTTGTCCGGATCATCGCGATAATGCTTGATCGCGCTGCAATCATGGGTATGAATTACCAGGCCCTGATCCGATTTGATGAATGCGATAATCGGGTCGCCGGGGATGGGACTGCAGCATTTCGCCAGCTGCACGGCCACGCCCTCGGAGCCGCGGATCGCGATCACGCCATGCTGGCGCGGTGCCGGCAGACCCTGTTCCTGCATCATGAGCTGGCGGGCGACGACGATATTGAGGCGCTTGCCCAGACCGATATCGGTCAACACTTCTTCGCGGGTTTTGCCGGTCTCTTTATGCACGCGATCCCAGCAGCTCGGCTTGATCAGGGCGGGATCGGCACCCAGCGCACGAAAGGCCTGATTCAGCAGGCGCTCTCCCAGCACCACCGATTCTTCGGCATGCATGGTACGCAAATAATGACGGATGTGCGCACGTGCCTTGCCGGACACGACAAAATTAACCCACGCCGGGTTAGGCCTGGCATTAGGCGAGGTCACCACCTCCACCTGGTCACCGTTGCGCAGCAAGGTGCGCATCGGCATCAGCTCGCCGTTTACCTTGACTGCAGTGCAATGGTTACCCACGTCAGTGTGCACCGCGTAGGCGAAATCGACTGCTGTCGCGCCGCGTGGCAAAGACAGTATCTTGCCCTTCGGGGTAAATACGTACACTTCGTCCGGAAACAAATCGACCTTGATGTGTTCGAGGAATTCGGCAGAATCGCCGCCGCCTTCCTGTATCTCCAGCAACGACTGCAGCCATTGATGGGTTTTTTGCTGCACTTCGTTGATATTGGCGTCGCTGGATTTATACAGCCAGTGCGAAGCTACGCCTGCCTCGGCGATCTTGTGCATTTCGTGCGTGCGAATCTGGATCTCTATCGGCGTACCGAACGGGCCGAACAGCGTGGTGTGCAGGGACTGATAACCGTTGGCCTTGGGGATGGCGATATAGTCCTTGAATTTGCCGGGAATCGGTTTATACAGGCTATGCAGGCAGCCTAACGCGAGATAGCAGGAAGAGATGTCGTTGACCAGAACACGGAAACCGTAGATATCGAACACTTCCGAGAAAGCCAGCGACTTTTCCTGCATCTTCTTGTAAATGCTGTACAAATGCTTTTCGCGCCCGGTCACCATAGCCGAGACGCCTGCATCCCCCAGCTTATTGCTGATGGCCTCGCGCACCTTCTCCACCACTTCCTTGCGGTTGCCGCGCGCGGCCTTGACGGCTTGCGCCAATACCCGATAACGATTGGGGTAGAGATGATGAAAACTGAGATCGTCCAGTTCCTGATACAGGCTGTTCAGCCCCAGCCGATTGGCAATGGGGGCATAGATGTCGGCTGTTTCCTGGGCAATGCGCCGGCGCTTCTCCGGCGTCATCGAATCCAGCGTGCGCATGTTGTGCAAGCGATCCGCCAGCTTGATCAGAATGACCCGCACATCGCGGGCCATGGCCAGCAGCATTTTGCGAAAATTCTCGGCTTGCGCGTGCACCTCGGTCTGGAACTCGATCTTGTCGAGCTTGGAGACGCCATCGACCAATTCGGCGACCGGCTTGCCAAAGCGCTCCGCGATTTCTTCCTTGGTAGTGGGTGTATCCTCGACGACATCATGCAATAGCGCCGCCATCAGCGCTTGCGCATCCAGATGCCACTGCGCGAGTATCCCGGCCACTGCGACCGGATGAGATATGTATGCCTCGCCGCTTTTGCGGAATTGTCCGCTATGTGCGATGCGGCTGAACTCGAATGCAGCCTGTACCTGTGCGGCGTCTTCCGCCTTCAGATATTCCAGCTGCGGGCTAATTTCCTCGAGTTCAGGCATAACGTGACATCACAGATCAGGTACGACCGCGATTCAGAATTTCTCGTCCGACTTCGCCTGCAGCGATTTCCTTTAATGCCACCACGGTAGGTTTGTCGCGCCCGGCTTCGACCTTGGGCGTATGACCGTTGGCAAGCTGACGCGCACGGTAGGTTGCTGCCAGTGTGAGTTCAAAGCGATTGGGAATCTTGCCAATACAATCATCAACAGTAATACGAGCCATTTTAATTCCTAACTATTCAATGAGGTAAACAAAGCAGCGTGTCGCGCTTGCTGGATCGCAATACGCAAACGGTATGCACGAAACACGGCCAGCATATCTGCCAGTGCGGTATCGAAATCATCGTTAATGATAACATAGTCGAACTCGCCTACATGGCTTATATCCTCGCGCGCCGCTGCCAGCCGACATGCGACGACTTCCGCGCTGTCCTGACCGCGGCCGATCAACCGTTGCTGCAACACTTCCAGCGAAGGCGGCAGGATAAACACGCCAACCGCATCGGGAAACAGGCGGCGTACCTGAGCGGCGCCTTGCCAGTCGATTTCCAACAGCACATCGTCGCCAGCGGCTAGGGCATTGCGTATCCATTGCTCGGAGGTGCCGTAACGATTCCCGTATACTTCGGCGCTTTCCAGAAACTCGCCTGCCGCCAGCATCTGCATGAATTTCGGCATATCGACAAAGTGGTAATCGCGTCCGTTTTCCTCCCCCGGCCGTGGCGCACGTGTCGTGTATGAGATAGACAAACGCACGAGCGTATCACGCGCCAGCAAGGCACGCACCAAACTGGTTTTGCCGGCGCCCGACGGTGCAGTTAAAATAAACAGATTCCCGGTCACATTATTTTCCTTTACTATGTCCAATTCGACCAGCACCCCTGATTCGCCATGCATAGGCTATTGCTCATGCAGCTTGGGAGATGCCGTCTGCAAAGGTTGCGGACGCACCCAGACCGAGGTAGATCAATGGCTGTTTTACACCAATGAACAAAAGCTGGCGGTATGGAATCGCATCAATGGCCTGAATACCATCAGAACCCGGGCAAAATCCGGCTAAAACGCACCTATCCCCGCGCGCCGAAACGAATACATGCCGTCCAATTTAGCGTGGGATGATACCGCAATTTCAACAGAATCATAAAATCCGATGGCTGCGCCGGTACAATCCCAAATACATATTGAAATAATGGAACCTAGCTGTATCTTCCCGAGTCAGTCATCCTGACTCTCCAACGAAAGGATGTATATGAAATTCGCAAAAACAATCTTGGCATTCTCATTGGCGGCAGCGATGGCCGCGGCTTTACCTGCGCGCGCCGGCGACGATGACGGGTTCGCACCGGGCGGCACGGCGATCGACCATCATACCCAGCAATTCTCCAATCTTAAAATCGTGATGGACCTGAAGGCGGAAAATCCAGCCAGCGTCGGCTTTGGCGCGACAGTCGCATCACGCATCCTCCAACACCCCGGCGCGAAGCTGGTAGTCATCATTGAAGGGCCCGGCATTGCCGTATTCGCGAAAAAGAACTATCTCGATCATCAAGGCATAGTCGATAACTGGGTAGATCTGGCGAAAAAAGGTGTGCGCATTGAATATTGCGGCAATTCGGTACGCGGTGCCGGTCTGAAACCGGCGGATATGGCAGGCCTCAGTACCAAGAACCCGGCTATCGTCAATGCAGGCGCATATCCTACCCTCGCTCATTACGAGTCACAAGGTTATAACCCGGTCGTTACCACGCTACTGGAAAAATAATCCTGCCCGATCCGGCCGCCATCATAGGCGACCGGATTACGATTGATTTGGCGCCAGCGCGCTATTCGATATTCTGCACCTGCTCGCGCATCTGCTCGATCAGCACTTTCAGCTCCATCGCCACTTGCGTGGTTTCCACGCTCACCGATTTCGAGCCCAGCGTATTGGCTTCGCGGTTCAGCTCTTGCATCATGAAATCCAGGCGCTTGCCGACGGCGCCGCCTTTTTTCAGAATCCCGCGCACAGCCTGGATATGCACTTGCAGCCGTAACAACTCCTCATCGACGTCTATCTTCTGTGCGAACAGGCCGACTTCTTGCGGAATGCGCTCATCCTCGGCGTTACCGATCAATTCCGCAAAACGCTGAGTGAGCTTTTGCTGATACGCCGCGATCAGGGTCGGCAGATGCGGCTTGAGCTGATCGATTTGCAGCTGCATCCGGTCCAGGCGTTCAATAATATGCTCGGTCAGTTTTTCACCTTCACGCTGGCGGCTTGCCTGAAATTCCAGCAACGCCTGCTCCAGCAATTCCAGACAAGGGCCTTGCCAGTCCTGCTGGCCATATTCGGACAGCAGCATCCCCGGCCAACGCAACACATCTGCCACATTTAATGGCGCCACATGCTCCAGCCGCTGACCGATTTGCTGTGCCAGCTGCGCCAGCTGATCCAGCAACGCCATATTTAATTGCGCGCCGGTTTCCAGCGCATTGGCGGCGCTCAACGCAATCCGGCATTCCACTTTGCCGCGCACCACTTGCTGGCTGATGCGCTCGCGCAATGCCGGCTCGACGCCGCGAAACTCATCGCCGGCACGAAAATGCTGTTCCAGATACCTGGAATTAACTGCGCGCAGATCAAGACTCAATACCTGCCCAAAATACTTGCCGGTCACGGCCGCATATCCTGTCATGCTAGAAATCACAAATCGTCCTTTACTTTATGTCGGTTTATCCCGAAAATTACAGCTTGGTTATTACACAAGCTTGGTTCATGTCCGTCCAATCCAATTATGCACTGCCAAACGGCTATCAGCTCATGGATTACCGCATTGTCCGAAAAATCGGCGGGGCGGCTTTAGCCTGGTTTATCTGGCCTACGATGCCAATGACCAGGCCGTTGCAATCAAGGAATACCTGCCCGGCAGCCTGGTCAAACGCGGTGACAACGATCTGGTTGTCCCCATTACCGAAAGCAATCTTAATTCTTTCCGCTACGGCATGCGCTTCTTTTTTGAAGAAGGCCGCTCGCTGGCGCGCATTTTGCACCCGAATGTTGTGCGCGTCGAAAACTTCTTTCGGGCCAACGATACCGTTTATATGGTGATGCGCTACGAACGCGGCAAAACCCTGCAGGAATTCATTCGTTCCCATCGCGGCGATATCCGCGAAAGTTTCCTGCGCCGTGTGTTTGCCGAGCTGCTCAATGGCTTGCGAGAAGTGCATACGCAGAAACTACTGCATCTGGATATCAAACCTTCCAATATCTACATCCGCATGGACGGCTCCCCGGTACTGATCGATTTCGGCGCAGCCCGGCAAACGCTCACTACCGAGCAGCCCAAGCTGATGACCATGTACACCCCCGGATTTGCTGCGCCGGAACAGTATACCGACCCCACCCTGCTCGGCCCCTGGACCGACATTTACAGCATCGGCGCCACCATGTATGCGTGCCTCGCGGGGGGCGCTCCGGTAGCTGCGGATGCGCGGCTGACCAATGACAAGCTGATACCCGCCTCCAAGGCATGGCAAGGCAAATATTCTGCCGAAATGCTAGCGATCATTGATGCCTGTCTGAAACTGGATCACCTGGAACGTCCGCAAAGCGTGTTCGCGTTGCAAAAGGCGATTATGGAAACCACCGATCTGGCCATCAAGCCGCCAAGCCTGCTCGAAAACATCCGTAACACGCTGTATAAAGATATTTTCTAAATCTTAACCACGAGCAAACCACATGCGCTTTTCTATCTATCAATCCAGCCGCCAGGGCGGGCGTCGCTACAATCAGGATCGTATCGCCTACTCGTATAGCCGGGATGCGTTATTGATGGTTATCGCAGATGGCATGGGCGGACACCTGCATGGAGAAATCGCTGCACAGATTACCGTGAAGACGCTGGCAGAAACATTCCAGCGTCATACCCGTCCCAAACTCCGTGATCCCGCAAGCTTCCTGCATGGTGCAATTCAGCGTGCGCACGATGCCATCAATGAATATACCCGCAAGGAAAAGCTGCCGGATGCCCCTCACACCACTTGCGTGGCCTGCGTGATACAGGATGATACGGTGTGGTGGGCGCATGCCGGCGATTCGCGTCTCTATCTGTTTAGCGATCATGGCCTGGTCACTCGCACTCACGACCACTCCACTGTGCAACAGCTATGCGATGACGGGCTGATTACCGAAGAAGACATGAAAACGCATCCCGACCGCAACAAAGTCTACAATTGTCTGGGCGGCTATCTGGTACCGGAGATCGAAATGTCACGGCCCATGCCTTTGTCGGAACAGGATACGATACTGATGTGTACCGACGGCCTGTGGGGCATGCTGACCACGGAACAGATGGCAACGACGCTGCGCACTTTTCCGCTGGCGCGCGCCATCGAGTTCCTCATGGATCATGCCGAATTGCGTGCGGGACGCCATGGCGACAACCTTTCCGTCATCGCGATGACCTGGGAATCGCACGATGCCAACGACAGTCAAACTGTATCCACTGTCGCCATGCCCCTCAATACCTTTACCACCAAGATGGATGAATTCACTCCCAGCCCGGCAGACCTGGCCGAAGACGAAGTAGAGCGCGCCATTGCCGAAATTCAAAACACCATCAAGAAATTCTCTGAAAACAATCGTTAAGGATCAACATGCGCCCCAGCCAACGCCCAGCCAGCCAATTACGTGATATCGAGATTATCCGGCATTACACCAAACACGCAGAAGGCTCGGTCTTGATCCGTTGCGGCGACACGCAAGTCATCTGCACCGCCAGCATAGAAGAAAAAGTACCCGGCTTTCTCAAGGGCAAGAATCAGGGCTGGCTGACCGCCGAATATGGCATGCTTCCCCGCTCCACCGGCACACGCATGGACAGGGAGGCGGCGCGCGGCAAACAATCCGGCCGCACCCAGGAGATTCAGCGTCTGATTGGACGTTCCCTGCGCGCAGCAGTCGACCTTGGCACACTGGGCGAACGCACGCTGCACATCGACTGCGACGTCATCCAGGCTGATGGCGGCACGCGTACCGCTTCCATCACAGGTGCCTTTGTAGCGACTCACGATGCAATCAATACGCTATTGCACAATGGTTTGCTCGCCGCTTCACCGATACGCGACTTTGTTGCGGCGATTTCGGTCGGCATCTATCAAGGCACGCCGGTACTGGATCTGGACTATGCCGAAGATTCGGCTTGCGATACCGACATGAACGTGGTCATGACCGGTAGCGGCGGCCTGATCGAAGTCCAGGGTACCGCGGAAGGCGCCACTTTTAGCCGCGAAGAATTCAACGCCATGCTTGACCTCGCCGATCAGGGCATCCGCCAGCTTATCGGCATTCAACATTCGGCACTGAACGCCTGATGCCGCATACCGTCGTCATTGCCAGCAATAATGCCGGAAAATTGCGCGAGATTAACCGGCTACTATCCCCGCTCGGATTTAATGTGACGCCACAGTCACAATACAACATTCCCGAAGCGGAGGAACCGCATCCGACTTTTATTGAAAACTGCATTGCCAAGGCGCGTCATGCGGCCAGACTTACCGGCCTGGCTGCGATTGCGGACGACTCCGGCATCTGCGTTACGGCACTGGGCGGTGCGCCAGGCGTACACTCGGCCCGTTATGCCGGCGATCCGAAATCAGACCAGCGCAACAATGCCAAGCTGGTGGCCGCCCTGGCCGGCATTGCTCAACGCGATGCCTATTACTACTGTGTCATGGTGTATTTGCGCGATGCCGATGATCCGCAGCCACTGATCGCCGAAGGTCGCTGGCACGGTGAAATTATTGACGATGCGCGCGGTAGCGATGGCTTTGGCTACGACCCGCACTTTTTCATCCCGGAACTTGGCAAGACCGCTGCTGAACTGAACGCCAAAGAAAAGGATGCCTTGAGTCATCGTGGACAGGCGCTGGCCCATCTCATCGAACAACTCAGCCAGGCCAGCTAACCATGCCATTGCAATATAATCTCTCGGCATTACCCCCGCTATCGTTGTATATCCATATTCCCTGGTGCGTCAAAAAATGTCCCTATTGCGACTTTAACTCGCATACCGCACGCGAAGCCATTCCTGAGCAGCGCTATATCGAAGCACTCAGCCGCGATCTGGAAAGCGCGCTACCCCTGATCTGGGGACGAAACATACACAGCATTTTCTTTGGCGGCGGCACGCCCAGCCTATTCTCTTCCGAAGGAATCGATAACATTCTGGCCACGGTACGCAGTCTGATCAAACTGGACTTCTTCGCCGAAGTCACGCTGGAAGCCAATCCCGGCACAGTCGAAGCAGAAAAATTCCGCGAATTCAAATCAGCCGGTATCAATCGCCTGTCGCTGGGCATACAGAGTTTTAATCCTGAACATTTGCAGAGGCTGGGACGAATTCATAACGACAAGGAAGCCCATCGTGCCGTAGAAATCGCCGCATCGACCTTTGACAATTACAATCTGGATTTGATGTATGCGCTACCCGATCAGTCTTTGCTGCAAGCGCGGGAGGATATAAATACCGCCCTGCACTATGCACCGCCGCATTTGTCCTGCTACCACCTGACACTGGAACCCAATACGCCCTTCCATAACCAGCCACCCAACTTGCCTGACGATGATTTATCTGCCGACATGCAAGTCATGATTGAGAGCACACTGGCAGACGCAGGTTACCAGCACTACGAGACCTCCGCCTTCGCGCAGCCATTGCGCATGGCGCGCCATAACCTCAATTACTGGCAATTCGGGGACTATCTGGGTATAGGCGCAGGCGCTCATAGCAAACTGTCGTTTCATGACCGCCTTATTCGCCAGATGCGGCATAAGCATCCTCGCGAATACATGGAACATACTCTTTCAGGCAACCCGATACAGACCGAAAATCAGGTTACCCGACACGAGCGGGCTTTCGAATTCATGATGAATGCCCTGCGCCTGACCCAAGGCTTTGACATCAGCCTGTTCAGCGAGAGGACTGGCTTGCCCATCACTGCAATACAAGACAATCTGAACCGAGCAGAACAGCAAGGTTTAATCACGCGCGACCATCTGCACATTACACCTACTGCGATGGGACAGCGCTTCCTCAATGACTTGCTTGGATTATTCCTGCCCGCCAAATGACGACGCCACCACAATTCGAACGTACTGAAATCCTGATCGGAACCGCAGGCATCGAACTTCTCGCAAGCAAGCATGTATTTGTTGCCGGACTGGGCGGCGTAGGCTCATATTGTGCAGAGGCACTGGCCCGCGCCGGTATCGGCAAACTCACGCTGGTCGATCATGATCGCGTCGCGCCCAGCAACATCAATCGCCAGCTTCCTGCGTTATTGTCCACGATTGGCGCATCCAAAATTGACTTGATGCGGGAACGCATCCTCAATATCAACCCGAATTGCCGACTCGCTACTCATCAGATTTTTTTAACCACAGAAAATATGACCGAGTATGTGCCACAAGACGCTGATTACGTGATTGACTGTATCGATTCACTCAACTGCAAAGTCGCACTGGTTGCCACCAGCGTGCAACGGGGATTGAATGTGGCTTCCAGCATGGGTGCCGGCAACCGGCTGGATCCGTCCAGAATCAAACTGGCCGACATCAGCAACACCGAAATGTGCCCATTAGCCCGCATCATGCGTAAACGTTTGCACAAACTGGATATCCGCAAAGGCATACTGACGGTCTATTCCGACGAGCCCCCCTCACGGCCGCTGCCGCCGGTTGCGGTAGACGGGCCCGGCCGGGCGCGCGCCGTCAACGGCACGATCAGCTACATGCCACCGCTGTTCGGCCTGATGCTGGCAGGCGAAGTAATCCGCAGACTGTTGCAGCCGTTCGCCGTACGTTAAATCCGGGATTGGGCAGGTGGTGATGCCAATTTCTGGCAATAAAAAACCCCCATGGCGTAAGCCCTGGGGGTTTCTGGAATGGGTGTCTGACGATGACCTACTTTCACATGGGTAATCCACACTATCATCGGCGCGGTCCCGTTTCACGGCCCTGTTCGGGATGGGAAGGGGTGGTTCCAGGACGCTATGGTCGTCAGACGTAAACGGTTGGGCATGTCACAGATTTTATGTCTTATGACATGCGCCTTATTCGGAAGAAGTAAAGTTCTGGTTTGCGTGTTATACACGCATGTTTCAATTGTATCGCGCTTTATTAACCCAACCTGCTACTTAAGGTTATAGGGTCAAGCCTCACGGGCAATTAGTACTGGTAAGCTTAATGCATTACTGCACTTCCACACCCAGCCTATCAACGTCCTGGTCTCGAACGACCCTTCAGGGGGGTCTAGCCCCGGGAAATCTCATCTTAAGGCGAGTTTCACGCTTAGATGCTTTCAGCGTTTATCTCTTCCGGATTTAGCTACCCGGCGATACCACTGGCGTGATAACCGGTACACCAGAGATCCGTCCACTCCGGTCCTCTCGTACTAGGAGCAGGTCCCTTCAAATTTCCAGCGCCCACGGCAGATAGGGACCAAACTGTCTCACGACGTTTTAAACCCAGCTCACGTACCACTTTAAATGGCGAACAGCCATACCCTTGGGACCGGCTACAGCCCCAGGATGTGATGAGCCGACATCGAGGTGCCAAACTCCCCCGTCGATGTGAACTCTTGGGAGGAATCAGCCTGTTATCCCCAGAGTACCTTTTATCCGTTGAGCGATGGCCCTTCCATACAGAACCACCGGATCACTATGACCTGCTTTCGCACCTGCTCGACTTGTCAGTCTCGCAGTCAAGCATCCTTTTGCCATTGCACTATCGCTACGATTTCCGACCGTAGCTAGGATACCTTCGTGCTCCTCCGTTACGCTTTGGGAGGAGACCGCCCCAGTCAAACTGCCTACCATGCACGGTCCCCGATCCAGATAATGGACCTAGGTTAGAATCTCAAACACACCAGGGTGGTATTTCAAGGTCGGCTCCACGAGAACTGGCGTCCCCGCTTCAATGCCTCCCACCTATCCTACACAAGTCTGTTCAAAATCCAATGCAAAGCTACAGTAAAGGTTCATGGGGTCTTTCCGTCTAGCCGCGGGTAGATTGCATCTTCACAAACACTTCAACTTCGCTGAGTCTCAGGAGGAGACAGTGTGGCCATCGTTACGCCATTCGTGCGGGTCGGAACTTACCCGACAAGGAATTTCGCTACCTTAGGACCGTTATAGTTACGGCCGCCGTTTACTGGGGCTTCGATCAAGAGCTTGCACCCCATCAATTAACCTTCCAGCACCGGGCAGGCGTCACACTCTATACGTCCACTTTCGTGTTTGCAGAGTGCTGTGTTTTTATTAAACAGTCGCAGCCACCTTTTCACTGCAACCCTGTTCTGCTCCGCGAGCAAGTCGCTTCACATACTAGGGGCACACCTTCTCCCGAAGTTACGGTGTTAATTTGCCGAGTTCCTTCTCCTGAGTTCTCTCAAGCGCCTTAGGATTCTCACCCTGCCCACCTGTGTCGGTTTGCGGTACGGTCGTCCTTGAACTGAAGCTTAGTGGCTTTTCTTGGAAGCAGGGTATCGCTCACTTCAGTGCCGTAGCACCTCGTCATCATGTCTCAGCATTAAACCCCCGGATTTGCCTAAGGATTCTGCCTACACACTTAAACCAACTATTCCAACAGTTGGCTGAGTTAACCTTCTCCGTCCCCACATCGCATTCAAGGCCGGTACAGGAATATTAACCTGTTTCCCATCGACTACGCTTCTCAGCCTCGCCTTAGGAGCCGACTCACCCTGCGCCGATGAACGTTGCGCAGGAAACCTGGGGCTTTCGGCGAACGGGCTTTTCACCCGTTTTATCGCTACTCATGTGTAGTAGTCGCGATCTGATCTGACAGTTCCCCGGTTTGACAGATGCAGCTGTCAGTTCAGATTCAGTTGTTCAATGTGGTGATTTTATCGTGCCATGCCTCCTTTCCGTCAATAAGTGTTTGCGTCGGAGTGCGGCCGCAGCACATCTTGCCCTGATGGGTGCGGTCATTGTTGTAATAAACCAGCCATTCATCCAGATCCGTTTGCAGCTCCGCGATTGACCGGTAAATCTTGCGCCGGAACGCGACCTGATAGAACTCCTGCAGGATGGTCTTGTGGAAGCGTTCACAGATGCCGTTGGTCTGCGGATGATTGGCTTTGGTCCTGGTATGCTCGATGTCATTCAAGGCCAGATAGAGCTGATAGTCATGGGATTCCGGTTTGCCGCAATATTCGGTGCCGCGATCCGTCAGGATGCGTATCATCCCCATGTTCTGCTCGGCGAAGAATGGCAGCACCCGGTCATTAAGCAGATCGGCTGCGGTGATCGGCATTTTGGTCGTGTAGAGTTTGGCCGCTGCCCACTTCGAATAGGTGTCAACGAAGGTCTGCTGGTAAATCCGGCCGACGCCTTTGAGGGTGCCCACATAGAACGTATCCTGGCTGCCGAGATAGCCTGGGTGAGCCGTTTCAATCTCGCCATGCGCCACATCGTCGTCCTGTTTCTTTTCCAGGGCGCCTACTTGCGCTTCGGTCAGCACCTCGCCCGTTTCAGCAACATGCCGTTCCAGTGCAGTCAGGCGCTTCTTGAACGATTCGAGATCACGCCGCAGCCAAACAGAGCGTACACCAGAGGGAGAAACAAAGATGCCGCGTTTGCGCAGCTCATTGGATACGCGCACCTGACCAAATGCCGGTTGTTCCAGGGCGAAGGCGGCAACCGCTAATTCTGTGGCCTCTTCAACCCGGTTCTTGTGGTTCGGCTTTCTGCGATTAGCATCGATCAGGGCGTCGACACCACCGTTTTCCATAGCCGACTGATAACGGTAGAAGGTATCGCGGGAAAAGCCCATCACCTTGCAGGCGCGGGACACATTACCGAGTTCAGCAGCCAGATTCAGCAGGCCAACCTTGTGTTTGATAACGTTTTGGTGAAAACTGTTCATGGGGTTACTCCTTGGCGCTTGCGCGCTTTGTTTGATAAAGATTCGCACCTATATCAAACCGGGTAACCTCACCTTTGGCAAGGCCATACTGTCAGATCAAGTCGGAACTACTACAACTCATGTCAGCATTCGCACTTCTGATACCTCCAGCAAGGTTCACACCTCACCTTCGCAGGCCTACAGAACGCTCTCCTACCATATGTACAAGTACATATCCGTAGCTTCGGTGCACAGTTTGAGCCCCGTTACATCTTCCGCGCAGGACGACTCGACCAGTGAGCTATTACGCTTTCTTTAAATGATGGCTGCTTCTAAGCCAACATCCTGGCTGTCTATGCCTTCCCACATCGTTTACCACTTAACTGTGTCTTTGGGACCTTAGCTGACGGTCTGGGTTGTTTCCCTTTTGACACCGGACGTTAGCACCCGATGTCTGTCTCCCACGCTCGCACTCTTCGGTATTCGGAGTTTGCAATGGGTTGGTAAGTCGTGATGACCCCCTAGCCATAACAGTGCTCTACCCCGAAGGTGATACGTGAGGCACTACCTAAATAGTTTTCGGAGAGAACCAGCTATTTCCAGATTTGTTTAGCCTTTCACCCCTATCCACAGCTCATCCCCTAATTTTTCAACATTAGTGGGTTCGGACCTCCAGTGCGTGTTACCGCACCTTCATCCTGGCCATGGATAGATCATCTGGTTTCGGGTCTACGCCCAGCAACTATCGCCCTTATCAGACTCGGTTTCCCTTCGCCTCCCCTATTCGGTTAAGCTCGCTACTGAACGTAAGTCGCTGACCCATTATACAAAAGGTACGCAGTCACGGATCAAGTCCGCTCCCACTGTTTGTATGCATGCGGTTTCAGGATCTATTTCACTCCCCTCCCGGGGTTCTTTTCGCCTTTCCCTCACGGTACTGGTTCACTATCGGTCGATTACGAGTATTTAGCCTTGGAGGATGGTCCCCCCATGTTCAGACAGGATTTCTCGTGTCCCGCCCTACTTGTCGCAAACTTAGTTCTACACACAGGTTTTCACATACGGGACTATCACCCACTATGGTCCATCTTTCCAGAAGGTTCTGTTAACGTGTGTGCTATATCTTGCAGGCTCCTCCGCGTTCGCTCGCCACTACTTGCGGAATCTCGGTTGATTTCTTTTCCTCGAGCTACTTAGATGTTTCAGTTCGCCCGGTTCGCCCCACTGAGCCTATGTATTCAGCCCAGGGTACCCCTAAGGGTGGGTTTCCCCATTCGGATATCTGCGGATCAAAGCTTGCTTGCCAGCTCCCCGCAGCTTTTCGCAGGCTGCAACGTCCTTCTTCGCCTGTAATCGCCAAGGCATCCACCACATGCACTTAGTCGCTTGACCCTATAACCTTAAGCGCCTTTTTCAAGGCTATCCGGTTACAGGTTAATAAAGCGCTTATGACCCGGCATCGCTCGACTAAAAGCCATGCCGGTTGATACAATCAAAACCCATTTGTTAACGCCCTTCCTCATCACGCTTGCGCGCGACGCGTCCAGTCGTCAACCTTTACTTCTTCCTGTTTGTTAAAGAGCTTTCACACTAAAGCGTGAGGTCTGACGCGTCTTCAACGCGGCACACCTGACACTTCAAGTCAGGCTACAATTGTTTCTTCGCTACGCACATTGCGTTCTACTGCGGCCTTGCTCAATTTGATTATTCATCAATCAAGCAGGGTGTTTGGTGGAGGATGACGGGATCGAACCGACGACCCTCTGCTTGCAAAGCAGATGCTCTCCCAGCTGAGCTAATCCCCCGTAATCTTGGTGGGTCTGGTTGGGCTCGAACCAACGACCCCCGCGTTATCAACACGGTGCTCTAACCAACTGAGCTACAGACCCTGTAGCAGGATCTAGTCGTGTCGGGCTACTCCGCTCTGCTGTCTACGGTTCGCCTTCTTCGCGCCATTCCCTGTGCGTCGCTGACAACCGATAAGTGTGAGTATTTACAGCAGCTTCTCTAGAAAGGAGGTGATCCAGCCGCAGGTTCCCCTACGGCTACCTTGTTACGACTTCACCCCAGTCATGAATCCTACCGTGGTAAGCGCTCTCCTCGCGGTTAAGCTACCTACTTCTGGTAATACCCACTCCCATGGTGTGACGGGCGGTGTGTACAAGGCCCGGGAACGTATTCACCGCGACATGCTGATCCGCGATTACTAGCGATTCCGACTTCATGCAGTCGAGTTGCAGACTACAATCCGGACTACGATCGGCTTTCTGGGATTAGCTCCCCCTCGCGGGTTGGCAACCCTCTGTACCGACCATTGTATTACGTGTGAAGCCCTACCCATAAGGGCCATGAGGACTTGACGTCATCCCTACCTTCCTCCGGTTTGTCACCGGCAGTCTCATTAAAGTGCCCAACTCAATGATGGCAATTAATGACAAGGGTTGCGCTCGTTGCGGGACTTAACCCAACATCTCACGACACGAGCTGACGACAGCCATGCAGCACCTGTGTCTAAGTTCTCTTTCAAGCACCAAGCCATCTCTGGCAAGTTCTTAGCATGTCAAGGGTAGGTAAGGTTTTTCGCGTTGCATCGAATTAATCCACATAATCCACCGCTTGTGCGGGCCCCCGTCAATTCCTTTGAGTTTTAATCTTGCGACCGTACTCCCCAGGCGGTCAACTTCACGCGTTAGCTGCGTTACTAAGGAGGTCTCCCTCCCCAACAACTAGTTGACATCGTTTAGGGCGTGGACTACCAGGGTATCTAATCCTGTTTGCTACCCACGCTTTCGTGCATGAGCGTCAGTGTCGACCCAGGGGGCTGCCTTCGCCATCGGTATTCCTCCACATATCTACGCATTTCACTGCTACACGTGGAATTCTACCCCCCTCTGCCGCACTCTAGTCTTTCAGTTTCCAACGCAGTTCCCAGGTTAAGCCCGGGGATTTCACATCAGACTTGAAAAACCGCCTGCGCACGCTTTACGCCCAGTAATTCCGATTAACGCTCGCACCCTACGTATTACCGCGGCTGCTGGCACGTAGTTAGCCGGTGCTTCTTCTGCAGGTACCGTCATTAATCATGGGTATTAGCCACAATCGTTTCTTCCCTGCTGAAAGAGCTTTACAACCCGAAGGCCTTCTTCACTCACGCGGAATGGCTGGATCAGGCTTGCGCCCATTGTCCAAAATTCCCCACTGCTGCCTCCCGTAGGAGTCTGGACCGTGTCTCAGTTCCAGTGTGGCTGATCATCCTCTCAGACCAGCTACTGATCGTCGCCTTGGTAGGCCTTTACCCCACCAACTAGCTAATCAGACGTCGGCCGCTCCAATAACGCAAGGTCTTGCGATCCCCTGCTTTCCCCCTCGGGGCGTATGCGGTATTAGCACAGCTTTCGCTGCGTTATCCCCCATTACTGGATACGTTCCGACGCATTACTCACCCGTTCGCCACTCGCCACCAGACCGAAGCCCGTGCTGCCGTTCGACTTGCATGTGTAAAGCATTCCGCCAGCGTTCAATCTGAGCCAGGATCAAACTCTTCAGTTTAATTCCTGTTCGCTACTCGCCATCTTCCGAAAAAAACAACTTTCGCCGTCGCTTGCTCACAATATCTCTATTTCAAGCATGCGTATTTACTACAATAGTTTTTAGCTTCGCTATCCCGCCACGGTCTCCCGGAACAAAACAACAAAACCGCTACCGTAAATACCCACACTTATCGGTTGTCCAATTGTTAAAGAGCTGTGTCGTCAGCCAGCCTTTTCTTGCTCTGCGCTAACAACGAGGTGCGAATTATACTCACCTGAAATCATTTGTAAAGCTTTATTTACAAAGCCAGATAATTTACTTTAAATATCAATTTCAATTATTTGATTTCGTTAATTTTTACCACGAATTTCTTGGCGGTCACAATCAACGAGGTGCGAATTATACAGCTAATGAGTTCCTCGTCAAGGGCTTTCTTTGCGAAAGAAACCGATTTGCTAAATAATCATGATGCGAGCATATTTACGCTTGCCAACCTGCAATACAACATCGCACCCAGCCCGCAGCACCAGCGCCTTGTCACTTACCTTATCGCCATCCAGCTTGACACCGCCCTGCTCTATCATGCGCATCGCATCGGAGGTACTGGGCGTCAATCCCGCCTGCTTGAGCACCTGAGCTATCGGCAAACCTCCATTCAGCCCATCCAGCATAACAGTTGCTATTTCATCCGGTATCCCCCCCTGACGGAATCTCGACTCAAAATCGTTCAATGCCTGCTCCGCCGCCACAGCGTTGTGAAACCGCGTTATTATTTCCTGGGCAAACCGCACCTTGATATCGCGCGGATTGACACCCGCAGCCGCTTGCGCCTTCCATTCAGCGATGACGGACAGCGATGCGGAAGACAGCAATTCAATATAGCGCCACATCAATTCATCAGACACAGACATTATTTTGCCGAAAATCTCATTGGACGATTCCGTAATGCCTATGTAATTGCCTAGCGATTTGGACATTTTGTTAATGCCATCCGTACCTTCCAGCAATGGCATGGTCAGTATGCATTGCGGAGACTGCCCATAGTGCTTCTGCAGCTCTCGCCCCATCAGCAAATTGAATTTCTGATCGGTACCGCCCAGCTCCAAATCCGCATTTAATGCGACGGAGTCATATCCCTGCACCAAGGGATACAAGAATTCATGGATAGCAATCGGCTGATTGTTCTTGTAGCGCTTATTAAAGTCGTCACGCTCGAGCATGCGCGCCACAGTATGCGTCGCCGCCAGCTTCACCACACCGGCAGAACCCAACTGATCCATCCAGGTTGAGTTAAACACAACCTCCGTTCGCTCCGGATCCAAAATCTTGAAAACCTGCTCAGTATAGGATTTCGCGTTTTCCACGACCTGTTCGCGCGTCAATGGCGGACGGGTCGCATTTTTGCCCGTGGGGTCGCCGATCATGCCGGTAAAATCGCCAATCAGGAACAAGGCATGATGCCCCAGATCCTGCAGCTGACGCATCTTGTTCAACAACACGGTATGACCGAGATGCAAATCCGGCGCGGTTGGATCGAAACCGGCCTTTACCCGCAATGTTTTACCGGTTTTCAATTTATCAACCAGCTCTTTTTCGACAATCAATTCATCGCAGCCGCGTTTGATAATTTGCAAGGCCTCATCTACCGCAAAATCCGTCATCACAACCCCATCGTACTTCACATAAAAATTCACAAAAACCGCCGCTCGTTCATTACAGGCTTTTCCTAATCGAAACATTCTGTTAAGCTCGCCCATTGGAAACGGGCAAGTAAGGATGAAGCAGCATGATCAAAAGCAAACAGAAAACCGGCATTTTAACGCATAGCGAACGCTTGCATGCGCGAAAAATTCGCTTGCGATGGTTAATCGCGCTATCCAGCCTGCCTTTGTTCGGCATGGTAACTGCTTTTGGTATTGCCCCGCAAACCGACACCACACAAATCCCGATTAAAACCATAGTCGAAGACCTCCCCATCCCCACATCCTTAGCCCAATCCCGGCCGCAGGAGACGGCGACCAACTACTGGCGCGATGAACGCATCGAACGCGGCGATACAGCCGCCAGTATTTTGCAGCGGCTCGGGGTCAATGACGATCAAATCGCATTGTTTTTAAAATCGCCTGATGCAACACGCAATCTGATTCAAATCAGACCCGGCAGGCGCATTCAGGCTCAGGTGACCGATACCGGCAATTTGATCTGGCTACGACACATCAGCAGCGACGGCACGATGCTGCAAATTGATGCTGCAGCCGGCACATTCAAAGCCACCCAGCAAACGGCTCAGCTCGAAACCCAAACAGTCATGAAGTCAGGCGAGATTCGCAATTCGCTGTTCGGCGCTACCGATGCCGCAGGCATTCCCGACAGCATCGCGACACAAATAGCCGAAATCTTTTCTACCGATATCGATTTCCATCAGGATTTACGTCAAGACGATCGTTTTAATGTCGTTTATGAGGTTTTGTACCACAACGGCGAACCCGTAATGACAGGACGGGTCATCGCTGCAGAATTCATTAATGCTGGCCACACGTATCGCGCAATATTTTCCAAAGTCGCCAACAGCAATGGCGAATATTACACACCCGATGGCAAGCCGCTGAAAAAAGCCTTCCTGCGGTCACCACTTGCATTCTCGCGCATCAGCTCCGGCTTTGAAATGCGCTACCACCCGATTTTGAAGCAATGGCGCCAACATAAAGGCATCGACTACGCCGCTGCCACCGGCACCAAAGTAATGGCCATTGCAGATGCGACAGTTGAATTCGTCGGTCAGCAAACCGGCTACGGCAACTTCATCGTGCTCAAGCATAACGGTAATTACAGCACTGCGTATGGGCACCTGTCGGCTTTCGCCAAAGGACTGCACAAAGGCGAGAAAGTTAGCCAGGGCGAAGTCATCGGATATGTTGGCATGACTGGCTGGGCCACGGGACCCCATCTGCACTATGAATTCCGTGTCGCAGGCGTCGCCACCAATCCGCTGACTGCAAAAATTCCAACCGCATTCCCGATTGCGGCGCAGCTGCTGCCCAAGTTTGAACAATCCGCGCAACCTTTGATCGCACAACTCAATTTGCTGGACGGCACCAATCTGGTAGCAATGGAATAAACAGCGAGCCTTGTCCACCATAATTCACATTGTCGGACTCATGTCCGGCACCAGCCTGGACGGCATCGACGCAGCGATGGTTGCGTTTGATGCCGAACACCCAACCGGCATATTGATCGATCAGCAATACCACGAATACCCTGCGGCACTGCGCCTGCAAATACTTGATCTGCATGACACCGGCAACAATGAGCTGCACCGTGCGGCACTAATCGCCAATGAACTAGCGGATCGTTATGCAGAAACCGTCAATACGCTAATGGCACGAACCAATATTCACCCAATCGCCATTGCCTGTCATGGTCAGACTATCCGTCATCGCCCGGAGGCAGGCTATACCATACAGCTGGTCAATGCCGCGCGATTGGCGGAACATACTCGCACGACGGTGATCGCCGATTTTCGCAATCGCGATATTGCAGCAGGGGGGCAGGGAGCACCACTGGTGCCAGCCTTTCACGCCGCCGCATTCCGGCATATGCAGCAACACCGCGTAATCGTCAATATCGGTGGCATTGCCAACCTTACCGACCTGCCAATTTCCGGTGACATTCTGGGCTTTGACTGCGGCCCTGGCAATACATTGCTGGACGCCTGGTGTCTGTTACATACCGGGCAGGCATTCGATCGCGACGGCGCTTGGAGCGCACAAGGCAAGGTCATCCCTGCGTTATTGGCAAAATATCTGAACCACCCCTACTTCATGCTACCCGCCCCCAAAAGCGCCGGGCGAGAACAATTCAACCTTGCCTGGGTAATGAGCCAACTGCAAGGCAACGAGCTGCCCCAAGATGTGCAGGCGACATTATTGCAGCTCACCGCATTGAGCATCGCAAACGCCATCACACGTTATTGCACCGAAGCTTCCGAAATATTCATTTGCGGCGGCGGCGCGCACAACGGCGCGCTGCTCAATGCATTATGCAGCCATTTACCGCGGCAGCGCATCGCGCTCACCGACGCCCTGGGCATCCATGCCGACTGGCTGGAGGCACACGCCTTTGCGTGGCTGGGATGGCAAACACTGCAGGGCTTGCCGGGGAATTTAATTGAGGCGACCGGCGCAACCCATCCATGCATACTAGGCGCAATCTACCCCGCATAAAAAAAGGAGGCCTCGGCCTCCTTTTTTACTCAAGCCAGAAACTCAAGCCGAGAAGGACGAACCACAACCACAGGTTGAAGTGGCATTCGGGTTCTTGATCACGAATTGCGCACCTTCCAAGCCCTCCTGATAATCGATCTCAGCACCTACCAGATACTGATAGCTCATAGGATCGATCAACAAGGTGACGCCATTCTTAACCATGCTGGTGTCATCTTCGTTCACAACTTCGTCGAAAGTGAAACCATACTGGAAACCTGAACATCCGCCGCCGCTAACAAATACGCGCAGTTTCAAATCAGGATTGCCTTCTTCTTCAATCAGTTGCGCTACCTTATTTGCGGCATTGTCGGTAAAAACCAGTACCGACGGCATTTCAGTCATTGCATTCATCGCACACTCCTTGTAAATCTAAAATTTAGTCGTTCATTATGTACACGCAGTTGCTTTGCGTCAAGGTAACAATCCAATTAGTTCCAACCCCATCGCCTCGGGCAAACCAAACATGATATTCATATTTTGCACAGCCTGACCCGATGCACCCTTCACCAAATTATCAATCACCGACAGAATCACCACCATATCACCGCCTTGCGGACGATGCCATGCAATCCGGCATGTATTGGCGCCGCGCACCGAACGGGTTTCGGGATGCGAACCGGCTGGCAGCACATCCACAAACGCCTCATCCGCATATCGCGATTCAAATACCGATTGCAAATCAATATCTTTGACAATGCGCGCATATAAAGTTGCATGAATGCCTCGAATTAATGGCGTCAAATGCGGCACAAATGTCAAACCGACTTCCTCCCCGGCAAAACGCGCCAGACCCTGGCTAATTTCAGGCAAATGGCGGTGGCCCGATGCGCCGTACGCCTTGAAATTGTCGGACGCCTCGGGAAATAACGTATGCACTTCAGCCTTACGCCCCGCACCGCTTACGCCTGATTTGGCATCGGCAATCAAATACTTGGGGTCTACCAGCCCGGCTTCCAATAACGGCAAGAAGCCTAATTGCACTGCCGTGGGATAGCATCCGGGATTGGCTACAAGACGTGCCGTTCTGATTTTTTCGCGATTCACTTCCGGCAAACCGTATACCGCTTCTGCAACCAATTCGGGGCAGGCATGTTCCATGCCATACCATTTTTGCCACACAGCAATATCCTGAATACGAAAATCCGCCGCCAAATCGATAACGCGCACGCCTGCGGCCAATAGCTCGCGGGCCTGTTGCATCGCGATACCGTTAGGCGTGGCAAAAAACACCACATCGCAGTCTTCCAGGCCGGCATGTTTCGGATCGCTAAAGGCCAGCTCCACATGCCCGCGCAGATTGGGAAACATGTCTGCAACCGGCATGCCAGCCTCTTTGCGTGAAGTAATCGCAGCCAGGGTCACTTGCGGATGACGCGCCAGCAGACGCAATAACTCCACCCCGGTATAGCCTGTGCCACCTACAATTCCGACTTTAATCATAATCAATTCTCTGCAATCAGGATAACGCTATCATAACCCACGGACAACAAAAAAGCCGCCCAGTTCTGGGCGGCTTTTTTAGCGAAACAAATATTAACGCTTGGAGAACTGTTTGGCGCGGCGAGCTTTACGCAGACCGACTTTCTTGCGTTCAACCACACGCGCATCACGTGTTACCAGACCGGCTTTCTTGAGCGGTGATTTCAATTCCAGATCATACTCAATCAGCGCACGGGTAATGCCGTGGCGGATCGCACCCGCCTGACCGGACTCACCACCACCATGCACATTCACCATGATGTCAAATGCGGATAAATTGCTGGTTAATTCCAATGGCTGACGCACCACCATACGACCGGTTTCACGAGAAAAGTACTCGTCGACAGGCTTTTCATTCACAACAATATTACCGCTACCCGCTTTAATGAAAACACGAGCAACAGCGTTTTTGCGACGGCCAGTGCCGTAGTAATAATTTCCGATCATGGCTTATCCTCTGATTTCCAGGGCTTTAGGCTGTTGTGCCGCGTGCGGGTGAGTAGCACCTGCGTAGCACTTCAACTTTTTAATCATTGCATAGCCCAATGGGCCTTTAGGCAACATGCCTTTAACTGCTTTCTCTAATACGCGGCCCGGGAAACGCGCCTGCATTTTGGCAAAGCTGGTTTCATAGATACCGCCAGGGTAACCGGTATGGCGGTAGTATTTTTTATCTTCCGCCTTATTTCCGGTAACTTTGAGTTTCTCAACGTTTACCACAACGATAAAATCGCCGGTATCAACGTGAGGCGTAAATTCTGGCTTGTGTTTGCCGCGTAAAATGCGTGCAACCTCAGCTGCTACGTGACCAAGCACTTTGTCTGTCGCATCAACGACAAACCACTCGCGTGTAACTTCATGCGCTTTGGCGGAGAAGGTGCTCATTGCGGAAAAGGTGTTCATTCGAAACCCCTACAAATTCTTAAACAAGGAAAGCCGAGCATATTAATTCAAATAATAATCCATGTCAAACATCGGCTACAATATTTGTTTTTTCAAAGAAACTGCCAATGTCTTGGTTTATCACTGTTTTTATCAGTGCATTATTACTGCCTCCGCTCAGCCTGATCCTGCTGGGCGGTATCGGATTATACCTGCTTCCGCGCCGTCCGCGCGCGGGAAAACAAGCGATTACACTCGCGCTTGTTCTGCTCTGCATATTATCCATGCCCATTATTTCCGATCGCCTGCTAGCGCAATTCGAACACTATCCGGCGATTAATCTTGCGCACCCGCCGGCCGCAGACGCCATCATCATTCTGGGTGCCGGCAGTTATTTTGACGCCCCCGAATATGGCGGCGACACCGTCAGCCGATATACGCTGGAACGAGTACGCTATGGTGCCCGGCTGTATCGCGCCACCCATTTGCCCGTCGCCGTGAGTGGCGGCAATCCTGCGGGCGGGTCACCTGAGGCCTATTTAATGCGGAATGCGCTGGCTGAGGATTTTGCCGTACCCACACGCTGGACTGAAACCCATTCGGACACCACCTGGGATAACGCCCGCAATAGCCGCGCACTGCTGCCACCCAATATCAGAACCGTCTATCTGGTTACCCATGCCTGGCATTTACCCCGCGCCATCTATGCTTTTAAGCATGCCGGATTCAAGGTGATCCCTGTCGGCACTGCCTACAGCCTGGCCCGCCATGTCAGCCCGCTGGATTTCATCCCCCAGCCGCGCGGACTGACCAACAGCTATTTTGCGGTTCACGAAGCGATTGGACTTATCTGGTACCACTTAAAAGGTTAAAATCGCTCATATCACTTAACCAACGGAGCAAGCAATGAAAGCACGCATCAAATGGATAGAGGGCGTCGCCTTTTTAGGCGAAACAGGTAGTGGTCACGGCGTAGTCATGGATGGCGCTGTGGAAGGCGGCGGGCGCAATCTTGGACCGCGTCCGATGGAAATGATGCTGCTGGGTGCAGGCGGCTGCACTTCTTACGATGTGGTGCATATCCTGAAAAAAGCCCGTGCCGACATCACCGATTGCGTTGCCGAGATCGAAGCCGAGCGTGCTGACACCGATCCAAAAGTATTTACCAAAATACACCTGCACTTCATTGTCAGCGGACGCAATCTCAAACCCGAACAAGTGGAGCGTGCAATTAATTTATCTGCCGAGAAATATTGCTCGGCGTCAATCATGCTAGGGAAAACCGCTGACATTACCCACGATTTCGAGATCGTCGCGGTTTAAAGACCATTGCACGATGCGGCGGGCTGCATCATCGTGCATGCAGCTGATTCAAACAGGGTAGCAACGCACCGAATAGACGACATTGGTATCGATGATTTCGAACAGGCGATCGATATTCGGATGCTTGCCGGGATTCTGGCGTGCGTCGTCGACATGTTCGGCAAACAGCTCCAGCGCTTCTTGCGCCGCCTTTTGGCCGATGCCACCCCACTTCAAGGCTGCATGGTAATACACACGGAATGAACCGCTGCTGCCCGGCTTGTTCTCAATCATACCGCTTACATTACCCATTTCGTCAAACAATTTCATCGAGCCAAACTCGTCCACATTTTCGAGCGTCGCAAGATTTTCTGCAAAAGTAGCCATGATGCTTATACCTTCATCCGAATTTTAAGGCGTTCATTATACCCAATAAGCGGTTTTCGTCATTACTTTGGACATGAGCTGCATTGCCCCTTTAACCGGCATGGGTAAAGCCTCGCCGCCGTGTGCCAATGCCGTTTCGGCGTGCCGGGCTTCATCGATCTGCATTTGCTCGACCACCGCCCGACTCTTGGCGTCCGCCGCCGGCAACTCGGTCAGATGCGACGCCAGATGCGAGCCGACCTGACGCTCGGTTTCCGCCAGAAATCCCAAATTCCATTTGTCGCCCAACGCGCCAGCCACCATCCCTATCGCCAGCGAGCTCGCATACCACACCGGGTTCAGCAAGCTTTTACGGCCGCCAAGCGCAGATATGCGCGCTTCACACCATGCCAGATGCTCGGTTTCTTCCTGCGCCGCTTCCGCCAGTGCCGCTTTGGCCACAGGATTGCGCGCGGTTAGCGCCTGCCCCTGATACAGAGCTTGCGCGCAAACCTCACCGACATGATTAATGCGCATCAAACTCGCCGCATGCTTCTTCTCGGTCTCATTCAAATCCGCATCGGGCAAATCCTTGCCCGGCACCGGCCGCACGCTATGCGCCGGCGTAAACACAGTACGCAGCCCATTATCCAATGCAATAATCAAAGCATCCAAGTTCATATCACCCTTTCAAACCTTAACCGGCCAAGCTGCCCGGCAGCAATTTTACGCCTCATGCCTCATATTTTACAGAGCCTCGGACATCCGCCCCCATCCCCCGTCCTGCCGGATAACCGCCGGCCAGCGCTGCCTCGAATGCGCAATGGCGTCCGCGTTGCTGCATATTTAATTTTTTCCATCACACCCATTTATGCAAGAATAACGCGATTCAGACGAATATGAAACGTGTCACGCCATGCTAAAACTTTGCTTCTACCTGATTCTGCTGTCATGGAATTTCGCGCAAGCCGCCACTCTGCCGCCAACTGTCGCCGCCGCACTGAAACAGGTGCAGATTCCACTGCAGCACGTCGGTATCGTCGTCTGGGACAGCAATCAGGCCAAACCACGCATCCGCGTCAACGCCCAGCGTTCGTTCAATCCCGCCTCCACCATGAAGCTGGTGACCAGCTATGCCGCATTAAGCCTGCTTGGACCCGCCTACACCTGGCCGACTGAAATCAGCATCGACGGCAACCTGCATGACGGCATCCTCGACGGCAACCTCTATCTCAAGGGATACGGCGACCCCAGCCTGAATCTGGAACGCTTCTGGCTGCTCGTCCATCAATTACGCCAGCGCGGCATACAGCAGATCAAGGGTGACCTGGTCATCGACCAGAGCCATTTCCAGCTTGACCAGGCCGGCGCTTTTGACGACCAGCCCCACCGCGCCTATAACGCCCAGCCTGCGGCGCTCATGGTCAATTTCAACAGCACCGCAGTCAGCGTCGCAGTGCACGACAACAGCATCCAGCTCATGGCCGAACCCTTGCCGCCGAACGCCCGCGTCATCAATCACCTCACGCTCAGCAGCGCGCCTTGCGACGAATGGCGCGACCTGATCCATACCGACTGGCAAGCCGATAGCCGGCAATTGATCGTAAATGGACCATATCCGGCTGCTTGCGGCGAGAAATCGTTTGCCGTTACTCTGGGTGACGCCAGCGAACTGGCTGCAGGGTTATTTGCCAGGCTGTGGCAAAACGAAGGCGGCAAGTTCAATGGCACATGGCGCACCGGCCTCACACCTGACAACGCCCGGCATTTCATGACCTACACTTCGCTGCCGCTCGCGCTCGCGATCTATGACATGAACAAATTCAGCAACAACGTCATGGCACGCAACCTGTTCCTGAGCCTCAACCAGACCGGCGATGTCAGCAGCACCGCCCTGTCAGCCAAAACTGTTACTGACTGGCTCCGGCAGAAAAACCTGCATTTTCCCGAGCTGGTACTGGAAAACGGCGCCGGACTCTCACGCATAGAACGCATCGCCCCCGACAGCATGGCGCAGCTGCTGCGCTCGGCATATCACAGCCCGGTATTTGCAGAACTTGACTCTGCCTTGCCCATCGTCGCAGTGGACGGCACCATGAAGAAGCGCGGCAAAGACGATCTCGTCGCTACGCACGCACATATCAAGACCGGCACGCTTGACGGTGTAAAAACGCTGGCAGGCTACGTCACCACCCAGGCCGGCCATCAAGTTATCGTGGTATTTTTCATCAACGATCCGCATGCGGCTGCAGGCAATGCGGCCCAAGATGCGCTGCTGGAATGGATTTATCGGAAAAAATGACTCATGCTACGGCAAGCTGCCTATACAACATTCGGCTATGCGCGAACCAATATAAAGAATTCCGCTCTTAGCAAGAGCAGCGTACACTTGACGCAGCCTCACCGGTGGTCATAGCGCAAACAGCAAAACAAATGCACCGCAATAAAGGCGAGTCTGGCAGGCAAATTCCCGGCAGCGGGTTGTGATTATTTCTTTGGAGGATAAAATTATGCAACGAATAAAATTCGATACTCTCCTGGTCCTGGCATTCACCACACTGGTTGCAGGTACGCCAGCATTTGCCGACAAGCCCTCATGGGCTGGCGGCGGTCAGGACGAACAACACGGGCAATCGGGGAAAAAACAGAACCGCGATCACGGCCAGGGCAGGGATGGAGGCTCATATTATCAGGACAGCCGCCACGACGATCACCGCGGCCGCTACTTCGATGACCGCAGCAGAATCTACATCCACGATTATTATGCCGAACAGTACCGTTCCGGACGCTGCCCTCCCGGCCTTGCCAAAAAGCACAACGGCTGCATGCCGCCCGGACAGGCGCGTAAATGGCAAATCGGCCGCCCTCTGCCACGCGATGTGGTTTACTACGATTTGCCGCCTTCGGTGATCGTCAATCTCGGGCCGCCGCCCAGTGGTCATCGCTATATACGGGTAGCAGGCGATATCCTGCTGATTGCGATCGGCACCGGCATGGTTGTCGACGCCATCGACGACCTGAACCGCTGATAACGCAATCCATGCCGACGGGAAAACGGTTCGTTTTTCTGCCGGCAGCTTCATGAAGTTAAAACCATGCCACCTGTTTTTTTCTTTGGTCACGGCAATCCGATGCATGCTATCGCCAATGATCGCTTTACCCAAGCCTGGGCAGCGATTGGCGCGTGCCTGCCAAAACCCGCGGCCATTCTCGCGATATCCGCCCATTGGCACACTCGCGGCACACATGTCACCGCCATGGAGATGCCGCGCACGATCCATGATTTTGGCGGATTTCCGCCTGCATTATCGCAAGTCCAATATCCCGCCCCAGGCAATCCGGCGCTGGCAGGCCACATTGCCGATTTGCTGACCCCGGTCAAGGTCGGTCTGGATCAGAAATGGGGCATCGATCATGGCACATGGTCGGTACTGCGCCATGTATTCCCAAATGCCGATATCCCGCTCCTACAGCTCAGCATCGACGCAACCCAGCCACCATCATTCCATTATGCGCTGGGCAAACGGCTCTCCGCGCTGCGTGACGAAGGCGTGCTCATCATCGGCAGCGGCAATATCGTCCACAATCTGCATGCTTACAATTGGGAATCCGAATCGGCCAAACCGCGTGCAGCCACTACAAGCTTTGAAAACAGCGTACGCCAGCTGCTGCTCGCGGGCGATCATCAGGCACTGATCGATTATGCGGCACTCGGTGCCGATGCCCGCTTTGCCGTCCCCACACCGGAACATTACTTGCCGTTGCTTTATATCATCGCGTTACAAAGAGACGGCGAACAGGCGAGCTTTCCGATCGAAGGAAGCGAAGGCGGCTCCATCTCCATGCTAACGGTAGAGATAAGCCAGCCTTGAACTTGAAAACACAGTGAATTCCGACTAACTATTGCCTGGCAAAACCGAATAAACTCCTATATCCTAGCTGCTCGGAATTTGTTTTCACCACAAACGGACATAACATGAACGCTACGACCAAGGCCTCCGTTTCCAGCAAAATAATGGCCGGTTTTGAAGACATCAAGGCGCGCGTCGGGGACATGCTGCAAGTGCAAATCAGCACCGACAGCCAGGAAATCCGTCATTCGGTAAAACTGCTGGGCTATCTCGCCGGCAAAACCATCATGATCACCGCCCCCGCCGTCAATAACACCGTCCTGCTATTGCGAGAAGGCCAGAATCTGACTGTGCGTGCTTTTTCCGGCACGGCTGCTTATGCTTTCTCCAGCGAGATTATCAAGGTATGCAATTCGCCGCTGCCTTACCTGCATCTGAGCTATCCGAAATCCACCCAGAAAGTGCCGATCCGGGCCTCAGCGCGAATCAATTTCGACCTTGTCGGTGCCGCAACCAATATCACTCATGGCGACAACGCCACGGCGACCGCCATTGCCATTACCGACATCAGCACGACGGGGGCGGCTGTCACTGCAGCCAGCCCGCTTGGCAAAAAGGGAGACATGCTGCGCATCGCTTTCCGCGCCAGGATCCACGACATCATCGTCCACCCGTCGCTCAAATGCGTCATTCGCTCCCTCTCCAGCACTGACGACGACACCCATCTTATCAAATACGGATTGCAATTCCTGGATCTGCAGACCCAGGAATTATTGATACTGCAAAGCCTGGTTTACCAAAAGATCCTGGAAGACAAGTAGCTCAAATTTTCGAACCGGCACCGTACAGGTAATGCGAGAACTGCGCATAATCGCTACTGACCGAGCGGAACAGCTTGTCCAGACTCAACACCGCCTGCTCGACGATATTGATCGCGATATACGGATGCTCCACTTTCATGCGCTTGTACATCGCGCGCGATAATTTCAACACATGGGTATCGGTCGCCTTGGCAACCAGACGTGCCGAACGCGCGCGCTTGTCGAAAAACGACATCATCCCCAGCATTTCGCCCGGGCCGGAGCGCACCACTTCGTATTCATTCTGTCCGTCAGGAATGATCAGGGCGATTTCGCCCTTCACCACAAAATACAGCTCATCCCCCACATCGCCGATGTCCGAGACGATGTCGTCGTTATCGAAATGCAATACAGTCAGATAATTCAGCAGCGTATTCACTTCTGCCACCGTCAATGACTCGCATAAATATTGATGGCTCATGAATTGAGCCAGTTCAGCGTGTTCTGCCAATTGTTTTGCAACCATACTTGTTCTCCCTATCGTTAAACCTGAGCCATTATAAATCATCCGAGGCGGCGGCTTGCGCGGCTTTTTCCAGCAAGCGCATGCCACCTATCATTCCTTCCACCCGCTCGCGTACGCGCGCAGCCAGTTCGCTCCAGGCCGCTTTATCGTTTGCTGGCGGGATCGGTTCAAACGGGTAATGCCGATGTTGCAAGCCACTGCGTAATGGCGGACGCGCGGCCAAAGCCGCGGCATCGAGCGTCACCAGCAGATCCGCCCAGACCAGCAGCTCTTCATCGATCACCTCGACTTCGCCCGGCACCCCTGGCAAAACTGCAGCGCGCACCTCCATCCATTCGCCCCCAGTTTTCGCGCATAATGCGCTGCCAGATTGGCAGGTGCCGGATGCAATCCGCCCAGGAACACGATACGTGCCTGTCTTTTATATCCCATCATTCGCCTTGTCGCCTAATATCTGCGGTTATTTTACGTATTTTGAACGGTCTTAAGGTAAGATTTCGCTTATTTACCCAAATATCCCAAGTGCATACTCTCTTACTGCCTCTATTGCGCGCGCTGTCTGACGGCAAATTCCACTCAGGAGAAGCCCTGGCACAACAATTTGACGTCTCGCGCGCCAGCGTCTGCAATGCGCTCAATACGGCCGGCACCCTGGGTATCACCTTGCACAAGATCCGCGGACGCGGCTATCGCCTGCCTGTCGCGCCCGACTGGCTGGATGCTTCCCGGATAAAATCGGTGCTCAGTGCGGATGCCGACAACTTCGTTCTGGAAATCGTCAACAGTATCGATTCCACCAACGCCGCATTGCTGCGCGCTTCACCCGATGCACCTCATCGCCATTGTCTGGCGGCAGAAACCCAGCACGCCGGACGCGGTCGCCGCGGACGCGTATGGCAGAGCGTACTGGGCGGCAGTCTGACCTGTTCGATACGCTGGCGCTTTAATCAGGGCATGGCAGCGTTAGCCGGACTGAGCCTGGCGGTCGGCGTCGCCCTGTTGCGTACCTTGCGCCAATTCGGCGTGGAAGAAGTGCAATTGAAATGGCCCAACGACGTGCTCTGGCAATACCGCAAACTCGCCGGAATTCTGATCGAAGTACAGGGTGACGTGACCGGGCCGTCGGTAGCGATTATCGGCATCGGCATCAACCTGCAACTCCCGGCAGCCGCACGCGACAGCATCGATCAGGCCGTAGCCGATTTGGCCGAAATCCGCGGCGGCGCACCGATCGGCAGAAACGAATTGCTGGCAGCGCTGCTCGGCAATTTAAACACGGTCATGAGGGAATTCGAGCAGTACGGGCTCGCCAACCTGCGCCATGAATGGCAGGCCGCCCATGCTTTTGCCGACAGGCCGGTACGCGTACTGATGGCGAATGGCAGCGAATTAAGCGGCCATGCCGTAGGCTTGGCCGACAATGGGGCGCTGCTGCTGCATACCGCCGACGACAAACAGATCGCCGTTAACAGCGGCGAAGTGCATCTGACCCGCGCATTATGAAGCTATTGGCTATCGACGCTGGCAATACCCGCATCAAATGGGGTCTGCATGATGGCCGGCAATGGCTGCAGCGCGGTCATCTCGCGCACAATGAAATCGCCCGCCTATCCACGCTCGCCGTGCCCGACCGCATCATCGTCAGCAATGTCGCCGGTGCGGCAGTGGCCGCCGCCATTGCACAGGCGTTCCCTGCCGGCCTCATGCACACCATCCGCTCAACCACCCGGCAATGCGGCGTGAGCAACCACTACAAGCATCCCGCCCAACTCGGCAGTGACCGCTGGGCCGCGCTGATCGGCGCGCACCAGCTCGGCGCCCGCACCGCGCTGGTGGTCACGGCGGGTACGGCACTCACGGTCGATGCGCTGCATGCAGGCGAGTTTCTGGGAGGTCTCATCGCCCCGGCTATCAGCTCATGCGCACTGCGCTCGCGCAACACACGGCACAACTGGATGCAGATAACGGCAAATTCCACGCTTTCCCGGCCAACACTGCCGATGCGATCAGCAGCGGCTGCCAGTTGGCGCTGACCGGCGCCATCCAGCAAATGGCAGCAACGCTGCAACAACGCGTCCAACAGCCGGTACAAATCTGGCTCAATGGCGGCGATGCGGAAATGTTACTGCCGCATCTTTCGCTACCCACCCGTTTGGAGGACAATCTGGTTCTCACCGGGTTACACTTCATCGCGCAAGAGGTATTCGCTTGAGACTACTGGTTTTATTGCTACTATTGCTCAATTTGCTGACTTTTGCGTGGATCCAGTGGGGGCAACCCGAACCGCCGCCAGCGCCAGCCGAACTGCATCCGGAAAAAATCCGCATCGTCGATGAAACAGCCAGCCCTGCCAAAGCAGCTGCAACCGTACCCCCTGTACAGGTAACCGCCGCAAATGCTGCCGCCGATAACAAAGCCACCGACATCCGTCCCGCCAGCCCTGTGGCGACACCCGCCGCGGGAACGACCGCTCCCGCCACCCAACCGGCTACACACGGCGTATGCATGGAATGGGGACCTATCTCCATCAACCGCGTCGAAGATGCGCAAATCAGATTAAACAGACTCAAGCTCGGCGACCGTCTCAGTGCCGAAGATGCAGCTACCCACGGCGGCCCCTACTGGGTTTACTACCCGCCGCTCAAAACCAAGGAAGATGCTGATAACAAAGTTGCCGAATTGCAGGGCAAAGGCGTGAAGGACATTACCGTGGTGCGGGACGGCAAATGGCAGAACGCCATTTCCATGGGCCTGTATTCCAAGGAAGCCATCGCCAATACCCGTGTCGACAACCTGAAGAAGCTGGGTGTCGTTGCGCAAATCGAAGCACGGGGCAAGGCAGCGCGCCTGTTTACTCTGCGGGATTTGAGCCCTGAGGAACAAACCAAAATCAAACTGCTGCAGGCGGAGTTCGGCGGCCCGGTGTTGAGAAAAACAGCATGCAAAGTCCCTTAAATACCTCAGCGCGGCAACAGCGCAGTCATGATCTGGGCTTTCAAGGTCTTGATTAAGGCCGCCTCATCAGGCGGTACGCCCTCTGCCGCGACGCAAGCCCGATCAGCATAGATCAATCCGAATGCCTGTTTCTGCACTACCAGCGGCAGCACGATGAAACTTCCTGCATCCGGCAGCAATCTGGTATGCCAGGCCGGCAGCAGCGCCCGTACATTGGCGGCAGCGGCATCCGATATCAATACGTCCACATCGTTTTGCATGGCCAAATGGAATAAATCATGGCTGGGCGAGAGCGGAAATACGAAGCCGTCCTGCCGGGGCTGATGCTCCTCTCCCAGCGAGATGCGCGCCCGGAATTGCTGCGCCTTGACGTCCTTGATACACGCAGCGGCAAAGCGGAATCCCATGCCGTGATACAGCGTTTCCAGCACCAGCATGATCAGGTCATTGGCCTTGCAACGTCCGGAAGCCACCATTTCGGTCGCGTCCTGCAACCCTGCCAGCAGCAGATCGCGCGCATTGACCGGCTTGCCGCTCGGATGACGCTGATCGTTTTGCAGAGCCCGGGAATCCGCCGTCACCAGCAGGAACGCATCCAGTGCGCCATTTTCCACGGCAGGCGGCACTTCTTTCGTCTCCGGTGCAGTTACCGATGTCATCAATGGGCAGATGGTATTGGTAAGCGCCTGCGTTTCTTCCGCAACTCTGGCCAGCAACTCATTCAGCGCGGCACTGTCGAGATCGAATGCCGTGCCATAACGCGCCAGCAAATTCCGTGTCATCAACGCGGCATCCGTTTTCCCCGTGTAAGATAACAGCATCACCGCCTCGGCACTAAAAGCAGCCGCCTGCTGCAGCCAGTCGTGACGCGCCGTGGCGACCTTCACCACACCCGCCGGTAACGGTGCGAGCGCCTTGATGATCGTCAACGGGATCTGCCATTTGCGCAACACCGATTCTGCCAGGCTATCCAGACTGCATCCCAATACCTGCATCGCAGCCTGCGCAGGCGAAATATCCCCCGTCGCGCTCAAGGCCATGATCTCATCGTAGGAAGGCTGATCGTGCATCACTACCAGCAAGCGCCCCAGATTCTTGAACAGGCCGACGACGGCGGCTTCTTCTGCTTCCTTGAACGTGCTGCGGCGGGCCAGCTCGCGCCCTGCCAGGCTGGCCCCCAGCGATTGCACCAGCTCCCGGCGTATGCTTTGCGCAGACTTGCCGGTCATCCCTTCCACCAGCAACATGGTCAGTGCGATGGTTTTCACCGCATCGAAACCGAGCAGGAAAATCGCCTTGGATATAGTAGTGACCGGTGCGCCCGATGCCGTGCGATAACCCACGGTATTCGCCATGCTCAATACTTTTTGCGTCAGCGCCATATCGGACAGAATGAAATTCGCCAGACTGTGCACCGCTTCGTGACTGGAGGAGGCGATCTGCACCACTTGCGATACCGCGCTGCCAAGCGCCGGCAAATCAGGATCCTCCTGGATTTTTTGCAGCAACTGCTTGCGCCTGACGGCGACTTCATCCCCATCAGCCAAACCGAACTTCACCACTACCGCTCCTCCTTGTTTTTTTATTTGCTATCGTTATGCAATCCCGGAAACAGCGCAACTACGAATAACGAGCCGTTCCTATTTTTTCAGACTGTCCCGGATCTGACGCAGCAGCACGATTTCTTCCGGAGTTTCAGCAGGCGCTGCCGGAGGCGCCTCTTTTTTCAATTTATTGATCGCCTTTACTGCAACGAAGATCGCCATAGCCACAATGGTAAAGTCAACAACCGTGTTAATGAACATGCCATATTTTACCAAAGGCGCGCCAGCTTTCTCCGCCTGCTCCAGCGTGGCATATGTATGGCTGCCCAGATTCAGGTAAAGCTGCTTGAAATCCACCCCGCCAACCAGCTGCCCCACCATGGGCATGACGATATCCTTCACCAGGGATTCGACGATCTTGCCGAATGCGCCGCCGATGATCACACCCACCGCCAGATCGATGACATTGCCCTTAACGGCAAATTCCTTGAATTCACTGATAAAGCTCATGCCGCCTCTCCTTTCTTTTCATAAAAACGTAGCATACCTTATAACAGCCAGTCACCGCCAACAACAGCAGCAATCGATAAAATTCCATTTATCAGCATAGCAAATACCCAAATCAGACACGAAAAAAAACAGGCGACCGGAGTCGCCTGTTCAAGCTTCCTAAACGCTAACTGGCAAACGCCAGCGCGAAATTAGAAGGAGTGCTTCAGACCCAAAGACAGGCCGCTTACAGAGTCACCAGTGCCTACACCAGAAGCACCGTTATAGTTAAAGTTGTAAGCTGCGTTAGTATCGTTGCTGATCTTGGTGTACAAAGCATACACAGTGGTACGCTTGCTGAAGCCGTAATCAGCACCTACAGTGTAGGCCTTGGCTCCGTTGTCACCAGTAGCGAATTGATTATCGCTACCTGCGTTAGCATAGGATGCCTTAAGTGCAACTGCGCCCATCTGGTATTTGCCGGACAGGAACCAGGTGCGGTGACCGTACAAGTTGGCACCGGAAGCGCCTTGGTTGTCATCGGTCTTCTCATACATGGCTGCCAAGGTGAAATCCATGATGCTGTAGGAAGCACCCAGTTTCCATGCTTTAGCATCTGTATTACCAACACCACTCATAGAGCCAGTACCAGTAGAACCGAAGTTATGCTTTTCGTAAGCAGCGGTCAGGTACAAAGGACCTGCGGCATACATCGCAGCCAGAGAGTACAGGTTACCGGTAGAAGCAGAACCGCTGGTTGCTGTTTCAGCACCAAACACGTATGAACCCGCTGCACTGAAGCCGGAGAAGTTAGGAGTCAGGTAAACAACGGTGTTGCTTATACGCTGGTCAAAGTAGGAAGAAGCGTTATTAGCGGCTGCGCCAACGCTGGTAGCGCTGTAAGCGCCAACGATGTTGTTGTAGTCGCCCAGGGTATCAGCAAACGGATCTAAAGAACCGGTAGCCATTTTGTATGGAGTGTCATGACGACCTACACGCACTTCACCCAGATCGTTGCTCTTCAGGCCAACGAAAGTGTTACGCAGACCACCGCCACCGAAGGTAGAACCGGTGCCGCCGTCAGCAGCTACAGCTTGTTCAATTTGCCAAGTCGCAGCCAAACCGTTACCCAGATCTTCAGTACCTTTGAAACCGATACGTGAAGCGTAGTCGGAAACGCGGCCAACACGCTTGCTGGAATCGCCAGCAGCAGCATTGTTGTTGGTCACAGAATCAACACCAACGGACATCAAGCCGTATACGTCAACGTTGCTGGTAGCAGCCATTGCAGGTGCAGATACAGCGGTAGCGATAGCCAGCGCGATCAGTTTTTTGTTCATTTGAATCTCCAGTTGGAAAATTAAAAGTACTCCCCTGTCAGGAAGCTGAGGCGATTATGCGTGAGGGTAAAAGGCTGCGGCAAGTGATTTTTGGCATTGCGGCCAATTGTGTTGTTTTTTTGCAACCGTAAAATTATTGTGATTTTCGTCATAAAAGCTTAATAAATCGCAACGACTCCTGGCTGAACTGGATGGCAATGCCCGCGCACTCACGAATTGCAGACATTAAAATCGCCAATCAGCAGCCCGTCCCAAACAATAATGGAAATCGGATGACGGGCCGTCGGCGAGATGAATTATATTTTTACTGATACCGCAATGCATCTATCGGATTCATCAGTGCCGCCCGGCGCGCGGGATAAAAGCCGAAAAAAATACCGACTGCGGCGGCAACGCCGAAGGCGAGCAGCATGATGTCGAACGTGACCATCACCGGAAAGCCGGCGAATTTTTGCACGGCCCATGCGCCGCCGACACCCAGACCGGCGCCGATCAGGCAGCCGATGAGCGAAATGGTGACCGCCTCGAGCAGAAACTGCAGAAGGATATCGCGATTGCGGGCGCCAATGGCGATGCGTATGCCGATCTCGCGGGTGCGTTCGGTAACCGATACCAGCATGATATTCATGATGCCGATACCGCCGACGATCAGGGAAATCGACGCGATCGCGCCCAGCACATAGGACATGATGCGCGTCGTGGAGGCGGCAGCCTCGGCCATCGCCGACAGATTGCGCACTGAAAAATCGGGGTCGGCTTCCTCCGCAATGCGATGACGGGCCCGCAACAGCACATTCATTTCCTTTTCTACCGCAGGCATGGCCTCGGCGGAACCGGCCTGCACCATGATAAAACGCACGCTGCCCGGAAACTGGTTGCCGAATAACTTGCGCTGCGCGGTCGTCACCGGGACGATCACCACATCGTCCTGATCGCGCCCGTCCAGACTCTGGCCTTTGGCCTCGAGCACACCGACCACCGCAAACGGGCTCTGTTTTATGCGCATGGTCTTGCCTACCGGATTTTCATCCCCGAACAGATTGTCGGCAACGGTTTTGCCGATCAGCGCGACCCGCGCCGCGCTGCGCACGTCGGCATCCGTGAATGCAAAGCCCGAAGCCACATTCCAGTTGCGTACCTGCAAATAATCGGGCGTAGCGCCAGTAATCGACGTGCTCCAGTTGTTGCCGGCATATACCGTCGCAGCCGTGCCTGGCTGAACCGGCGCCGAGGCGGCGACATTGGACAATTCGCCTATCGCCTGCGCATCCGCCATGGTCAAGGTGGGCGCCGTGCCCAGCCCCATGCGTTGCCCGCCCGAAGTGGTGGTGCCGGACAATACGATAAACAGGTTGCTGCCCATCGAACTGATGGTATCGTCGATCGCGCTTTGCGCGCCCTGCCCTACCGCCAGCATCAGCACTACCGCGGCAACACCGATCACCATGCCCAGCATGGTCAGAAAGGAACGCAGCCGGTTGGCGACTATCGCGCGCCAGGATTCGGCCAGCATCGCCAGGCTCATCATGATGCATGCTCCACTGCGCCATCGTGCACGATCTCGCCGTCCTTGAAATGCACCATGCGCTGGGCAAACTGCGCGACATCCTGTTCATGCGTGACCAGCACTATCGTGATCCCGCCGGCATTGAGTTCGGTAAACAGCGTCATGATTTCCTCGCTGGTATGGCTATCCAGATTGCCGGTAGGCTCATCGGCGAGGATCAGGCGCGGCTCATTCGCCAGCGCCCGCGCAATGGCCACACGCTGCTGCTGGCCGCCGGACAATTCATTGGGACGCCGCTCGCCGAACCGGGCCAGCCCCACCTTTTCCAGCAGCGCTTCGGCACGCTGTTTACGCTCATACCCATTCGTGCCCTTATACAGCAACGGCAAGGCCACGTTATCCCTGGCATTCAGCCGCGGCAACAGATTGAAGCCCTGAAACACGAAGCCGATCACCCGGTTGCGCAAATGCGCCAGCGCATCACCCGACAATGTGGCCACATTTTGCCCATCCAGCCAATATTCGCCCCGGGTCGGATGATCCAGGCAGCCCAGCACGTTCATGAAGGTGGATTTGCCGGAACCGGATGGCCCCATGATTGCGACGAATTCGCCTTGCGCGATGCTCAGATTCACCGATTTCAATGCAGTAAACGTCCCTGCCGCGGTTGCATAATCCTTGCCCAGCTGTTTGACTTCAATGATATTGGCCATGTCAGAATAAACGCGCCGCCTGTTTGGCCTTGGCTTTATCAGCCTGCTTATCCTCGACGATCACTTTATCGCCCGCCATCAATTCGTCCCCCAGCACCTCGGTTTGCTTGGTATCGGTCAGGCCGGCCTTGATCCTGACCAGCACGGGTTGATCCGCACGCAGCAGGTAAACGACGCTGCCGCGAAGACGGCGCGCGGATTTGTCGGCAGTTTTGCCATCACCGTCTGCCGCAGGTTTGAAGCGCAATGCCGCATTGGGCACCAGCAAGGCGTCATTGCGGCGATCAATTTCGATATTGACGTACGCAGTCATGCCCGGCAGCAGCACAAAATCAGGGTTGGCGACGGAAACGACGACATCATAGGTCACCACGTTCTGCTGATTGGTAGGGTTGAGGCGAATCTGCCTGACGCTGCCGACGAAATTGCGATCGGGATAGGCGTCTACCGTGAAATGCGCAGGCTGGCCCACTTTAATCCCGCCCACATCGGCCTCGGCGACCGTGGTATCGATCTGCATTTTGCTCAAGTCCTGCCCGATCTTGAACAGGGTCGGCGTTTGAAAACTGGCGGCTACGGTTTGACCGACGTCGACCGAACGATCGATGACCGTGCCGGATACGGGGGAGCGGATCACGCTGTACGCCAGATTGGTCTTGTCGCGCTGCAGTTGCGCTCGCGCCACCTCGAGCTGGGCGCGAGCACCCGCTACCGCATCTTCGGCCTGATCGACATCCTGACGCGCAACGTAATCCTGCTTAAGCAGGCTCTGCTGCCGCGCCGCACTGGTTTGCGCCAGTTTCAGTGCGGCCTGGGCGCGGATGACATTGGCGGAGCTCTGCGCGATTTGCGCTTTCAATAATGCCGGGTCGAGTTCCAGCAGGATCTGCCCTGCCTTGACCTGCTGGTTGTAATCCGCATGCAACGCCTTGACCACACCCGACACTTGCGTACCCACATTGACCAGCACCACCGGGTTCAGCGTGCCGTTGGCAGACACGTAACGCACCAGATCACCCCTGACCACTTCGACCATGCGGTAGCGCTCTGCAGCAGGCCGGGCCTGTTTGCCATGGAAATAAACGTAACCGCCCCCGGCGACCAGCAAAACGGCCAATAGCCATAACAGTTTGCCAGGTTTCATATGTTATTTTTCCTCATCCTCATGATCCCGATAAAAATTGCGCTCGGCTTCGGTCAAGTGCCTAATCAATAGATGCGACACGATATTAATGCCTATCCCTGCCGTAACCAGCGGCAGCAGATACAGCGCCATCGACAGCTCGGACGTTAACAGCCTGTCGTCCCAGATAGCGCGGGTATGCGCAGCCTCGTTCGCCAGGTGATGCAACAACACCGCATCTATGCCTGCCACGGCGATCAACGTCAGCCCCAGTAGCAATACCGTCATCCGGGAAATGGAATGCTTGACCAGCATGACGGCATATATCCCGCCCGGGATGAGCAAAGAGAACAGTATCACCAGCAAAAACTCAATCCAGAATTGCCAATCGATGATATTCACGATTACTCCAAATGTCCGATTGCCTGTGCCAATGCCACTTTGGCGATACGCCAGTTATATTGGGCCTGCACACGCTGGCTGCGCGCACTCGCCAGACTGGATTGCGCGGTCAGCACATCGAGTATGTTACCGACGCCTGCGCGATAGCGCCCGAGCGCCATTTCAGCCGATGCAGTCGCGCTCCGGATGAGGTCGGCAGTCGCATCGAGCGCTGCGGTTTCCGTGGCAAGGTTTTGCCACGCCCGCCATACGTCGAGCGCGACCTGATTGCTCAATTGGGCTTGCTGCGCTTCCTGCGCATTCGCCTGCGCTTGTGCGGCGCGAATTTGATAGGTGCTGTTGAAGCCAGTGAAAATCGGCACGTTGACGGCAACGCCCAAACTGCTGCCGTTGCCGTTAAAACTGCCGTTATCCTGATAACTGGTATTGCCGGTGAGCGACAATGCCGGCTTGCCTGCCGCTTCCTTCGCCCTCACCTGGGCCTGAGCGGCGCGCAACTGCGCGGCGGCGGCTTGCAAATCCGGGCGCTGCTGTTGCGCCTGCAGGATCAGGTCACGCACATTGCCGACCAGATCCCTGGGCATCACGTCATCCGCAGAACCACTCAGATTCAACGCATGATCGGCATCCCAGCCCATCGCGTTAGCCAGCACGCCTTGTGCGACCCGCAGATCACCCTCGCCGCGCAATGTTGCCAGGCGCGCCTGGGAATAGGCAGTTTGCGCCTGCAACACATCGGCGCGCGTATTGGTACCCGCCTGATAACGCGCATTGGCAGCATCGAAACTCGATTTGGCCGAACTCTCCGCCTCATGCAACGCATCGACCTGGGCTTGCGCGGCAAAATACTGGTAATACGCCTGCACTACGGCAAGGTAAACCGTATTCACGGCCTGATCCTGATTGCGATTGGCCGCTTCCAGCGTCGCTTGTGCAGCATCACGCTGGGCGCTGCGCGCCCCGAAATCAAATAGCAGGTAATTAATGGATAAACCCAGATTGCGATTGGTTGCGGTCAATCCGGTAAGCACACTGCGGTCGTGACTGATGCCGGCCGTGCCATTGACCGTGGGCAAATACGCGCTTTGGGCGCTCCCCACCTGCGCCGCAGCCACGCGTGCATTTGCCCACGCGGTACGCGTCTGCGGATTATTGCACAGCGCGACATCGATTACGTCGGTCAGGCTCATTACCGTGCGCGGTATCGCGCAATTGCGATCAAGATAACCCGTGACGCCCGGCGCGACCTTCGCATTCACGCTGAAAGGATCGCTGCCCGACATCTGACCAGCCAAGTCGTTGTCAGCCGCCTGCGCAGTCAATGCCAGACAGCAGCACCCGTACAAAAAATTTCGGTTAAACTTCATCATTCGTCTTTATAGTTTATCGATAGATCACATGCCCGAGTTACCTGAAGTCGAAACCACATTGCGCGGCTTGTTGCCCCACACTCTTCATCGCACGATTATGAGTGTCAGTATACGCAATCCGAAGCTGCGCTGGCCCATCCCCTCCAACCTCGCCGAGCTGACCCGACATCAAGCCATCCATGCGCTGAGCCGTCGCGGCAAATATCTGCTCATGCATCTGGATAACGGCACTGTCATCATACACCTGGGCATGTCCGGCAGTTTGCGCATACTAGACAGCGAAACCCCCACCGGGGTTCATGATCATCTTGATATCGTGCTTGATAATCAGCAGTGTATCCGCTTGCGTGACCCCCGTCGATTTGGCGCGGTGCTGTGGGCCGAACACGATGCACTCGCCCACCCGCTGCTGGCCAGCCTCGGCATGGAACCGTTATCCGACGACTTTAACGGCGATCTGCTTTACCGCAAGTCGCGTGGCCGCAGCAGCCCGGTCAAGGCCTTTATCATGGACAGTCATATTGTGGTTGGGGTAGGCAACATCTACGCCAACGAAGCGCTTTTTCATGCCGGCATCCACCCCACGCTTGCTGCGGGCAAAATCAGCCGCCCGCGCTATGCACGTCTCGCACAGGCCATCCGCGACACATTAAGCAAGGCCATCATCGCCGGCGGCAGCAGCCTGCGCGATTTTGTCGGCAGCGACGGCGCCGCCGGCTACTTCCAGCAACAGTATGTTGTATATGGCCGCACCGGCTTGGATTGCCGCATTTGCGGCCAGCCGATACAACAACTGCGACAGAATCAGCGCACCACGTTTTATTGTCCGCACTGCCAAAAAAAATAACTCCATTTTTTACTGAAAACGTTATACTTATCAGAAACTAAGCTTACAATTGGATAATAAATAATCACTGCGCTGCAGCGTTTGGAGGCCACATCGTGTCAAATTTAACTTTAGCCCAACAATTCGAACAATATGGCGCTTGGCGCGAGGGGCTGGCTACACAAATCGGCCATTACCGTGACTGGCTTAATCACGAAGAAATCAACGACTGGCAAATCGATCTGCGCCTGCAGCATCTGATCGACCGCCTGGCGGAAGACAAGCTCAATGTCGCCTTCGTAGCCGAATTCTCCCGCGGCAAATCCGAACTCATCAACGCGATATTTTTTGCCGACTACAAAAAACGCCTGCTGCCATCGACTGCCGGCCGCACCACCATGTGCCCGACCGAGCTGCTGTACGATGCCAGCCGCCCGCCTTCGATACAGCTGTTGCCCATCGCCACCCGTGCCGGCAATGTTACCACCACCGAATACAAACGCTACCCGGACGAATGGACCACTATCCCGCTCGACGTTGATTCGGCCGACGCAATGCTGGAAACACTGCAGCGCGTCAGCGAAACCCAGCAAGTCAGCAAGGAAGAAGCGGAAAAATACGGCCTGTATCGCGCGCAGGATGCGGATTCGCTGCTTACCGTCTCCGCCGACGGCACGGTAGAGATTCCGCGCTGGCGTCACGCCATCATCAATTTCCCGCACCCGCTTTTACAAAAAGGGCTGGTTATTCTGGATACCCCGGGACTCAATGCGATCGGCACCGAACCGGAACTCACACTCAACCTGTTACCGAGTGCCCATGCGATCATTTTCATTCTGGCCGCAGACACCGGCGTCACCAAATCCGATATCGAGGTCTGGCGCAACCATATCGCGCCGATACAGGGCGGCCATCGCGGGCGTTTGATCGTACTCAACAAAATTGACGGCTTGTGGGACGATCTCAAATCACAGGAAGCCATCGACGCCGAAATCCAGAGTCAGGTAGAGAGCTGCGCCAATTTGCTTGGCCTGCAAAACAAACAGATATACCCGGTTTCCGCGCAAAAAGGCCTGCTCGCCAAGATCAGCAATGACGCCGCCCTGCTGGCCAAAAGCCGGCTGGAGGAACTCGAGCATGCCCTGAGCGATGAACTCATCCCTTCCAAACAGGACATCGTGCGCGACAACACCGCCAGTGAAATGGGCGACCTCGTCACCAGTACCCGCGAACTGCTGGGCGCACGCCTCAAAAACGTGGACGAACAGCTGGAAGAACTCACCGGCCTGCGCGGCAAGAATGAGGAAGTCGTGCAGCACATGATGACCAAGGTCGAAGAAGAAAAGGCGCATTTTGAAAAAGGCCTGCAGCAATTCCAGGCGCTGCGCAGCGTATTCTCGCACCACTCCAACGAATTATTCAGCCATCTGGGCATGGATCGCATCAAGACCGAAGTGCGCGACACCCGTATCGCGATGGAAAACAGCCGTTTTAGCTCGGGCTTGCGCAGCGCAATGAGCTCATTCTTTGCCAAAGTCGACCAGAACATCACTCATTCGGCGACCCAGATTGATGAAATCAAGGAAATGATGGCGGCGATGTACAAGAAATTCAGCACAGAGCACGGCTTGACCGAAGTTACGCCGCCGACGTATTCAACCTTCAAATACAAGAAGGAAATGGACCGGCTGGAAAAGAGCTACAACGAGCACTTCAACACGTTGCTCAACATGCTGACCAACGAACAACACACCCTCACTGCCAAATTCTTCGAAACGCTGGCGAGCCGTGTGGTCAACATCTACGAAGTTGCCAACCGCGAAGCAGACAGCTGGCTAAAAGCAGTGATGGCGCCGATGGAAACCCAGGTGCGGGAACACCAAATGCAATTGCGCCGCCGGCTGGAAAGCATCAAGCGCATCCATAAAGCCACCGATACGCTGGAAGATCGCATTGCCGAATTGCAGGAGATGCGCATCAACATCAATAATCAGCTGAATGCACTGGACAAGCTTGACCGCGATATCAAATATGCATTGGTCGCCGCGCTAAATCAGGAAAACGCCATCGCGGCATAAACACTCATCAACCGGATTTCAGCGGCCGCGAGCGGCTGGAATCCGGGCTATTACTTGCCGTTTTCCCGCTCGAACACCACCTGACCTTCCACCAGTGTGTGCGTCACGACACCCTGCATTTCATAACCCAGGAACGGCGTATTCTTGCCCTGGCTGCGCAACACAGCCGGCATGACTGTCCAGCGTATTTCAGGGTTAAAAATACACACATCGGCTGAGTGACCTACGGCCAGATGGCCCGCATCCAGCCCCAGAATAGCCGCCGGCCGTTGCGTAATACGCGCGAGCGCATCGCTCAGACTGACACGCTGTTCCGCCGCCCACTTCAATGTCAATGGCAACAACAGCTCCAGCCCGGTAGCGCCTGCTTCCGACTCGCCGAACGGCATCTGCTTGGCGTCGTCATCCACTGGCGCATGGTTGGAACACAATGCATCAATGACCCCCGCAGCCAATCCGGCACGGATAGCATCGCGATCGCGTATCGCACGCAACGGAGGAATCAGGTGATAGTTGGGGTCGAAATAGCCGATATCCATATCGGACAAATGCAGGTGATTGATGCTGACATCGCAACTTACCTTGAGCCCTTCGGCTTTCGCTATCCGCACCATCTCGACACCCTGCGCTGAAGACAGGCGACACAAGTGCACGCTGGCACCGGTTTCGCGGGCCAGCAGCAGGATCGTCGCTATGGCTATGGTTTCGGCACTGTACGGAATCCCGGGTAGCCCCAGACGCGTGGCGACAAAACCGTCATGTGCGACGCCGCCTCTGGCAAGATAGGCATCCTGCGGGCGCAACCATACGGTAAACCCGAAGGTGGCGGCATATTCCATTGCGCGCACCAGCACTTGCGTATCGGAAATCGCCGCATCGGCCTGCGAAAAGCCGACGCAGCCTGCATCACGCAATTCGGCCATTTCCGTCAACCGCTCGCCTTCCAGCTTTTGCGTCAGCGCGCCGATAGGGTAGACGCGCGCCTGGTTCAGGTTCTGCGCACGGAATTTCAACATTTCCACCAGACCCGGTTCATCCAGCGGCGGATCGGTATCCGGCGGGCAAGCCAGACTGGTGACGCCACCGGCACACGCAGCATTCATTTCCGACTCCAGCGTAGCGCGATATTCGAAGCCCGGCTCACGCAAGCGCGCAGCGAGGTCGACCAGACCGGGACACACGATGCAATCGCTGGCATCGATGACCCGATGAGCGTGAAAGCCTTCCGGCCCGGTGCCGATGGCGGCAATCTTGCCTGCCGCAATAAATACGTCGGCACGCTGGTCGACGCCATGTTTTGAATCGATCACGCGCCCGTGTTGAATTTGAATATTCATGTTAATTACCCGCCAAAATGCTCATGACTGCCATCCGCACTGCAATGCCGTAGGTTACCTGCGGCAAAATCACCGATTGCTTGCCGTCCGCCACGGCGGAATCGATCTCCACCCCGCGGTTCATCGGGCCAGGGTGCATGACAATGGCATCCGGGCGTGCCAGCGCCAGTTTTTCCTGGGTCAGGCCGTAGTATTTGAAATATTCCTGCGCGCTCGGCAAACGCGCACCGCGCATCCGTTCGTTTTGCAGCCGCAGCATGATGACCACATCGACGTCTTTCAGCCCTTGCGTCATATCGTGATAGACATGCACGCCCATCTGCTCCACGCCCGTTGGCAACAGGGTCTTGGGTGCGATAACACGCACTTCCGGAACGCCCAGCGTGGTGAGCGCATGAATCTGCGAACGTGCCACACGTGAATGCAGGACGTCGCCAACGATGGCTACGCGCAGGTTATGAAACTCGCCTTTGAATTTACGAATCGTAAACATATCCAGCAATCCCTGGGTGGGATGGGCATGGCGGCCATCGCCGGCATTTACCACATGGATATGCGGTGCCACATGGCGGGCGATCATATGCGCAGCACCCGATTGCGCATGGCGCACCACGAACATGTCGGCCTGCATCGCAGCCAGATTGTCCACCGTATCCAGCAAGGTTTCGCCTTTGCTCTGGCTCGACGCGCTGATATTGAGATTGATCACATCGGCGGACAAGCGCTTGGCGGCGATCTCGAAAGTAGTGCGTGTGCGCGTTGACGGCTCGAAGAACAGATTGAAAATCGCCTTGCCGCGCAGCAACGGCACCTTTTTCACTTCCTGCTCGCTTACCGCAATAAATCCTTCCGCCGTATCGAGTATCTGCGTCAGGATTGCGCGCGGCAAACCGTCTATCGTCAATAAATGACGCAAGCCGCCGTCTGCATTGAGTTGGGGATTTAAAGTCATTTGAGATCCACTAATTTCAAACCAAGATTCGCGTCATCATCCCGCACCAGATGGATATGCTGATGTGCAGGCACCCGCAACGCCGCGCCGACAAAATCAGCCGCAATCGGCAATTGCCGGTCGCCGATACGGTCTATCAGCACAGCCAGATGGATGCACGCCGGACGCCCGTAATCAAACAATGCGTTCATCGCTGCGCGCACGGAACGTCCGGTATACAGCACATCGTCAACCAGCAGGATATCGCGCCCTTCTACCTCAAACGGCAAATGTGTCGGCTTGACCTGTGCATGCAGACCGATACTTTCAAAATCGTCGCGATAGAACGAGATGTCGAGACTGCCATGCGGCATGGCCGGATTGAGCAAGGGGTGCAAATGTTCAGCCGCCCAGACGCCGCCGGTATACATCCCCACCAAAACCGTATTGGCTGTCAGCGTTGGCTTGATCGCTGCCGCCAATTCGGCAATCAGCGCGTCCGCATTGGGCAATATGAGTGAATTCCCATCAGGCAAGTTCATGAGCGGATTCCGATTCATCAAAATACTGTTGCAAAATTTGTTGTGCGGCGACCTGATCGAGCATGGCTTTCTGCTTGCGGCCATACACACCTGACCCGGTTAACGCCATGCTTGCTGCGGTTGAGCTGTAACGCTCATCGACCCATGCCACAGGCAATCCAAAACGGCCTTTAAGCCTATTGGCAAAGCGCAAACAAGTAGGGGCAAATTCATGCGGCGTGCCATCGTTGTGATGCGGCATGCCGACTACCAGCAATACTGGACTCCATTCGCCGATCAGCGTTGCGATGCGCTCAAAACGCACTGCGTTCACCTCGCTGCTTATGGTTTCCAGCGGATGCGCCAAAGCCAGTTCCAGCGTCCCCACCGCCACACCCACGCGTCTTAGGCCAAAATCGAACCCCAGCACGGTGCCTGCGCGGCACTTAAGCGTGTCCGGCATCTTCGGACAAGTTGGCGTAATCCACACCCAGCAAGCGCATCGCCGCTTCCAGCCGCTCTTCGGCAGGCAAATCAAATATCACCTGGGTATCTGCGGCAACTGAAAGCCATGCATTCTGCGCCAGCTCGTCTTCCAGCTGACCCGCTCCCCAGCCGGCATAACCCAGCGAAACCATCATCTTGTCGGGACCGCCGCCTTCGCCGATCGCATCCAGAATATCCTTGGAGGTAGTGAGCCCCAGCGTGTCATTGACAGGCAAGGTAGATTGCCAATGACCCACCGGCTGATGCAGCACAAACCCGCGCCCGGTATCTACCGGGCCACCAAAATATAAAGTCTGCTGTGCCAGTTCTGTGCGGATCAGCGGTGTGCCGATCTGCGTAAACAGCTCGGCCATATTCATGTCGATAGGACGATTGACAATCACCCCGAGCGCACCTTCTTCATTGTGTTCGCAAATATAGGTAAGCGTGCGTGCAAAACGCTCGTCTGCCATGCTGGGCATGGCAATCAGGAAATGGCCGGTGAGGTCGACAGTCTGCATAATAAGTGAATTGTAACGGCCTCGGACAGGAAGTACAATTTGTTAACGACCGGATGCAGACAAACGAATAAATAGGCTTGAATCGATACGATAAATTATTACAGCAATCCGGCCATGGCATAGGCCGCAACCCGCTCATGCATGCAGATCGAGCCACCGTTCGGGCAGCTTCAATAAATGGCAGACATTCTCACGCTCCGCCTGCGACATTAAATTCACCAGACCGACATATCCGTCACGCAAGTTGTATACCTGACGGTAACCATGCGCCTTGGCGATTTCACATGCCTCGCACGAACGGTTGCCCGTGCGGCACACAAAAATTACCGGCGTATCGGGTGCCGCGATTCTTGCCACCTCCACCGCAAATCCCGGGTTGGGATCCCACTCCGGGGTATACAGGGGAATATGGTAGGAACCGTTTACATAGCCAATGTCCTCGCGTTCATGCAAAAACCTGACATCGATAATGACTGCATCGGGTTGGCGCGCCAGCAAGCCCGACAATTCATGGGGGCTAATCTGCAACATGTTAAACCTCCGCTGATTAGTGTTTAAAATGGGCGCAACCAGTCAATTACATTTGAGTTCCGCCTGTCTGAACAAAATGTAAGCAATGTATATGCCAATGAAATCAGCGTCTTTTGCAGCAAAAAATGCGGTTTTTTGTTAATTTCTCGACAACAGTGATGAAATTTGTCATGACCTCGCCAGCCGCTGCAGACTGGCTTAAGCCCCTGATTCAACGTATCATAAACCCTTTCCGTTGTTTCCTGAATCGCCATGACCGACCGCACCGCATTACTCCACGCCGCACTTAAAAACCGCATCCTGATCCTGGATGGTGCAATGGGCACCATGATCCAGAGCTACAAGCTGGAAGAAGCGGACTATCGCGGGGAGCGCTTTGCCGATTTCGGTCATGATCTCAAAGGCAACAACGACCTGCTGGTGCTGACGCAACCCCACATTATCCGCGCCATCCACGCCGCCTATCTGGAAGCCGGTGCCGATATTCTGGAAACCAACAGTTTCAATGCCACGGCCATCTCCATGGCGGATTACCACATGGAGCATCTGGTCTATGAGCTCAATGTGGAAGCCGCCAGACTGGCGCGCAGCGCTGCGGACGAATACAGTGCGAAGACGCCGGACCGACCGCGCTTTGTCGCCGGCATTCTCGGCCCTACCAGCCGCACCGCCAGCATGTCGCCGGACGTCAATGACCCCGGTTTCCGCAACGTCACCTACGATGAGTTGATAACCACTTACACCGAGGCCATCCGCGGCCTGCTCGATGGCGGCGCGGATATCCTGATGGTGGAAACCATCTTCGACACGCTCAACGCCAAGGCCGCACTATTCGCTATCCAGAAATTCTTCGACGAAAACGATTGCCATGTGCCAGTGATGATTTCCGGCACGATTACCGATGCATCGGGACGCACCTTGTCCGGGCAGACCACCGAAGCCTTCCTCAATTCGGTGCGCCATGTACGTCCGCTGTCAATCGGCCTGAATTGCGCCTTGGGCGCGCATGAATTGCGCCAGTATGTCGAGGAGCTGGCCACCAAGGCCGACTGCTACGTTTCAGCCCATCCCAATGCCGGACTGCCCAATGCATTCGGCGAATACGACGAATCCCCTGAAGCCATGGCGGCGCAAATCGGCCCGTGGGCAGCTGCCGGCATGCTCAACATTATCGGTGGCTGCTGCGGCACCACTCCTGCGCACATCCAGGCGATCCGCGAGGCAGTGGAAAACCACCCACCGCGGCAAATTCCGGACATCGAGCGCAAATTGCGCATTTCGGGCCTGGAACCATTTAACCTCGGTGCCGGCGACCTGTTTGTCAACGTCGGCGAACGCACCAACGTCACCGGCTCCAAGATGTTCGCGCGCCTCATCATCAACGGCCAATACGACGAAGCCCTGGCAGTGGCACGCAATCAGGTCGAAGCCGGCGCACAGATCATCGACATCAACATGGACGAAGGCATGCTCGACGCGGAAGCGGCGATGGTGCGCTTCCTCAACCTCATCGCCTCGGAGCCCGACATCGCCCGCGTACCGATCATGATCGATTCGTCCAAATGGTCGGTGATCGAGGCCGGGCTAAAATGCGTGCAGGGCAAATGCATCGTCAACTCCATCTCCATGAAGGAAGGTGAAGCCGAATTCATTGAACGCGCCAGACTGTGCATGCGCTATGGTGCTGCCGCCGTGGTGATGGCCTTCGACGAGGTCGGTCAGGCCGACACCCAGGCGCGCAAGGTGGAAATCTGCACACGAGCCTACAGGATCCTCACCGAACAGCTCGATTTCCCGCCCGAAGACATCATTTTCGATCCCAATATCTTCGCGGTGGCAACCGGCATCGAAGAGCATAACAACTATGCTGTCGATTTCATCGAGGCCACCCGCGAGATCAAGCGCACCTTGCCATTTGCCAAGATTTCCGGCGGCGTGTCCAACGTGTCGTTCTCGTTCCGCGGCAATGAACCGGTGCGCGAGGCGATCCATACCGTATTCCTCTATCATGCCATCAAGGCCGGCATGGACATGGGCATCGTCAACGCCGGGCAGCTGGGCGTGTACGACAACATCCCGGCCGACCTGCTGGAGCGGGTCGAGGATGTCATCCTCAATCGTCGCCCTGACGCCACCGAACGTCTGGTGGAGTTTGCCGAAAGCGTCAAAGGTTCGGCCAAGGAACAGGTCGAAGACCTGAGCTGGCGTGAGGCGCCGGTCGGACAGCGCCTGACCCATGCGCTGGTCAAAGGCATCACCGCCTATATCATCGAAGACACCGAGGCCGCCCGGCTAGAAGCGGAGCGCCCGATCCACGTTATCGAAGGCGCGCTGATGGACGGCATGAACGTAGTCGGCGACCTGTTCGGCGAAGGCAAAATGTTCCTGCCACAGGTGGTCAAATCAGCCCGCGTGATGAAACAGGCGGTCGCCCACCTCATCCCGTTTATCGAAGCGGAAAAAGCCCTGAGCGGCGAATGTGCCGAGGCCAAAGGCAAGATCGTCATGGCCACGGTAAAAGGCGACGTGCATGACATCGGCAAAAACATCGTCGGCGTGGTACTGGCATGCAACAACTACGACGTGGTCGATCTGGGCGTGATGGTACCTGCCGCCAGGATACTGCAAACCGCGATTGACGAGAAAGCCGACATCATCGGCCTGTCCGGCCTGATTACGCCGTCGCTGGAAGAAATGGCGCACGTCGCCAAGGAAATGGAGCGACTGGGCATGAAACTGCCGCTGCTCATCGGCGGGGCCACGACATCGCTGGCGCACACTGCAGTCAAGATCGAACCGAATTACAGCGGCGCCACCGTGTATGTGAAAGACGCTTCGCGCGCAGTCGGGGTCTGTACCCAGCTGCTGTCGCCCGATTTGCGCGATGCCTATATGGCGGAAATCAAGGCCGATTACATCCGCATCCGCGAAAGCCACAAGGGCAAACGCGCCCAGTCCAAACGCGCCACGCTGGCACAGGCCCGCGCTAACGCACTGGTCACCGACTGGCAGACTTACACCCCGCCCGTGCCCAAACAACTCGGCATCCGGGTGTTCAAGGACTACCCACTCGCCGAAATCGCGCGCTACATCGACTGGACGCCATTCTTCCAGACCTGGGAACTGCATGGGCGTTATCCGAAGATACTGCAGGATGAAGTGGTGGGCGAAGAAGCGCGCAAGCTGTTTGCTGATGCCCAGGCCATGCTCAGGCGCATCATCGACGAAGAATGGCTGCATGCCAGCGGCGTGATCGGCCTGTTCCCTGCCAACCGCGTGGATGACGATATCGAAATCTATACCGATGAAACCCGCAGCTCGGTCGCCATGACCTACCATGCGCTGCGCCAGCAAATGGAAAAACCGCCGGGCCGACCGAACATGTGCCTGGCCGATTTCATTGCGCCCAAAGACAGCGGCGTCAAGGATTATATCGGCGCCTTTGCAGTGACGGCGGGGCTGGATATGGACGAGCGCGTGGCAGCCTATGAAAAAGCCTTCGACGACTACAACGCGATCCTGCTCAAGGCGCTGGCCGACCGTTTTGCCGAGGCCTTCGCCGAGTGCATGCATGCCCGTGTACGTCGCGAATTCTGGGGTTATGCCGCCGACGAAAAACTCAGTGACGACGAGCTGATCGACGAAAAATATCGCGGCATCCGTCCTGCACCCGGCTATCCCGCATGCCCGGAACACAGCGAAAAAGCCGGGCTGTTCGCGCTGCTGCACGCCACCGAGAATACCGGCATGCAGCTCACCGAGAGCTATGCCATGCTGCCCGCTTCCAGCGTATCCGGATTCTATTTCTCGCATCCCGAATCCAGCTATTTCGCTGTCGCCAAGATCGACCGTGACCAGCTCGAAGATTACGCATGCCGCAAGAACTGGGATATCGCGACGGCCGAACGCTGGCTGGCACCTAATCTGGGTTATGAATAAGCGGGTATTGCCGGCTTATTTCGGCGTTATCCTGATCTGGTCAACCACGCCGCTGGCAATTCAGTGGAGCGGCGCGGGTGACGATTTCGTATTCCCGTTATTGGCACGCATGGCAATCGGCTTGCTCGCCTGCGTCATTCTGCTCATCGTATTGGGTCTAAAACTGCCTCTGCACCGCGCTGCGCTGCATGCCTATACAGCCGCGACGGCAGGCGTATTCGGCGCCATGCAGCTGGTTTATTGGGGCGCACGCTTTGTGCCGTCAGGGCTGATTGCCGTGCTATTCGGTCTGGTTCCGTTATTCACCGGCATCATCAGCCTGCTGCTCGGCAATGAGGATCGCCTCAACCTTGCCAGATTGACTGGAATTATCCTGGGGCTGGCCGGGCTAGGCGTCATTTTCGGGGCAGGTACGCATATCGGCACACAGAGCATGCCCGGATTTTTAGCCGTACTTGCCGCGGTAATGGTGCAAGCGGGCAGCCTGGTATGGGTCAAGCGAGTCGGGGCTGACGTGCCTGTGTTAGCGCTTACTACCGGTGCATTGACTATCTCAGTGGCATTATTATTGCCCTTATGGTGGCTGCTATTCGGACATGTGCCGACCATGAACATGCAGGCCAGCCTATCCACGCTGTATTTGGGCGTGTTCGGCTCGGTGATAGGGTTCACCTTGTATTTTTACGTCACCAAACACCTGCAGGCCGGACAGGTGGCGCTCATTACGCTGGTCACGCCGGTGAGCGCATTATTGCTCGGACAATGGCTCAACCATGAACAGGTCAACATCGATATCTGGCTGGGTACGGCATTGATACTGCTGGGACTGGGCGTGCATCAATGGCAACAGCTCGCTCCGGTTTCTAGGGTAAAATAAACTTTATTTCGCGTATCTGTTTACCGCCATGGCCAAATTCCCTACCAGTACCGACCCTGAACTCGCTGCGATCAAATTACCGCCACACTCAGTGGAGGCGGAGCAGTCCGTATTAGGCGGCCTGTTGCTGGAAAACCATGCATGGGATCGCATCGCTGACGTCATTAGCCATAACGACTTTTACCGCCACGACCACCGGCTGATATACCAGACCATTACCAAACTGCTCGAACAGGGCAAACCGGCAGACGTGGTCACTGCAGGCGAGGCGCTGGAAAATCTGGGCGAGCTCAACAATGTCGGCGGCCTGCCTTATCTGGTTGCCCTCGCCCAGAACACCCCATCCGCTGCCAATATTCGCCGCTATGCCGAAATCGTGCGAGACCGCGGCATCATGCGCAAACTGGTCGAAGTCGGCACCGATATTTCCGAATCTGCCTACAGTCCGGCTGGCCGCTCCGCCAGCGATCTGCTCGATCAGGCCGAATCCAAGGTATTCGATATTGCCGAAGCAGGCGCGAAAGGCAAACAGGGATTCCTGGAAATCAAACCTTTGCTCACGCAGGTAGTCGAGCGCATCGATGAGTTATTCAGTCGCGACAACCAAAGCGATGTCACCGGCATCCCCACCGGCTTTGCCGATCTGGATTCCAAGACTGCCGGCCTGCAACCTGGCGATCTGATCATCGTTGCCGGCCGGCCTTCCATGGGCAAGACCGCGTTTTCCATCAACATGGGGGAAAATGTCGCGATCGACAGCGGCTTGCCGGTCGCGATTTTCTCGATGGAGATGGGCGGCGCACAGCTGGTGATGCGGATGCTCGGTTCCATCGGCCGGCTGGACCAGCACAAAATACGTACCGGACGCCTGCAGGACGACGATTGGCAGAAACTCACCTATGCCGTCGGCAAGCTGAACGATGCGCCTATTTTTATCGACGAAACACCTGCGCTCAACTCGCTTGAGCTTCGTGCCCGCGCCCGGCGGCTGCATCGGCAATGCGGCAAGCTCGGCCTGATTATCATCGACTATCTGCAACTGATGTCGAGCGTTTCCAGCGGCGAAAACCGCGCCACCGAGATTTCGGAAATATCCCGCTCGCTGAAAGGCCTGGCCAAGGAGCTGAATTGCCCGGTCATCGCACTCTCGCAGCTCAACCGTTCGCTGGAACAGCGCCCGAACAAGCGCCCGGTGATGTCCGACCTGCGAGAATCCGGCGCTATCGAACAGGATGCAGACGTCATCCTGTTCATTTACCGCGACGAGGTTTATAACCCGGACAGCGATGACAAAGGTAGCGCGGAAATCATCATCGGCAAGCAGCGGAACGGGCCGATAGGCACAGTCCGCCTGACCTTCCTCGGCGAGCATACGCGTTTCGAAAATTATGCCAGCGGACATGCCGAGCGCCGTGAGGACTACTGATTACATGGCTCGTCCGATATTTGCTCACATTGACACCGACGCCCTGAAGCACAATCTGGGCGTAATACGCAACCATGCCGGTACGGCCCGTATCATGGCTGTGATTAAAGCCAATGGCTATGGTCATGGCATGGCAAAAGTGGCACGCGCGCTCTGGACTACTGACGGTTTTGCCGTGGCCTCGATCGATGAAGCGATCCAGCTCCGCGAACTGGGCTGGCTAAAACCGATCCTACTGCTGGAAGGAGTGTTTGGTGCCGACGAAATTGCTGCCTGTGTCAATCACCGAATAGCAATCACCGTGCATCATTTCGACCAGATTCGCATGCTGCAGGCAAGCAAACCGGCACAGTCTCTGGCACTGTTCCTCAAGCTCAACAGCGGCATGAACCGGCTGGGATTCGAACCGCAGGACTTTCTTCGCGCGCTGGCACAACTGCAAGCCATGCAAACATGCACCGACATCACGCTGATGAGCCATTTTGCGACGGCAGACGATGCATATGGAATCGCCGATCAATTGCAGGTAATTCAGACCTGCTTTGATGAATTACCCTATCCGGTCAGCCTCGCCAATTCCGCTGCCTTATTCCGTTATCCTGCGAGCCGCGGCGATTGGGTGCGCCCGGGTATCGCTTTATACGGAGCGTCCCCTTTTGCCGACACGGCAGCGAGCGCACTCGATCTGCGCCCGGCAATGACGCTGCACAGCCGGATTATTGCGGTACAGACGCTTAAACCAGGCGACGCTCTCGGTTATGGGCGCACCTGGATTGCAGATCGACCCAGCCGTATCGGCGTAGTAGCGTGCGGTTATGCGGATGGTTATCCGCGTCATGCACCGACCGGAACGCCAATCCTGGTCAACGGCCAGCTTACCCGGACGCTGGGGCGCGTATCCATGGATATGATGTTTGCAGATTTGACCGGGCTGCCTGATGCCGATGCGGGCAGCGCAGTCATACTATGGGGCAAAGGACTACCGGTCGAAAGCGTGGCAAGCGCAGCAGGCACTATCAGTTATGAGTTACTCTGCGCCCGGGCACAGCGCGTACCCGATCACGAATAATTTACCCATAAAAAAGGCGTTCCGTTTTTATCCGGAACGCCTTTTTTACAGGCTTTTTTACAGGAGCAAATCCCTTACATTTTTTTCGCATCTGCGGCCGGAGCAGCAGGTGCACCCGCAGGAGCTGGAGCAGCGGCACCTGCGGCAGGCGCAGCACCTTCAGGCGGCGTGAATTTCGCGCCGCCAGCATTCGCCATGTAAGCAACGGCACGGGCAATTTCGACATCGGTCAGATCAGGATTGCCGCCACGGGGAGGCATTTGCCGAATACCGTTCTCTGCGTGCTGAATCAAAGTCTGATAGCCCTGCTTGATACGAGGACCCCAGGCGGCTTTATCGCCGAACTTGGGCGCGCCTAACGCACCAGGCGTATGGCAGGCAGTACAAACTTCGCCGAACACTTCGGAACCTTCTTTATCGACGTGCACAGCATTGGCATCAATTATCTTGACTTCGCCAACAGGGTGAATCCGCTCTTCGACAGCCTGGTCATTGTAAGCCAGCGCTGCCTCATTGGAATGGCTACCCTGAATCTTGGCAATCAAGCCGACAATCAAGGCAATTGCAATAATTGGTGCAAACAACCCACCCCATAATGCAAAGAAAAACTGTTGTGGTGTGGTTTTAGTCATTTTTGTGTCATGGTCACTCATCACTACATCCTTAAAAGTCGCAAACTCGAAGATTTTACGATTATAACGTCAAATCTTCAATCGCAAAAGCACTGCATGCAAATGCATATAGACGTTAACGCTGAAAATCGTTATCCTAGCAGTCTGAATGCGCCCGTAGCTCAGATGGATAGAGTGTTGGTTTCCGAAGCCAAAGGTCACTGGTTCGACTCCAGTCGGGCGCACCACCCCTTTCCACATCCCGCGAATACCAGGAGTACAACATGGCAGGACTGGATAAAAACACCCCGCTCCCGACTGAGATCAAATTGCATCAAGCCTCGCATATCCTGGAAGTGGCATTTAACGACGGCAGCATATTTCAGCTACCCTATGAATTTTTGCGCGTCTATTCGCCGTCTGCCGAAGTACGCGGCCATGGTCATGGGCAGGAAACACTGCAGGTGGGCAAACAGGGCGTCACCATTACCGGAATCGAACCGGTAGGCAGCTATGCCGTGCAGCCAACATTCTCCGACGGCCATGATTCCGGCATTTATTCCTGGGATTATCTTTATGAAATCGGCAAAAATCAGCAAATGTTATGGGAACGCTATCTGCAACGGCTAGCTGATGCAGGCGCTTCACGCACTCCACTTTAAGCTGGATACATTCGCAACATGCAGCAACTTGTACTGGATATCGCACCTCCGCCACCTCCGCGCTTTGATAATTTTGTAACGGCTACCAATGCGGAAGTGGTTCATGCCACCAGCGCAATGGCCATACAAAACAATAGCGAACCGCAGCTCTACCTATGGGGTGCACAAGGCAGCGGCAAAACCCACCTGCTCCAGGCCAGCGTGCATCTCGCGTGCTCTCGGGGTCACCGCGCTGTCTATGCTGATGCCGCAGCATTCGGCGCCATCGATCACACGGCATTCGAACTGCTTGCAATTGATAACGTCGATCAGCTTGATGCGCCCAGTCAGATAAAACTATTCAATTTCATCAACCAAGTGCGTGAGGGTCAAGGGCGTCTCATTGCGGCAGGACTGACTGCCCCCATGCAACTCCCGTTGCGGAACGATCTGACCACACGCTTGGGCTGGGGGCTGATTTATCAAATCCACCCGCTCTCCGATGCTGACAAACTGTCTGTCCTGTCAACGCATGCGCAGGCGCGTGGTTTCGAATTGCAGGCAGGCGTCGCCGATTATCTGATACGCCACTGGCGGCGCGATCTGCCGTCATTAATTGCTGCACTGGATAGCCTTGACCGCTATTCGCTGCAAACTCAGCGTCCGGTTACGCTGCCATTGCTCAAGGAAGTGCTAGGTTAATCCAGCCATGCACTAAAATTCCGCTGCCGGCTTTGGAATGGAAAAAGGGCACTCAGCGAGTGCCCTTTTTTACAGCTTGCTACTTGCAGTCAAACGTTACGGATTGTACGCACGCTCACCGTGGGTTGTAGTATCCAGACCTTCGCGTTCCTCTTCTTCAGGTACGCGCAGACCCATGAACATGTCGATAAGTTTGAACAGCACAAAACTCACGACACCTGACCAGACCACTGCTGTGCCGACTGCCCACAACTGACTGACCAGCTGGGTAGAGGTACTGTACTCGGCAACCTTGTTCGCAGCGTAATCAAACACGCCGGAACCGCCCAACGCAGGATTAGCCACGATGCCGGTACCCAGCGCGCCGATGATACCACCGATACCGTGCACGCCGAACACATCCAGACTGTCATCGTAACCGAGCATTTTCTTCAAGCCGGTCACACTCCACAAGCACACAGCACCCGTCACTGCACCCAGTACGATGGCACCCATCGGACCGGCAAAACCTGCTGCCGGCGTTACTGCAACCAGACCGGCAACCGCACCGGAGGTCACTCCAAGCAAACTGGGCTTGCCTTTGATCATCCACTCGACGAACATCCAGGATAAACCGGCTGCCGCAGTTGCAACGATCGTGTTAACCATGGCCAGCACTGCCGTACCGGTTGCTTCAAGGTTGGAACCGGCATTGAAACCGAACCAGCCCACCCACAGCAAGGAGGCGCCGATCATGGTCATCACCAGGCTATGCGGCGCCATGGCTTCCTTGCCGTAACCGATACGTTTGCCCAAAACGATCGCACCCATCAGCGCAGCCATACCGGCATTGATGTGGACAACAGTACCGCCCGCAAAGTCCAGCGCGCCCTTACCGAACAGGAAACCGGAAGGATCGCCGAATGCGGAAGGGCCGCCCCAGAACCAGACCATATGAGCCATAGGCAGGTATGAGAAAGTAAACCACAATACCGAGAACACCAGCATCGCGGAGAACTTCACGCGCTCAGCCAGACCGCCGACGATCAGCGCTACGGTAATCGCAGCAAAGGTCAACTGGAATACCATGAATACCATTTCGGGAATGACGACACCCTTGGAGAAGGTTTCCACCGTGGAATTCACGTCCATGCCGCTGAGGAACAATCGCGACATACCGCCGATAAAGTCGTTCATCCCCCCGCCTGCGGTAAACGCCATCGAATAACCATACACTACCCATAAAATGGAAATCAGGCAGAAAATGGTAAATATCTGCGTCAGCACGGACAGCATATTCTTGGAACGCACCAAGCCGCCATAGAATAATGCCAGGCCGGGGATAGTCATCATGATCACCAAAGCAGTGGCGACTATCATCCAGGTAGTATCACCCTTATCAGGTACTGGCGCTGCGGCTGGTGCAGCTGCAGGTGCCGATACGGGTGCTGCGGCTGCCGGAGCCGCTGGAGCAGGCGCTGCGGCTTCCGGAGCAGAAGCGGCTGCGGGCGCTGCAGCCGGCATGGCGGCATCATCGGCAAGAGTCACGCCGGAGATGCCTAAGGTACACAACATACTTAGTGCGATGAGCCATTTTTTCATGTCGCTCTCCCTTTATAACGCTTCTGGCCCGGATTCACCGGTACGAATCCGCACGGTTTGCTCCAGGTTGAATACAAAAATTTTGCCATCACCAATTTTGCCGGTATGTGCGGATTTTTCGATAGCCTCGATCACCTGATCGAGCAATTCGTCAGCAATCGCCGCCTCAATCTTGACCTTAGGTAGAAAATCCACCACATATTCCGCACCGCGATATAGCTCGGTGTGCCCCTTTTGCCGACCAAAGCCTTTAACTTCGGTAACGGTAATACCCTGCACGCCAATGGCGGAGAGTGCTTCACGTACCTCGTCCAGCTTGAACGGCTTAATGATTGCCGTAACGAATTTCATGTTTCCTCCTTAGGTCGAGCGCAAAGTCAAACAGTGCGCCCGGGTTGGTTTGCAACGATCAAAGTTAGAAAGTCCGGGATACTGCAGCTACGAAATGGCCATCACCTTGGTTATTATCGGAATTTGCGCCAAGAATCTTCCATCCGGCATCTTTTGCATTGGTATCGGTGTAATAGGCAGTTGCGCTCCATCCAGTACCCAAATCCTTGGTCACGCCCAGTTTCCAGTCAACGTAAGAGTACAGACTGTCATTGGAAGCACCTCCGGCAACTGCAGTACCTGCAAAATACTGATTACCTACGTGTGCATTGATGGTCCAAGTATCGACGACTGGAATATTGGCTGATAAATCAAGATAATACGAGCCGCTTGCATCATTGACACCAAACAAGCCATTCGACACGACGTACGAAACCTTACCGGTTAACCATTTGTAAGATAATGCGCCGTATAATTCGGTAGTATCAGGTTTTACCGTACCGACAGGCAATACACCATAATGCCCCGGATAGTAATATTGCAGCACGCCTACATCATAACCGATGTCGCCAACGGTATTCTTATAACCACCGTACATGTCCCATTCCATGCTGACCGAATTTTTCGTACCATCCTGATTCGTCACGTTATCGGAGAACCAGCTAATGCTGGAAGCCCAGGTACCAGCATAAAAACCACTGGAATGGCTAAAATCAAATCCGCCTTGAATGGCTGGCTTGCTTGCGGTCTGTGTAATACCGCGATAAACGTATTGGCTGGTCAAGCTTACGTTTGCACTTAAAGTGTAATCTGGCGCGGGCGCATCAGCCGCAAAAACAGGTGCCGTCACGCAGGCGAGTGCGATGGTTAAAATGGTTTTATTAAATGTACGCATCAGAAACTCCTAAAGTAAAAATCGCAACATTGCGTGAGGGATATAGCACAACCCATGCCAGAAAAATTATTAATAATAAACATTGGATTAAGCATACCTCATTCAAGGCCACATTTTTCATCGCACCAAATTAATGCATAAAGGGATGGCTTGGCACCATTAGCGGGCACGAATATGGTGCATCGGATGAAATTTCCTTGCGCTTTGCCTAGCGGCTTGGCAATTTGCCGGTTAAAATGAATCGGTCATTGACATTGGCACATTCACACAGAGGATAAACATGCTACCCAACCAGAAACTATTCGATGAACTCGGTGACAAAATCAGTCAGGCGGTCAATCAGGGGCCTTTCAAGGACATCGAGCATAACTTGCGGGCGCTAGTGCAGAGTACATTGCAGAAACTCGACATCGTGACGCGGGAAGAGTTTGATGTGCAGCAGGAAGTATTGCTGCGTACCCGTGAACAACTCGTCGCGCTTGAGGCACGGGTAGCCGAACTGGAAAAACTGATCACCCAGCCGCCGGCAGCATAAGCCCATATGGCGATAGCGGTATTGCACAGCCGTGCACTCACAGGCATGGCTGCACCAGAAGTCGTTGTTGAGGCCCATTTGGCGAATGGGTTACCCAGCTTTACCATCGTCGGACTTCCTGAAACAGAAGTCAAAGAAGCACGCGACCGAGTCCGTGCCGCCATCCAGAATTCCCGTTTCGAATTTCCGGTCAGCCGCATTACTGTCAACCTCGCCCCGGCTGACCTGCCTAAAGAATCAGGCCGTTATGATTTGCCTATCGCGCTCGGCATTTTGGCCGCATCCGGACAAATCCCGGTGCAAGCGCTGAAGGAGTATGAATTTGCCGGGGAACTGGCTCTGACTGGCGAACTGCGTCCGATACGCGGCGCACTGGCCATGACGTTGGGTGCGGTATCCAGCGGGCGGGCATTCATCCTGCCGACCTCCAGCGCTGCGGAAGCCGCATTGGTCGAACATGCGGTCATTTATCCGGCTGACTCCCTATTAGCTGTATGCGCACATTTAACCCGGCAAACCCTGCTCTCTCCACAACCGCGAACGGCAGCCGGCGACTCGGCTTTTTCAGTGCCGGATTTCTGCGATGTCAAAGGCCAGGCGGGTGCCAAGCGCGCACTGGAAGTTGCAGCCTCGGGAGGACACTCCCTGCTGATGTCAGGGCCGCCGGGCACCGGAAAATCCATGCTGGCAAGCCGCTTGCCGGGCATATTACCGGACATGAGCGAACTCGAAGCCATCGAATCGGCCGCCTTATTGTCATTAAATGGCGGATTCCGTCTGGCGCATTGGCGCCAGCGTCCCTACCGCAGCCCCCATCACACCGCCTCTGCGGTCGCCCTCGTCGGCGGCGGCAGCAACCCCCGCCCCGGCGAAATTTCGCTCGCACACCATGGAGTATTGTTTCTGGACGAATTGCCGGAATTTCCGCGCACAGTGCTGGAAGTGTTGCGCGAACCGATGGAATCGGGTGCAATCACGATTTCTCGCGCCACACGGCAGGTCGATTTCCCGGCACGATTTCAACTGGTCGCGGCGATGAACCCCTGTCCCTGCGGTTATTTGGGGCATCCGGCAGGCAAATGCCGATGCACACCGGATCAGATCGCGCGCTATCGTGGACGTATCTCCGGCCCACTGCTGGATCGGATCGATATACAAATTGAAGTGCCTGCGTTAAATCATGACGAATTGCTCAAACAGGCTGATGGCGAAGCCAGTGCCATTATCCAGCAACGCGTTGCAACTGCACGTGCGTGCCAAATCAATCGCCAAGGCAAAGCAAATACCGCATTATCCGGCACCGAAATAGACCAGTATTGCGCGCCCGACCCGGCAGGGGAAGCATTATTGAAACAGGCCATCACCCGCCTGAACTTGTCAGCGCGAGCCTATCACCGCATACTCAAAGTGGCGCGCACGATCGCTGATCTGGCAGGAGAATCCAGCGTTACCAGCCGACACGTTGCGGAATCGATCCAATATCGCCGCCTCGCCCACACTTAAAGGCCAGCCCTCATGTCTGCACGTCATCACGCCCTCGAAGGCTGGCTGGAAGAAAAACGCTCAGCTTATCTGTATCGCAATATTGCGCTGGCCGAGACTGGCACTTCAAGACAGGGCTTGTTTACCGAATTGGCCAATGCGGCAGAACAGCAGGCGAAGTTGTGGGAAATCGAGTTAACCAAGGCAGGCAGCGCCATTCCGGCCCGTTTTCAACCCGACCTGCGCAGTCGGCTGGTAAGCAATCTGGTGAAACGGCTGGGTACGCGCACGATGCGCCCCGTATTATCGGCAATGAAGGTGCGCGGCATGGCCATTTATACACACGCCAGCGCCCAGCATCTTATGCCCGCCACCATTGAAGATGTCGGCCAACGCCACCGTCTCGGCGGACATGGCAATTTACGAGCCGCGGTATTCGGCATCAATGACGGCCTGATTTCCAATGCCAGTCTCATTATGGGGGTAGCCGGTGCAACCATGGGTCAAAGCCAGATGATATTGATTTCCGGGCTGGCCGGATTATTGGCTGGCGCGTTTTCGATGGCTTCGGGTGAATATATCTCTGTGCGCTCACAGCGCGAAATGTTCGAATACCAAATTGGCCTGGAGCGCGAAGAGTTAGCGCAATATCCTCAAGAGGAAGCAGCAGAGCTGGCGTTGATTTATGCCGCCAAAGGCATGGACAAAACCGAAGCGGAGCGGGTAGCCGACACCCTGATTGCCGACCCTGACCGGGCGCTGGATACCTTGGCACGCGAAGAGCTGGGACTCAACCCTGACGAGCTCGGTTCACCATGGGGCGCAGCAGTTTCCTCGTTCCTGGCATTCTGCACTGGTGCTGCCATCCCCTTGCTGCCTTTTCTGTTCAGTACAGGACTACCCGCATTGCGGGGTGTCATGGGCATAACCGCCCTGGCATTATTTCTGGTTGGCGCCAGCATCAGTCTATTTACCGGCAGACAGGCCATTTTAGGCGGCTTGCGCATGCTGTTAATCGGCGGTGCAGCGGGCGCAGCGACTTATTTTACAGGTCATCTTTTGGGGGTCAGCCTTGGTTAGCAACAGCTCAGCGAGACATTTATCCTTATTTGCGGCATAATTGCCAAAATTAAAGCATTACAATCAAAAACTAACAATAAATCATCACAGGAGATAACACATGGATTTCAATATCACCACCGTACTCAATTTTAGCGCCATCCTTATTATGTTCTACTGCCTGTATTTGGTACTTTCGCTCAAATCCAGTATCCCGGGCGGCATGGTAGGCAAGCGCTGGAATTTTCTCTCCATGCTGGTGGTATTATTCACCATCGGTTATCTGTCAACCCCCTTCTTCGACCAATTGCCCGATGACATCCTGCGCCTGGTAGTCTCCGGCATCTTCCTGTTCGGTGCAGTTTATGTGGTCGTGACCGTCCGTCTCATTTTCAACATTATTCGCGAATTAACTGAATAAACTGGAGTAATCATGCATCCAGATTTGATCTTATTTCGCACCCCGAAAGGTGAAGAAATTGCCCGCAGTCACGGGCATGAAATCTCTGCCAACCATCGCCGTGCCTTACTGGTCGTCGATGGCAAAACCTCTGTCGCCAATCTGGCAAAAAAGGTGTTCTGGGTCAGTGATGTGACCTCCGTCCTTAAAGAGTTGTACGCATTGGGACTGATTCATGATGACGTATCGACGATACATGGCCAGGTCAGCCAGTCCGGCGGGGGTGGATTGTTATTAAAAGTTCAGCTTGCGACCATCGCCAAGGAATTGCTGGGCAGCAACGCTGAGCGCGTCATTAAAAAGATAGAAGACGCTGATGGCACACCCGATGCACTGGATGAAGCACTACTGGCCTGCAAGAAATTGATTAAACTGACAATCAGTGACGAACTCGCCGATACGTTCCTGCGACGTGGGCGCAATGCGATCGGCAAATAGGCATCACAGATCCAGTGTGATCACAACTGGCGCGTGATCGGACGGCCGCTCCAGTCGTCGGGGCGCCTTATCTACCACGCAGCTGCGGCACTGCGTAGCCAGTATTTCGGACAAAAGCACGTGGTCAATGCGCGCACCCATATTGCGTCTGAATGCGGCCATGCGATAATCCCACCAGGTAAATACCGCTTCCGCCTGTTCAAACATACGGAAGCTATCAATGAATCCCGTTGCCAGCAGGCCTTGAAATGCCTCCCGTTCAGCGGCTGACACCAGTATCCCATCTCCCCAGGCTACAGCATCATAGACATCGGCATCCGCCGGCGCTATGTTATAGTCGCCGAACACTGCCAGTTGCGGGTGGCGTATCAGCTCATCAGCCAGATAAGCGGTCAACGCACGCAACCAGGCCAGTTTGTAAAGATATTTTTCCGAATCCAGACTTTGCCCATTCGGCACATAGACGCAAACTACCCGGACGCCTGCTACTGTTGCCGCAATGACCCGCTGCTGCGGATCTTCCCAACCCGGGATACCCATCACCACATCATCCAGGCCCGCACGACTCAGGATTGCCACGCCGTTATAAGCTTTCTGCCCGCAATACGCCACTTGATAGCCTGCTGACGTTATCTCATCCAGTGGGAAATTCGCATCCTCGAGCTTGGTTTCCTGTAAACACACTACATCCAGCTGCTCAGTTGCTACCCAGTCCAGCAAATGAGGCAAACGTACTTTTAAAGAATTAACATTCCAGGTAGCCAATTTCATCATTGCTTGATTTGCCCTAACGGTGGGGTGTCCTGCTTATGCGCACCCGCGGCGGATGATTTGGGATAACCGGCTTCATCCAGCATGGCGCTCCATCGCACTGGCTCGAATCCTTTCAATGTCGCTTTGCCTATCTGTATTACTGGCAATTCCATTGCGCCTGTCAGCGCATTCAGCGCTTCCGCATCTGCCTTGCTTTTCTGCGGGTCTTTCAGTGTGTAAGGAATCCCGCGCTTTTCCAGAAGCGTTTTAGCATTGGCACACAGTGGGCCGCAATCGCCGCCAAACAAGGTAACTGGATTTTTACTGACTGCATTTTTCACCAAATACGAGGCCTGCCCATCGATTACATTGGGATTCAATTTGCGCTGCTCCAATTTACTTACATGTCCGGTCGGCGCCTGATCGCTGTAATGAACCGCGCCAGTTTTATCTACCCAACGATAAAAATCCGTCCCATCCGCACTACCGGCACAGATCAGGAGTAATCCAATCAGGCTGTTACGCAGCATACTTCCTCCTTGCTCAATTCATCCCACTATGACGCAATAGCGCATCCATGTTCGGTTCTCGTCCCCGGAATGCCACAAATGATTCGAGCGCAGGACGCGACCCGCCAACGGCAAGTATCTCCTGCCAAAATTTGATGCCGATTTCCGGAGATAAAACACCATTGTCTTCAAACAGGCTGTACGCATCCGCAGATAAAACCTCTGCCCATTTATAGCTGTAATAGCCCGCAGCGTAGCCGCCCGCAAAAATATGTGAGAAATTATTGGGGAAACGATTGTAGTCCGGAGGAAACATCACTGCAATCTGTTGACGCACTTCTTGCAATAATTGCAATGCGCTACCGGATTCCGTGGCCGCACCGCCATGCAGGCGCAAATCGAATAACGAAAACTCGATCTGACGCAAGGTTTGCAATCCGCTCTGAAAATGTTTGGCCGCAATCATCTTGTCATATAACGCGCGCGGCAATGGCATATTGGTGTCGACATGCTGCGTCAAATGCGAGAGCACATCCCATTCCCAGCAGAAATTCTCCATAAACTGCGATGGCAACTCCACCGCATCCCATTCCACGCCATTGATACCGGACACACCCATGTCTTCTATCTGCGTCAATAAATGATGCAGACCATGACCAAACTCATGAAATAGGGTTATGACTTCATCGTGCGTCAATAACGCGGGTTTGCCGCCAACAGGCGCAGAAAAATTGCAGGTAAGATACGCCACTGGCGTCTGGATGGCATCTCCTTTGCGTCTCCGCGTCAGCGCATCATCCATCCATGCACCACCGCGTTTATGCTCGCGAGCGTAGAGATCCAAATAAAACTGCCCGATAAGCTTGCCATTGCTGTCAGTGATGTCGTAGAACTTGACATCATCGTGCCAAACTTCAGCCTTGCCGGGATTAACCTCCAACCCATACAGGGTATGGATCAGTTTGAACATTCCCGGCAAAACCTTTGATTCCGGAAAATATTGCTTTACTTCCTGGTCGGAAAAGGCATAGCGTTTGGCGCGCAATTTCTCGCTCACATAACTTATATCCCATGCTTGTAGATCGGTCATTCCCAGTTCTGTCAGCGCGAAATCACGTAATTCCTGCATGTCGCGCTCTGCGTATGGTTTCGCACGCTGCGCCAACTCTCTTAAAAATTCGTCGACTTGCTGCGAGGATTCCGCCATTTTACTGGCCAACGACAATTCAGCGTAACTGGGAAATCCAAGCATCAAGGCCGCCTCATGCCGCAACCTGACAATATCGGCAATCAACCCGGTATTATCCAGCTCTGCCAAACCAAACTCCGAAGCGCGGGTTACGTATGCACGGTAGATTTTTTCCCGCAACTCACGATTCTCAGCATATTGCATTACTGGTAAATAACTAGGGGCATACAATGTCAGTTTCCAGCCCGCCTGACCGTCGCGATGTGCGGCATCCTGTGCAGCCAGCAAGACATCATCAGGCAAACCTACCAACTCGGCTGCATTATCAATCAGCAAGCTAAACGCATTGGTGGCGTCCAGTAAATTCTCTTCGAATCTGGCAGAAAACTGCGCCAGTTGCTCCTGAATTTGCAAAAATCGTGGCTTGTCATTTTCATTCAGTTCAGCACCACCCAGCCTGAAGTCCCTCAACTCATTTTCGATTATTTTTTTCTGCGCGGGCGTCAGCCATGCGAAACTTTGGCTATGTTTTAGCTGTGTGAATTTATTAAACAATGCCAAATTCTGTGCCAGTGATGCGTAATACTGGGTTATTTTCGGCAAATTCTCATTATATGTTTCGCGCAGTTCGGGGCTATTCATTACGCTATTCAAATGGGAGACCGGTCCCCAGGCGCGAGAAAGCCGCTCATTTGCGTCTTCCATCGGCTGGATAAACGTTGTCCATGAAAGTATATGCTCTGACGCGAGCAGTTTTGCGATCAGGTCCGAATTCTCTTGCAATAGCTGATCAATTGCAGACGTTACATCAGACGCCTTTATACTATGATAATGCGGCAGGCCGGTGAAATCGAGTAACGGATTCATTTATTCCATTCTTAGTAAATAACAATTAACAGTAAAATTTTATTCGCATCAATCTGCAACCTTGGCACGAGCTTATAATAAGTCTTTTAGGATAACATTAGCAGAGCATATTATGCACAGCCATTTATCAGCGGTACAAGCCTATTTGAATCACATGCCCACAATTGCCGACAGCGCATGGATACATCATAGCGCCAATGTGATCGGCGATGCCACTTTAAGTGCCAACTGCTCAGTATGGTGCGGCGCCGTCATTCGCGGGGATGTTAATCATATTGAAATCGGCGCCAATACCAATATTCAGGACAACAGCATATTGCATGTTTCCCACAAAACACCTCTCGACCCCTCTGGCTCACCTTTATTCATCGGCAGTAACGTAACTATCGGCCATGGCGTCATCCTTCATGGATGCAAAATCGGTGATGAGTGTCTTATCGGGATGGGTAGTCTGATTATGGATAAAGTGACGATAGAACCACAAGTATTGGTGGGTGCAGGCAGCCTTGTTCCTGAGGGTAAAACATTGTTAAGCGGCCATTTGTATCTGGGGCGTCCCGCCAAACTCATCCGTCCGCTTAGCAGCGATGAGTTAGCCTACTTTCAATACTCTGCCGACCACTACGTGGCTTTATCCAAGCAATACGCAATACGTTAAATCCGGGATTGGGCAGGTGGTGATGCCAATTTCTGGCAATAAAAAACCCCCATGGCGTAAGCCCTGGGGGTTTCTGGAATGGGTGTCTGACGATGACCTACTTTCACATGGGTAATCCACACTATCATCGGCGCGGTCCCGTTTCACGGCCCTGTTCGGGATGGGAAGGGGTGGTTCCAGGACGCTATGGTCGTCAGACGTAAACGGTTGGGCATGTCACAGATTTTATGTCTTATGACATGCGCCTTATTCGGAAGAAGTAAAGTTCTGGTTTGCGTGTTATACACGCATGTTTCAATTGTATCGCGCTTTATTAACCCAACCTGCTACTTAAGGTTATAGGGTCAAGCCTCACGGGCAATTAGTACTGGTAAGCTTAATGCATTACTGCACTTCCACACCCAGCCTATCAACGTCCTGGTCTCGAACGACCCTTCAGGGGGTCTAGCCCCCGGGAAATCTCATCTTAAGGCGAGTTTCACGCTTAGATGCTTTCAGCGTTTATCTCTTCCGGATTTAGCTACCCGGCGATACCACTGGCGTGATAACCGGTACACCAGAGATCCGTCCACTCCGGTCCTCTCGTACTAGGAGCAGGTCCCTTCAAATTTCCAGCGCCCACGGCAGATAGGGACCAAACTGTCTCACGACGTTTTAAACCCAGCTCACGTACCACTTTAAATGGCGAACAGCCATACCCTTGGGACCGGCTACAGCCCCAGGATGTGATGAGCCGACATCGAGGTGCCAAACTCCCCCGTCGATGTGAACTCTTGGGAGGAATCAGCCTGTTATCCCCAGAGTACCTTTTATCCGTTGAGCGATGGCCCTTCCATACAGAACCACCGGATCACTATGACCTGCTTTCGCACCTGCTCGACTTGTCAGTCTCGCAGTCAAGCATCCTTTTGCCATTGCACTATCGCTACGATTTCCGACCGTAGCTAGGATACCTTCGTGCTCCTCCGTTACGCTTTGGGAGGAGACCGCCCCAGTCAAACTGCCTACCATGCACGGTCCCCGATCCAGATAATGGACCTAGGTTAGAATCTCAAACACACCAGGGTGGTATTTCAAGGTCGGCTCCACGAGAACTGGCGTCCCCGCTTCAATGCCTCCCACCTATCCTACACAAGTCTGTTCAAAATCCAATGCAAAGCTACAGTAAAGGTTCATGGGGTCTTTCCGTCTAGCCGCGGGTAGATTGCATCTTCACAAACACTTCAACTTCGCTGAGTCTCAGGAGGAGACAGTGTGGCCATCGTTACGCCATTCGTGCGGGTCGGAACTTACCCGACAAGGAATTTCGCTACCTTAGGACCGTTATAGTTACGGCCGCCGTTTACTGGGGCTTCGATCAAGAGCTTGCACCCCATCAATTAACCTTCCAGCACCGGGCAGGCGTCACACTCTATACGTCCACTTTCGTGTTTGCAGAGTGCTGTGTTTTTATTAAACAGTCGCAGCCACCTTTTCACTGCAACCCTGTTCTGCTCCGCGAGCAAGTCGCTTCACATACTAGGGGCACACCTTCTCCCGAAGTTACGGTGTTAATTTGCCGAGTTCCTTCTCCTGAGTTCTCTCAAGCGCCTTAGGATTCTCACCCTGCCCACCTGTGTCGGTTTGCGGTACGGTCGTCCTTGAACTGAAGCTTAGTGGCTTTTCTTGGAAGCAGGGTATCGCTCACTTCAGTGCCGTAGCACCTCGTCATCATGTCTCAGCATTAAACCCCCGGATTTGCCTAAGGATTCTGCCTACACACTTAAACCAACTATTCCAACAGTTGGCTGAGTTAACCTTCTCCGTCCCCACATCGCATTCAAGGCCGGTACAGGAATATTAACCTGTTTCCCATCGACTACGCTTCTCAGCCTCGCCTTAGGAGCCGACTCACCCTGCGCCGATGAACGTTGCGCAGGAAACCTGGGGCTTTCGGCGAACGGGCTTTTCACCCGTTTTATCGCTACTCATGTCAGCATTCGCACTTCTGATACCTCCAGCAAGGTTCACACCTCACCTTCGCAGGCCTACAGAACGCTCTCCTACCATATGTACAAGTACATATCCGTAGCTTCGGTGCACAGTTTGAGCCCCGTTACATCTTCCGCGCAGGACGACTCGACCAGTGAGCTATTACGCTTTCTTTAAATGATGGCTGCTTCTAAGCCAACATCCTGGCTGTCTATGCCTTCCCACATCGTTTACCACTTAACTGTGTCTTTGGGACCTTAGCTGACGGTCTGGGTTGTTTCCCTTTTGACACCGGACGTTAGCACCCGATGTCTGTCTCCCACGCTCGCACTCTTCGGTATTCGGAGTTTGCAATGGGTTGGTAAGTCGTGATGACCCCCTAGCCATAACAGTGCTCTACCCCCGAAGGTGATACGTGAGGCACTACCTAAATAGTTTTCGGAGAGAACCAGCTATTTCCAGATTTGTTTAGCCTTTCACCCCTATCCACAGCTCATCCCCTAATTTTTCAACATTAGTGGGTTCGGACCTCCAGTGCGTGTTACCGCACCTTCATCCTGGCCATGGATAGATCATCTGGTTTCGGGTCTACGCCCAGCAACTATCGCCCTTATCAGACTCGGTTTCCCTTCGCCTCCCCTATTCGGTTAAGCTCGCTACTGAACGTAAGTCGCTGACCCATTATACAAAAGGTACGCAGTCACGGATCAAGTCCGCTCCCACTGTTTGTATGCATGCGGTTTCAGGATCTATTTCACTCCCTCCCGGGGTTCTTTTCGCCTTTCCCTCACGGTACTGGTTCACTATCGGTCGATTACGAGTATTTAGCCTTGGAGGATGGTCCCCCCATGTTCAGACAGGATTTCTCGTGTCCCGCCCTACTTGTCGCAAACTTAGTTCTACACACAGGTTTTCACATACGGGACTATCACCCACTATGGTCCATCTTTCCAGAAGGTTCTGTTAACGTGTGTGCTATATCTTGCAGGCTCCTCCGCGTTCGCTCGCCACTACTTGCGGAATCTCGGTTGATTTCTTTTCCTCGAGCTACTTAGATGTTTCAGTTCGCCCGGTTCGCCCCACTGAGCCTATGTATTCAGCCCAGGGTACCCCTAAGGGTGGGTTTCCCCATTCGGATATCTGCGGATCAAAGCTTGCTTGCCAGCTCCCCGCAGCTTTTCGCAGGCTGCAACGTCCTTCTTCGCCTGTAATCGCCAAGGCATCCACCACATGCACTTAGTCGCTTGACCCTATAACCTTAAGCGCCTTTTTCAAGGCTATCCGGTTACAGGTTAATAAAGCGCTTATGACCCGGCATCGCTCGACTAAAAGCCATGCCGGTTGATACAATCAAAACCCATTTGTTAACGCCCTTCCTCATCACGCTTGCGCGCGACGCGTCCAGTCGTCAACCTTTACTTCTTCCTGTTTGTTAAAGAGCTTTCACACTAAAGCGTGAGGTCTGACGCGTCTTCAACGCGGCACACCTGACACTTCAAGTCAGGCTACAATTGTTTCTTCGCTACGCACATTGCGTTCTACTGCGGCCTTGCTCAATTTGATTATTCATCAATCAAGCAGGGTGTTTGGTGGAGGATGACGGGATCGAACCGACGACCCTCTGCTTGCAAAGCAGATGCTCTCCCAGCTGAGCTAATCCCCCGTAATCTTGGTGGGTCTGGTTGGGCTCGAACCAACGACCCCCGCGTTATCAACACGGTGCTCTAACCAACTGAGCTACAGACCCTGTAGCAGGATCTAGTCGTGTCGGGCTACTCCGCTCTGCTGTCTACGGTTCGCCTTCTTCGCGCCATTCCCTGTGCGTCGCTGACAACCGATAAGTGTGAGTATTTACAGCAGCTTCTCTAGAAAGGAGGTGATCCAGCCGCAGGTTCCCCTACGGCTACCTTGTTACGACTTCACCCCAGTCATGAATCCTACCGTGGTAAGCGCTCTCCTCGCGGTTAAGCTACCTACTTCTGGTAATACCCACTCCCATGGTGTGACGGGCGGTGTGTACAAGGCCCGGGAACGTATTCACCGCGACATGCTGATCCGCGATTACTAGCGATTCCGACTTCATGCAGTCGAGTTGCAGACTACAATCCGGACTACGATCGGCTTTCTGGGATTAGCTCCCCCTCGCGGGTTGGCAACCCTCTGTACCGACCATTGTATTACGTGTGAAGCCCTACCCATAAGGGCCATGAGGACTTGACGTCATCCCTACCTTCCTCCGGTTTGTCACCGGCAGTCTCATTAAAGTGCCCAACTCAATGATGGCAATTAATGACAAGGGTTGCGCTCGTTGCGGGACTTAACCCAACATCTCACGACACGAGCTGACGACAGCCATGCAGCACCTGTGTCTAAGTTCTCTTTCAAGCACCAAGCCATCTCTGGCAAGTTCTTAGCATGTCAAGGGTAGGTAAGGTTTTTCGCGTTGCATCGAATTAATCCACATAATCCACCGCTTGTGCGGGCCCCCGTCAATTCCTTTGAGTTTTAATCTTGCGACCGTACTCCCCAGGCGGTCAACTTCACGCGTTAGCTGCGTTACTAAGGAGGTCTCCCTCCCCAACAACTAGTTGACATCGTTTAGGGCGTGGACTACCAGGGTATCTAATCCTGTTTGCTACCCACGCTTTCGTGCATGAGCGTCAGTGTCGACCCAGGGGGCTGCCTTCGCCATCGGTATTCCTCCACATATCTACGCATTTCACTGCTACACGTGGAATTCTACCCCCCTCTGCCGCACTCTAGTCTTTCAGTTTCCAACGCAGTTCCCAGGTTAAGCCCGGGGATTTCACATCAGACTTGAAAAACCGCCTGCGCACGCTTTACGCCCAGTAATTCCGATTAACGCTCGCACCCTACGTATTACCGCGGCTGCTGGCACGTAGTTAGCCGGTGCTTCTTCTGCAGGTACCGTCATTAATCATGGGTATTAGCCACAATCGTTTCTTCCCTGCTGAAAGAGCTTTACAACCCGAAGGCCTTCTTCACTCACGCGGAATGGCTGGATCAGGCTTGCGCCCATTGTCCAAAATTCCCCACTGCTGCCTCCCGTAGGAGTCTGGACCGTGTCTCAGTTCCAGTGTGGCTGATCATCCTCTCAGACCAGCTACTGATCGTCGCCTTGGTAGGCCTTTACCCCACCAACTAGCTAATCAGACGTCGGCCGCTCCAATAACGCAAGGTCTTGCGATCCCCTGCTTTCCCCCTCGGGGCGTATGCGGTATTAGCACAGCTTTCGCTGCGTTATCCCCCATTACTGGATACGTTCCGACGCATTACTCACCCGTTCGCCACTCGCCACCAGACCGAAGCCCGTGCTGCCGTTCGACTTGCATGTGTAAAGCATTCCGCCAGCGTTCAATCTGAGCCAGGATCAAACTCTTCAGTTTAATTCCTGTTCGCTACTCGCCATCTTCCGAAAAAAACAACTTTCGCCGTCGCTTGCTCACAATATCTCTATTTCAAGCATGCGTATTTACTACAATAGTTTTTAGCTTCGCTATCCCGCCACGGTCTCCCGGAACAAAACAACAAAACCGCTACCGTAAATACCCACACTTATCGGTTGTCCAATTGTTAAAGAGCGATAATTCTTGGTTGCGGGGGCAGGATTTGAACCTACGACCTTCGGGTTATGAGCCCGACGAGCTGCCAGACTGCTCCACCCCGCGTCCGATTGTTTCTTTACTTCTTCGCTGCGCTGTAGCGCTGCGTCGAGAGGTGAGACTATAGCAAAAGCAGTTCACTCTCGTCAACACTTTATTTAATTCTTTGCTTTGCAGTACATGGAATTTCCTGCGAGAATACTTCCAACCTTTTGAGTTATATTGCTATTTACCCTGGCGGTATAATTAACCAATTATTTTAGACAACCATCATGTTCCCTGCCTTCAGCATTGCCCGCTTGCCACGCATCGAATTCGGTTCCGGAAAACTCAAGCTATTGCCGCAACTTATTGCCCTGCACGGCAAACGCGCGCTTATCATTACCGGCGCAACCTCTTTCCGCTCGTCAGAACACTGGCCGCGCTTGCTAGCGGAGCTCACTGCTCGACATATCGAGCACGTTGATTTACGCGTTACCAGCGAGCCGTCACCGCAACTTATTGATGCAGCAGTGCGGCAATTCCATGACGCAGACATCGATATCGTTATCGCCATAGGCGGCGGCAGCACACTCGATGCCGCAAAAGCGATTGCCGGGCTACTGAAATCCGGACATTCTGTTATGGACTATCTGGAAGGCGTGGGGGCCGAATTGAGCTACACCGGGCCTGCAACACCTTTCATTGCTGTCCCTACTAGCGCAGGGACAGGTTCTGAAGCAACCAAAAATGCCGTGCTGAGCATGCAAGGCGCCAACGGATTCAAGAAATCATTCAGGAATGAGCAGCTGGTGCCCGAATACGCCATTATCGATCCGGATCTGCTCGAATCGTGCACTCCGGCCATGATCGCTGCAAACGGCATGGATGCATTCACTCAATTGCTCGAATCGCTGGTCTCGACCAAAGCAAACGCATTTACCGATGCGCTAGCATTAAGCGGGCTGGAAGCGGCAAATAACGGATTGCTCGACTGGTACCTGAATCGCACCCAGAATCCGGATGCGCCTGCGCAGATGGCATATGCGGCTTTGCTATCAGGCATTACACTGGCCCAAACAGGTCTGGGCTCAGTACACGGACTTGCTTCACCGCTTGGCGCCTTCTTCCCCATTCCGCACGGCGTGGTTTGCGGCACGCTGGTTGCTGCTGCGGCTGACATTAATGTCAGCGCACTACTTGATCGTGCGCCACAGCATCCGGCCTTGCGAAAATACGCCGAAACCGGACGACTTCTGGCCAGAAACCATACGCTTGATGATTACTCGGCCCGACAGGCACTGCTAACAACCCTGGAAGAATGGACGCAACGCATGTCGCTACCCAAGCTCTCCAGTCATGGCGTGACCGAAGCGGACATTCCGCGCATCGTTGCCAATAGCCGTGGCAGCAGCATGAAAACCAACCCCATAGTCCTGAGCGACGATGAAGTAGCAGCAATCATACTGCGGCGGCTGTAACTACTTGCCCAACTTCTTTGCGATAACGGTTTAAGTCTTTTGTGCTCTCAAAGTTGCGACCAAACAAATTGGACAGCTTGGTCAGTATGGTATTTACCACTTTCGCTTCCCATGGCGCATCAAAACGAATCTGCTCATCCAGCCAGCGCTCCAGCCACGCCGGATCAGGCAAGTGGCTCTGTACCGTATCATTAGGAAACAACGCCTGACTCACATGCAAATTGGTTGGGTGCAGCGCTTTTGCGCTACGCGAAGAACTTGTCATTAACACACCCACCTTGGAAAAAGCGGCCCGCGCCTCATCACCCAGACGCTCGATCGCCTGCTGCATGTAACGGAAATAAATCCCGCCATGACGGGCCTCGTCACCAGACAGCAACCCGTAAATATGCTTGATCACCGGCTCGGTATGCCATTGCCCGGCACAGCGATACCACTGCGTCAGACGTATTTCGCCGCAAAAATGCAGCATCAGCGTTTCCATTGGCGGCGCCGGATCAAATTCGAACCGCACTTCATGCAACTCGGCTTCGGTTGGCACCATATCCGGACGAAAACGCCGCAAATATTCCATCAACACCAGAGCATGCTTTTGCTCTTCATAAAACCATACCGACATGAATGCAGAAAAATCGCTATCGTGGCGGAAATCGCGCAGAAACATCTCGGTCGCAGGCAACGCCGACCATTCTGTAATTGCATTCATTTTAATTGTTGCGGCCTGCTCGTCCGTCAATAAATCCGCTTGGAAACTACCCCACGGCACATCTTGCGCCAGACTCCAGCGCACTCGCTCCAAACTCGCAAAAGCTTCAGGATAAATCATGCACACCCTCACAATCAGTCATTAGTTTAATTATGGTATCCGAGTTTTAATACTGCAATGTGACAAATCGAAGAAAAATCCGATATTCCAGTTTAGCCCAATCACAAGAGATATGCACAATCAGACGGCACGTCGAACCGGATAAAAAGTGCAACGCGCTGACGAAAGGCAAAAAAAACCCGAGTAATCATACTCGGGTTTGAAATCCTCTTATGATGGAGGATGGAGGAGACAACACTGAAGCTCTTGGGGAAAGAGCTGAAGAATCAGCGTTATTAGAATTTTCTAATATTATAACTTTCTTGTCAAGAACTTTTTCAAAATGATCTGGACAAGACATAATTCACAAACCCAATACTGCCGAAGATACGGATTGCTCGGCCACATCGAACATCTGCGCAAAACGTCCGGCGAGCAACCGGTAACGCGACAGATCCTCGCTGGTCAATACTGATTTGGCATGATCATGCTGCGGACGATACAAACACACACCTACGTCACTGTATATAAATACATCTGCATCCCGCTTTTCGGCAAGCACACGAATTTCAACCTGATGAGAAAAATCCCGCATCAAATTTTGCGTACGCGCTGCGCGCTGCTGTATAAATAACGGGTCAGACAGCACAACCCTCAAGCGCCGGGCAGTATTTTGCGCCAAAAAACTGCGCAACGACTCATGACGCGCATGCTCTTCAAACCCCAGGTCGGCAAGGTCTGTGTCATAGACGTCCAGACTCGCCTGGGCCGACGCAATTACCGTATCCACACCCTGCCGATATTCGCTCAGTGTAGTAAAAATCTGATAACCCTCATCAGGCACAAATGTACCAGGCATGACATTACACTCCTACCATAAGAAATCCATCGACATAGCAGCCATACAACCAGTCCAGCATCACCGCATCAAATACCTGCGCAGAAATTCGGCGCTTGTCGGCCAGTAACTGCAGCAAATCGCAGCACCCGGCCAGCTCCACCAGCTCCCCATTCAAATAATATTGGTCTGAATAGAACAGCATGCGCGACTGCGGCGCCAGGCGAAGCCCCTGCTTTTGCACCTGGGCTGCAAATTTCTCAAAACTGACGGCACGGCGCGGCGGCTGAAAATACACATGGGGTTTGGGTTCGGTCAAATAGCGCCCGAGAAAATCGGCCACATCAGCTCGCCCCCAACGCACCTGAGCAATCATGGCTTCCATTTGCTCAATCATCGCTTCGCCGATTTCTGCCGGATGCGTCTGCAGCGCCAGATCCGGATCCTGATAACGCCCTTCCAGCACCAGCTTGTCCTGCATATAAACCAGGAATTGGGTGGCAATCTCTTGCGCGGCAGGCGCCCGGAAGCCAATTGAATACGTCATGCATTCATCCATGGCAATGCCGTTATGCGCATAACGCGGCGGCAGATACAACATGTCTCCGGGCCCCAGCACCCACTCCTGCTCCGGCTGAAAATGCTGCAAGATTCGCAACGGCGCACCTTCCATCAGCGTCAAATCGTCTTGTGCACTGATCTGCCAGCGGCGATGACCACGCCCCTGCAACAGGAATACATCATAAGAATCAAAATGCGGACCGACGCCACCGCCAGGCACGGCATAACTCACCATCAAATCGTCCAGTCGTGCATGCGGGATAAAATCGAATTGCTGCAGCAACGCTTCGCCGGCAGGCACGTAATGATTCAATTCCTGCACCAGCAATGTCCATACCGCCTTGCTGCGCCCGGTTTTAAAATCACCTGCCGCAAACGGCCCCTGCCGCAACTCCCAGCCGGCCCCTTTCTGCCGCACCAACCGCGCCAGGACATCCTCATCTGCCGCCAGTTCGAACAAAGCCGCAGGCTCAATCAATCCGGTAAAATCCGGAATCGCATTGCGCACCAGCAACGGCTGCTTTTGCCAGTAATCGCGCAGAAATTCGTCGCGGCTGATGCCGCCAAGTAATTGTTTATTCATAGGCATGAATTATAATCCTGAAATGCGTTAGAATATCCGCATAAAATTTATCCGCCCCGTCGAGGACACACTATGCAAATCGCAAAAAATACCATTGTCACCATTACCTACGAACTCAGCAATTTGGCTGGTGAAATCCTGGAAAACGGCAGCGAACCTGTCAGCTACTTGCACGGCGGCTATGACGGCATATTCCCTACCGTCGAAGAAGCGCTTGAAGGCAAGAACAGCGGCGACGACATCGAAGTCACTCTTGAGCCGGAATATGCATTTGGCGAATACGAAGCCGAACTTATCCGTGCCGAGCCTCGCCACCTGTTCCCGGCCGAAGCCGCTGTTGGCATGCAATTCGAAGGCGCCGCCGAAGGTACCGACGAATTCATGCTGTACACAGTTACCGAAATTACCGAAGACACCGTCATGGTTGACGGCAACCACCCGCTGGCTGGCCAGACCCTGAAATTCAAATGCCATGTAGTCGACGTACGCCAAGCTACCGAAGAAGAAGTCAGCCACGGCCATGCTCATGGCGATCACGGCCATCACCATTAAACCGCACGGCGGCAAATTCTTTGCCGCCTATCCGTTTTTGTTATTTTCCGAACCATTACCATGCCGTTTTAACGGTCCAAGTTGCCCATGAAAACCACCTTTCTGGACTTTGAACAGCCCATCGCCGAATTGGAAGCCAAGATTGAAGAACTCCGCTGCGTGCAGGATGATTCAGCGCTGGACATTTCAAAGGAGCTCGTCCTGCTGCAAAAAAAGAGCGAGAAACTGACCCAGGATATTTACGCCAAGCTCACACCCTGGCAGATTTCCCAGGTAGCCCGGCATCCTCAGCGTCCTTATAGCCTGGATTATATCGGCGCACTCTTTTCCGATTTCGAAGAACTGCATGGCGATCGCGCTTTTGGCGACGACCACGCCATCATCGGCGGCATTGCACGCTTCAACGATCAAAGCATCATGATCATCGGCCATCAAAAAGGCCGCGACACCAAAGAAAAGATCTATCGCAACTTCGGCATGCCCCGCCCAGAAGGTTATCGCAAAGCGCTGCGCTTGATGCGCCTCGCGGAAAAATTCGGCATTCCGGTCATGACCTTCATCGACACCCCTGGCGCTTATCCCGGCATAGGCGCGGAAGAACGCGGCCAATCCGAGGCCATCGCCCGCAACTTGTATGTCATGGCAGAATTGCGCACGCCGATCATATGCACCGTTATCGGCGAAGGCGGCTCAGGCGGCGCACTGGCAATCGGTGTCGGCGATCAGGTCATGATGCTGCAATACTCGACTTACTCGGTCATTTCCCCCGAAGGCTGTGCATCTATTCTGTGGAAAAGCGCCGAAAATGCACCGATCGCAGCTGAAACCCTGGGCATCACCGCACCACGCCTGAAGTCATTCGGTCTTATTGACCGCATCATTCCCGAACCTGTCGGCGGTGCACACCGAGACCCGGCCGCGATGATGCATGCGATGAAATCGGCCCTGGAAGACACACTTGCCGACATGCAGAAGCAGCCTATCGACGCCTTACTCAAAACCCGCTACCAGCGTCTCATGAGTTATGGACGCTACAAAGACACCCCAGCCAAATAACCTTTATGCCGCATTTCGGGCGTGCGTGGCACAGCATGTAGCGCCCGAAACCCGTGTTTGTGTGGCCCTGAGCGGCGGCGTGGATTCAGTCGTATTACTCCATCTGTTCACGCAGCTGCGAACGGACTACCCAGTTATCCTGTCCGCCATTCATATCCATCACGGCCTCAGCCCGAATGCGGATCACTGGGCGCAGACTTGCCGGCAATTGTGTACCACACTGGATATTCCGTTACGGATTTGCAATATCAGTCTCGAACGCAGTGCGGATCTAGGTATCGAGGCAGCCGCGCGCCATGCCCGCTACGCGCAATTCCGGCAGCAGGATGTCGATTGTATCGCCCTGGCCCACCACCGCGACGATCAGGCCGAAACCCTGATGCTGCAGCTGTTGCGCGGCGCTGGCGTCAAAGGCCTGGCCGCCATGCCGGTAATCCGCCACCAGCCCCGCCAGCCAAGCTATTTGCGCCCTTTGCTCGACATCGACCGCAGCACCATTCTGGACTGGGCACACCGGCACCAATTGCACTGGATTGAAGACGAAAGCAATCGGGACAGCCGTTATGCCCGCAACTTTTTGCGTCATGAGATACTGCCTCTGCTCACTCAGCGTTATCCCGCCTGGCGGACGACGATGGCGCGCAGCGCGCAGAATCTGGCCGAAGCCGCCGAACTGCTCGACGAACTGGCACAGCTCGACGCAGCTCAAGCAATTCAGGCCCGACACATCAGCTGCGCTTATCTTGCCGACATCACGCCAGTACGCGCCCGCAACCTGCTACGTTATTTCCTCGCCATACACGGACTCACCATGCCCAGCCAGGCACGTCTGGCCGAAATGCTGCAACAATTAACCCACGCCGGTACAGACAGCCATGTCGCCATAGACCATGACAGTTATATCCTGCATCGTTTTCGGCACTATGGCTATCTGGTAAAAAAACGGACGATACCCGCCAGCAATAGTCGCTGGCACTGGCAAGGCGAGACACAGCTGGCGCTCCCGCCGCTGGGCGGAACTCTCCATTTCGAACGCGGCCCTGCCCCGGGCTGGATCTCGCCAAGCTACAGGATATCAACATCCGTCTTCGTCTCGGCGGGGAGATGTTCCGTCCCGATTGCCGTCGCCCCAACCGTCGCCTCAAGGACTTGTTGCAAGCCGCCAATATTCCCCCTTGGCAGCGCCAGCGCACACCATTGCTTTACAGCGGCGACACGCTCGTTCATGTACCCGCCATAGGGACAGCATGTGGCTGGCAAGCAGCGCCCGGCAGTCCTGCGCTGCATGTCACCTGGCAAATCGGCGACTGAGCATGGGCGAAAAAAAAGCACAACCGCAGTTGTGCTTTTTTAGCAGGCAGGCCATTACATACCAGCGTGATATGACAGCACGACCTCAACTTCATTTTTGGAACCCAGGATCACTGGCACGCGCTGATGCAAACCTTCGGGTTGCACATCCAGGATGCGCTGACGACCGGTGCTCGACAAACCGCCAGCCTGCTCAACGATAAAGCTCATCGGATTGGCTTCGTACATCAGACGCAGCTTGCCGGCTTTAGCCGGATCCTTGGTATCTTTAGGATACATAAAGATACCGCCACGGATAATTATGCGATGCACTTCCGCGACCATCGAAGCCACCCAGCGCATATTGAAATCGCGTCCGCGCGGACCAGTTTTCCCTGCTACGCATTCGCTGACATAACGCTGCACCGGCGCTTCCCAGAAACGCTGATTGGAAGCGTTGATGGCAAATTCCTTGGTGTCAGCCGGAATCATCATGTTCGGGTGGGTCAGCACGAACTCGCCGATATCGCTGTCCAGCGTAAAGCCATTTACACCGTGACCGGTAGTAATCACCAGCATGGTAGAAGAACCATACAGCGCGTAACCGGCTGCAACCTGCTTGGTACCTGGCTGCAGGAAGTCGGCGGCCACCGGATTGGTTGCGCTGCCTTCATAACGCAACACGGAGAAAATCGTACCTACCGAGATATTCACGTCAACGTTGGAAGAGCCATCCAGCGGATCGAACACCAGCAGATATTTGCCGTGCGGGTATTGCGCCGGGATATCGTAGACGTCGTCCATTTCCTCGGACGCCATGCCGGCCAGCTGGCCGCCACGCTCAGTGGTCTGCATGAAAATTTCGTTGGTGATCACATCCAGTTTCTTCTGGGTTTCGCCCTGGATGTTTTCTGACTCCAGGCTGCCCATCACCCCAACCAATGCGCCTTTGTTAACAGCATTGGAAATCACTTTACACGCGGTAACCACTTGCCCCATCAAAGCAAGCAAATCAGGATTATTGGTGTTGTTCTTACGCTGTTCATCAGCGAGAAATTGCGCAATGGTTGTGCCAATCTGCATGGGTTTAGCCTTTTTAGATAAAATGAATGGATAAATTATATCATGACGTTGGTCCAACATGAGACCTTTGCATGAGGCACTGATGCAGCTGTTTGCCGCTTGGGCAATGAATTGGGGCAGTTATTCTTTCGTGCTTAGCTGATCGCCGGGTGCAAATGTCCAGGTGCGGGTAATGACAACCACATCGGCCTTTTTGCGTACCTCTTCCGGAAATGGCGAATATGGCGCGGCCTGGCGCACGATGGCGACAGCAGCGGCATCCAGAATCCTGGAGCCCGAAGAACGGCTTACTTCGACATTATCCAGACTGCCATCGGCCTTGATTGACACCGTCAGCTGCAATTTGCCATAAATCTTTTGCTGGCGTGCCGCGTCCGGATAATTCTGGTTACCCACCCGCTCCACCTTGATCCGCCAATCCTCAATGTAACGGGCAAACACGTATTCCTGGGCGCTGGCACCAATAAACATCTTGCGCGGACGCTTTTGATAAGCATCGTACTCCTTGGAGATGCGTGCCTCCAGTTTTGCCATCTCCAGACTGCGCTCCAGCAGATTGCCTGTGGCCGATTTTGCATCCATCGTTTTTTCCGGCGCATCCGGTTGCGGCTGACCATTATCCAGACTGTAATTCGACTTGAGCTGGGTCATGATCTTGCGGCTTTCCGCCTCCAGCAGCTTCACGCGCTGCTGGGCGGCTTCTGTCTCGGATTGGCGCTGGTCGTGCAACATTGCAGGCAAAGGGCTTTTGGCCCGGCGATCTGCATCGGTATTGCCCCCGCCATCGAGGTTGCTTTGCGCCAATGCATCGGCCTTACGTGGACGCGCAGCCGATTTGCTGTTTACCAGTACCACTTCCAATGGCGGGGTGAAGAAATTCTGCTCACTCACTTCCGGCAGTTTGAATGTCAGACTCAATGCAGCCGCATGCAAAAAAAACGATACGAGCAGAGCAACCACAAACGCCACGGGCAGGCGCAACATCGCAGCTAGATCGTAAAGTGGCTTGAGTGCATTCATGCGTTTTATTCTAACCCGGAATCGCCACCCGCGGGCGCGGTATCGTTATCCGGCACCGACTTGTTGAGGAAAGTACAACTCAATTCGACATCGAGCAAGTCAACCTCGTCTATCGACAGATTCACCTGACTGCCTGCGGCCAGCTCGGGCAAGGATGGCACTCTGGTAATAAAGGGCAAACCCTCCAGGCGAACCAGATTTTCCTTGATCACACTGGCACGAATACGGCTGACATTCTCCTGCTGCAACCAGCGCAAGCACCAGTAGCGTTCCATTTTTCGCTGGAACTCATTGTAGGCATCGTATGCCAGTTCAAAATCACGCAATACGGTATATAGCGTGTCCGATTTCGGCGGGTATGGCGGCGGCGCTTCCTGCGCCAGCGCGATGACCTGACGCTGATTAATCAAATCGACATAACGACGCAACGGGGAACTCGCCCAAGTGTACTGCGCCACTCCCAGACCGACATGCGGCGCCGGTTTGGTGCTCATCTTGACCTTGCCGTTCTGCTGCGTGCGATACAACGCCATGGTACCGGTATCCGCCAGCCATTTACCCCATTCCGCGTTCACAAAGATCATTAATTCCGACACCACCCGATCGATCGGATTGCCGCGCAGCCGGTCGGTAATGGTCACACGATCATTTTCCACCTTGAAGTTATAATCCACCCGCTGCGGCAGTTTTGGGTCCGGCGTTTTGCCCCGCGCAGCTTCCAGTGCGCCGGAAAAATGCCACAGCATAGTCAGTTCGGCTTGATGGGCGTAGGTTCCGCTGCCTGCCGTTAAATTCTCGTGATTAAAATGCCCTTCCAGCAGTTCATGGCGCAGATTGGCGGCGATATGCACACTTTCCACACGCGTCGCATGGCTAACCACCTGCCATGCCCCATCAGTCACTTCGATATACATCGACAAGGCAGGAGCGGTACGCCCCTCGCTCAAGGTGTAATCGGCTATGGCGGCATCCGGCAGCATCGTGATCTTGCCGCCCGGATAATAAACGGTCGACAAACGCTGGGCGGCGATCTGGTCCAGTCTGGATGCAGGTGCAATTCCCAACGCAGGCGCCGCTATGTGTACACCCACTTGCCAATTGCCATTCGCCAAGCGCAGCACAGAGAAGGCATCATCTATTTCCGTGGTTGCGGCATCATCTATGCTGAACGCACTGACTTCTGCCATCGGCAAATCAGGGATGGCTGACAATGCCTCGACTTCGGCAAAGCCGATACCACACGGAAAATGCTCGCGTAAAAATAATTGCAAATGGTAATCATGACTGGAGGCGATCGCGCCGCACCGGTCGAGCAGTTTCAGCGGCGTTAAGCCGGTATGCTTGCATGCCGCATCCAGCGCTTTCCACATCAGATGGTTTTTATCGGGCGCATAGAGTAATTGCGCTACATGCTCGCGCAGATCGGCCGGTAAGCTGAATGCCGTCAGCTCGGCAACATACGCTGCCAGCTGCTCGGCTTCGCGCTGTCTACGCTCAACGCCGGCCTTGGCCGCAGTCAGCGCTTCGGCAGGAGCCGATTTATACCGCCCCCGGCCCTTCTTGTAGAAGTGCATAGGCGATTCGTGCAAACGCATCAGAATACCTGCAGATTCAGTCGGTGTCGGCACATGCCCGAAATAGTCGGCGGCCAGATCGCCAAAACCGAACTCTTCCTGACTGGCGACCTCCCATAGAAAATCGGCATCCGCCTCATCCCGTATGCTCTGGGCTGCTGCGATGAACTCGGCCGGGGCCGGTGCTGCAAAACGCATCATCACGTTAATGACTTTCACTTTGACACGCTTGCCGTGCTGGCTGTCGACTTGTAACGAGGTCTCGTTATCAGTAATTATGGTTCCGGCCTTGAACTGGCCATCTTCTTCGTAGAGTAAATACATGATGGGTAACCGCGCAAGCGCGCATAAACGATGCGGCTAGAATGCCAGAATCGTGGGAATATATTGTGTAAAAGATTGAAATCCGTGGTCGCCACCTGGCACCACTATTTGACGACTGTCGGCATAATAAGCAACTGCATCACGATAATCCAGCACTTCGTCCCCGGTTTCGGCCAGCAACAGCAAGTTTTCCGGATGTTCCACTTGCGGCAAATCCAGAGCCGCCAGCTCATCCAGATGCTGTTGGGTAAACTGATAGATTTCGCCGCTGCTATAGTTTTTTTGTTCGCCGAGTTCGTCCGCCAGCAATAAATGCGCATGCACGGCAGGGTTAACCAGTGCAGCCTTTACGCCGAACTGCTCCGCCAGCCAGGTTGCATAAAAACCGCCCAACGAACTGCCAACGAGTTTTGCGCCATCGTGTTTTTGCAGCAAATCGCTCAGCATTGCGATAGCCTGAACCGGGCGATGGGGCAGATCCGGGCACAGAAACACCTGCGACTGTCCCAATCGCGTAAAATATCCCTGCAACTCACGAGCCTTGGACGAAGCACTGCCGCTGTTGAAACCATGTACGTAAATCAGCATGCCGTTCAATTGCTCGAAATACGATCCAGGCGCATGGCGGCGACCTTGCTGGCAGTTCGCTGTTCCAGCCATTCCTTGATACGTTTGGCATCGCTGATCCGGCCATATTTGCCAGAAGCATCGAGCAGCACGATGATCACCGGGGTTTGTGCGATTTTCGCCTGCATCACCAGGCAATGCCCGGCTTCATTGATAAACCCGGTTTTGGACAGGCCGATGTCCCATTTGTCGTCACGCACCAGCTGATTGGTATTATGAAACGCGACCGTGCGGGTCACACTACGCCAGTTCTGCTTATGCTTGTAACGTACTTTCACTCTGCCGGTACTGGAGATTTCATAGTTTCCCGTGGTGGTAATTTCATGTATGGTTGGGTAGCGTACGGCGGCTTGCACCATCTTTGCCAAATCCGCCGCTGTAGATTGATTGTTGCTGGATAAACCGGTGGAATCCTCAAACGAGGTATGTGCCATGCCCAGACTGCGCGCCTTGCGATTCATCGCCGCAATAAAACTGTCCTTTCCCCCCGGATAATTGCGGGCCAACGCCGATGCCGCACGATTTTCCGAGGCGATCAGCGCCAGATGCAGCATTTCACCGCGGCTTAACCGGGTGCCGACTGGCAATCGCGAACTGGAATGGCGCAGCGTATCCACATCTGCCTGGGTAATTTCAAGCATTTCGTCCATATCCAAATGGGCATCCAGCACTACCATCGCCGTCATTAACTTGCTAATCGATGCGATAGGCGTTTCCATATCAATGTTTTTTTGATATAAAGGCTGACCGTCATTTTGATTTAATACCAATACCGATAATGCACTTAAATGGGGCAGACCAGCGCTTTCGGGCTCGATGAACTCAGCCTGTTGTAACGCATGATGATGTCGCTCGGCAGCATTTGCATTTATCGCTACCGCAGCAGCAAACGCGGCAAACAGCAGGGTGTAACGAAACGGGATATTCATGGGGCTTTACCTTGAGCTTAGCATTAGTCCAAATATAGCAAAAATATAACAAGTTGGCGCGATTAGTTAAGGAAGTTTTTAACTTTTCTACGCTGAAGCTACAACAATACAATCGATGGTAGACTGCCTTGAAGATTTATAGTTTGTTACTGATCATCGTCGGCATAGTGTGTATGCTGCGATCCAGCGGCTATGCCCGCATATTGCTAAAAGATGAACATACCCGCAACCTGGCCGGATGGCGCCTGTTATTCGGCTTTGTCATCATGTTCATCGCAGGCTATATCGGTTACGGCCTGACCTTGGTGGCTCGCCCTGCCGCTCCGGTAGATATTGTGGTATCCGCCGTATTTTTCGGGGGTGGATTGTTTGTCCTGGTTACCATGCATGTCAGCGTACAGACTTTGCACTACGTACGCGAAATCATGAAACGCGAACGCCACGGCTGGCTCCACGACAGCCTGACCAATCTGCCCAATCGCCGCCTGTTGATGGAACGCATAGACCAGGCCATCACCATCGGCAATCTCACCAAAAAACCCATTGCGATCATGATCATGGACCTCAACCGGTTCAAGGAAGTCAATGATACACTGGGGCATCATTACGGCGACGAATTACTGATCGCATTATCGCAGCGTTTGCAAGGCATCGCCAGCCCATCCTGCATGGTTGCCCGCATGGGCGGGGATGAGTTCGGCTTTGTACTCGAATCCACCAGCAAAAAGGAAGCCATCAGCTTCTCCAAGCATGTACTGACGATGGTAGATGAACCTTTCGCCATCGACGGCCATAAACTCAGCATCGGCGGCAGTATCGGTATCGCCATGTACCCCGAACACGGGGACATCACCCAGCAGTTGCTGCAACATGCCGATGTCGCCATGTATGCCGCCAAACATGCGGGCAGCGGTTACGTCATGTATGCAGCAGGCATCAATGAATCCAGTCTGAGCAATCTGAATCTCATCGCGATACTCAAACACCCCGACCTCAAAAACCAGTTAAGCATCCACTATCAGCCCAAAATCAATCTGAGAGACGGCGTCGCCTGCGGCCTGGAAGCGCTGGTACGCTGGAATCATCCGGTACTCGGCAGCGTTCCTCCGGACCAGTTCATTCCGATTGCGGAGCGCATCGGCGTCATGAAACAAATCACCTTTGCGGTACTGCACAGTGTCCTGGCACAACTCGAAGAATGGCACGCACTGGGTCTGAACATCAAAGTCGCCGTCAATCTGTCGATGCGCAATTTAAGCGACGAAAGCCTGCCCGACGACATCGCCTCCGCCCTCAAGTCCTACAACATTCCGCCTTCCAGTTTAATTCTGGAAGTCACGGAAAGCAGCATGATGCTCAATCCCGAACTCGCCAATGCCACGCTCACCACTCTCAGTGAATTGGGCGTGCAATGCTCGATTGACGATTTCGGTACGGGCTACTCCTCTTTGGCCTATCTGAAAAGCCTGCCGGCAGCTGAAATCAAAATCGACAAATCATTCGTCACCAACATGACCACTGACGAAAACGATGCCATCATCGTTCATGCCACCATCGTCATGGCCCACAATATGGGCTATCGCGTTGTCGCCGAAGGGGTAGAGAACGCAGAAATACTCGAGTTGCTGCAAATTCTGGGTTGCGATATCGTACAAGGCTTCTATTTCAGCAAGCCCATGCCTGCCGCCAGTGTACCGGAATGGATAATCTGGCATAACAAACAAAGCCTGCGTTTTGTGAGCAGCCGACTGGCACTCCGTTAAGCTTCGACTGCGTTCGCAGTTAGCAAAGCCATCTGTGCAGCATCCAGATGGCACCACTCGCCTTCATCCAATCCCAATGCATCCAGCTCCAATCCGCCTATCGCCACCCTGCGCAATCCGGCGCAATGATTGCCGGCTGCAGCCAGCATGCGCTTGACCTGATGGTATTTTCCCTGCTCCAGGACGATCTCAAGCTGATACTCGCCGATTTGGCGGCAGGTTACCGCACGCAAAGACTCCGGCTCGTCATGCAGCCTCACCCCTGCCAGCAAAGCCGCCACCAGAGCGGCATTCACCGGCGAATGGGTGGTCGCCACATAGACTTTTGCAACGTGCCGCCGCGGCGAAGATTGCGCATGGATAAAAGCACCGTCATCCGACATCAGCAACAAGCCCGTAGTGTCGTGATCCAGACGACCTACCGGCTGCACATCGCGCCACGCAAACTGCTCCGGAAGCAACGTCAGCACGCCCGGATGGTGACTGGGTTTGCGGGAGCACTCAAAACCGGTCGGCTTGTTTAATACAATATACAGGTGCTCGCGATACATCCATTCGGTATCGAACAAGGTAAATTGCAACCTGTCAGTTGCAAACTTGCTACGATAATCAGTCACCACCTGACCGGCTATCGTGACGTTGCCCTCCGCAATTAATTCCCGGCAATATTTGCGGGTGCCAAAGCCTTGCGATTGGAGAATGCGATCCAGCGATAATGTATTCATTATACGACTCTACCAGAACCATGGCCTGATTTACCAGCCGGGATTCCTGCCGCTGCGCGCTCAATCAATACCGCTGTCAGACTTTGATATAAGTCCACCCACCTTGCAATCGATTTACAATTTCCTCGATCGCCGTCGGCGTCACCTGAGTGTGCGGCAACAGCTTTACCTTAACACCCTCTTTATCCAAACGGCGCATGGTTTGGTTACATGCCACAAAAATCACATTAGGGTGACTTTGGATCAAGCCGTTTATGCGTGCGGCGTAAGGCGTGACATCCGAGCGCAACATATTGAGCCCGTAGTGACTTGCAATCACCTCCACCTGCACCGGCTGTCCCAGCACCGCCTGATGCCGAGTCAGGTAATCGACGTCATCCAGCAGGGTTTTGAATTTGGCAGGATCGGCGGAATCCACATGCATCACGACTTTATGTATATCTTCCGACACCCCGGCCAGGCTGACCGGACGCAACGTACCAACAGGAAACGCGACATGCGGCTGCGGCTGTGCCTGCGCCACTTGCGCAGCCGGAGCAGACTGACTCCAGTCGTGCCCCAGCCAGCCCAGAGTCAATCCCAGAGCCAGCATCGCACCCGCCACCAGCGACCTCGGTACGTAAAACTGCCGCGCCCACTCTTTCCGCACTAATACCGGCAGCTCTGCATAGCCGTGCCGCACAAGCTCTTTGACAGCACGCAACTCGCAAACCTGCTGCGCCACTTCAGGATCAGCCTCAAACTCGGCGAACAAAGCGTCCTTCTCTGCAACATCCAGTTCGTCATCGACAAAAGCGTTTAGCTGTTCGTTTGAAATTTCCGGGCTCATTTCACTATCCTCAATACCGTACCTTTGGTAACAGGCGCCAATTCAATCAATGCTTCCTTCAGCGCCAAACGTCCCCTGCACAGTCGGCTCATCACTGTACCCACAGGAATCGCCAGAATCTCGGCAACCTGGTTGTAGCTGAATTCTTCCAGATCCACCAATGTCAGCACCTGACGCTGCCCTATCGGCAATAAGGCAATTGCCGCACGCACACGGTCCACTACCTGACTGCGCGAATTGATATGCTCTGGCGTCTCGTTATGGGCGTAAAGGTAGTCTTCCAGATCCTCCACATCCTGGAAATCCTTCTGGCAGCGCAGACAATCACGCCAGCAGTTATGCAAAATCTTGAACAGCCAGCTGTCCAGCTGGGCCGGATCACGCAGCTGATGCAGGTGCGACAGACCACGCGTAAGCGCCTCCTGTGCCAGATCATCTGCCAGCGTCCGGTCATGGCACCAGGAATAGGCGACACGATACAGGCGCGTCCGCCTTTCCTTGATCTGAGCGCTAATCCCGATGTTCACACCCACCAAATCCAATAAATTCATTATTTTAAACCCATCTCTATCCATCCACCTTAAATTAAGACGTACGTCCAGAATGTTTTATTCCATCAAAATTATTTATTTTTTATGATGGAATAATACCGGAATTCGATTCGTCTTTACTTAACGCACCTGATTACAAAACCGTGCACTTGGCTAATTACATCGTCTAACCGCAACAGGAGAAATGCATGGGCAACACAATCGCCAAACTACTTTCTACCACCATGGCGCTATTCAGTCTGGTGCTGGCCCCTCTGAGCCATGCAGCAGTCAAACCGGATGCAGAACCGATCAAAGTGGTTTATCACATTAACGATGCTTCGCGGGCCAGCGCGTTGCTCAAAAATGTGGAGAACCATTTGCGGGCGGCACCCGGCAGCAAGATAGCCGTAGTCGCTCACGGCAAGGGGATAGATTTCATGCTCAACAATGCCCAGGACGCGAACGGCAATCCCTACAACGTAATTATGGAAACATTGGCGCAGCAAGGAGTGGAGTTCAAGATCTGCAACAACACGCTTAAAAGCCGCAACCTGACCGCTGCCGATGTCGCCTACCCGGCCGTAGTCGTTCCGTCCGGCGTGGCTGAAATCGCCCGCCTGCAAGCAAAAGAGGGCTATGTCTATTTGAAACCTTAACCAGCTTCACCGTCCGACAACACAAGCAATTTTTAACAGGGGAAACACAATGAAGAAATACGCATTACCACTCGCCCTCCTCTCAGGATTGGCCATTTCCAACACCAGCCACGCTACCGACTGGATGTCAGTCCAAGGCCTGGAGCCTGCAAACGCACCGGCATACAAAATCTGGGGCTTTATACAACCGACCTACACCTATATCGATTCCAAACCCGTGACCGGATTGCAGGGTGCCGCCGCTACCTACAACAATCATCAGCAGATCCCGAACCTGGTTGGCCCGGATCTGGACAGCACCCAAAACATACAGCTGTTCCGGGCGCGCTTGGGTGTCAGAGGCAAATTAAAAGCCATCGACGACCGCATTAACTACTTCGTGCTCCTGGAAGCCGGTCGTAATGGCGTCACCCGCGACCAAAGCGTCGTTCTCAGCGATGCCTCCATGACCTTCAGCTACATTCCCGGCATGCACCTGCGCGCCGGCTTGTTCAAGCTGCCTACAGGCGAAGAGGCGTTGTCTGCGGTTCACGTTGCCTACAACTACATCAATTTCACCAACGTCACCGATGGCTTGCTCAATGAACGCGATATGACGCCAAAAGCCGCCATCCCCGGAACACCCGCCGGACTGGCCGCCGCCTCGGTAATGGGCAGCCTCAGCGGATTCCGCGACATCGGGGTAGAAGCATTCAACACCTTCCGCAAGAATCGCTGGGAGTTTGGTTACGCCGCGATGATTTCCAACGGCAACAATATCAATTTCATCACCGACAACAACCATGCCAAAGACTTCACCGGCAGACTGCAGGTCTCCTACATATTCAATGGCGCAGGCCCTAACCGTGAAGACGTCAACGCCTGGATCTGGCACCAGGAAGGTAAGCGCACGTTCGGCGGTACAGATTACAACCGCATGCGTGAAGGCACCGGCTTCAAATACCTAAAAGATAATCTGCGCTTCTCCGGCGAATATATGCGCGGCGCAGGCATGATCTACAATGGCCCGAACCCGCCATTCGTCGATATCCCGACGGATAGCACACCGGCTCCGGTCGATACCGTGGCGTTACAGGATTACAATAAGGCGGACGGCTGGTATCTGGAAGGCGGCTATCACTTCCTGCCAAAGTGGAGAGCCAACCTCAAATATGATGTGTATCATCGCCTGACCAACTCACAGCAAGCGGCAAACCAGCGCAACTTCAACACCTGGACAATAGGCGGCGAATACTTGCTCAACAAATCGACTCACTTCACCATGACTTATGAAATCCGCAAAGCTGAAGTGGCCAATCCGTCTGCACTCACTGGCGCAAACCTGAATAATGCGATGATCATTGCAAACAATCTGGGCAACCGTATCAGCCTGCAAATGACTCACATATTCTAATCAACCCGCACGGCAACGGCCTCGCTGTTGTCGTGCAATTTCTCCAGCAATCGAATCAAATCAGCACATCCTCAATCTCGAATAAACGACGGTATTCACGCATCGCATAACGATCAGTCATGCCGGCAATATAATCGGCAATCACCCGTGGCGTATCACTCTGCGGATGCGGCTGATGCTCGATCGGCAACAGCGCAGGCGTGCCCAGAAAAGCATCGAACAGGTCGGTCACGATACGCGCCGCTTTGGTAGTCATGCGTACCACGCGATAATGCCGGTACAGATGCTTGCGCAGGAACTGCTTGAGCGCCTGATTTTGTGCAGCCAGCTCCGGGCTGAAGCCGATCAGCTGCGGCGCAGCCCGAACCTCATCGGGGTGTCCGACGCCAGCCGCACGAATGTTCGCCTGGCTATGCGCAATCAGGTCCACCACCAGGGTATTGATCATGCGTCGTACCGTTTCATGGATGGTACGCCGCTCGCTCAATTGCGGATATCGCTCGCGCACCTGCGTCAGATGACCGGCAAACAGCTCGACCTGCTCCAGCTGCGCCAGCGTAATCAGCCCGGAACGCAAGCCGTCATCCACATCATGGTTATTGTAGGCGATTTCGTCGGCCAGATTGGCCACCTGCGCTTCCAGCGTAGGCTGTTGCTTGTGCAGGAAACGTTCGCCGACGTCGCCGAGCTGGCGCGCGTTTTCCAGAGAGCAGTGTTTCAATATACCCTCGCGGGTCTCGAAACATAAATTCAGGCCGTCGAATTCGGCGTAACGCTGCTCCAGCTTGTCGACCACGCGCAAGCTCTGCAGATTATGCTCGAAACCGCCGTAATCCTTCATGCAGGCATTCAGCGCATCCTGGCCGGCATGGCCGAACGGCGTATGCCCAAGATCGTGTGCCAGCGAAATCGCTTCCACCAGATCCTCGTTCAGTCCCAGCACCCGCGCAATGGAACGCCCGATCTGCGCGACTTCGAGACTATGGGTGAGACGGGTTCGGAACAGATCGCCCTCATGATTCACGAATACCTGGGTTTTGTATTCCAGCCGTCGGAATGCGCCGGAGTGGATGATGCGGTCGCGGTCACGCTGAAATTCGCCGCGCGTTGCGGCAGCAGGCTCTGCGTAGCGCCGCCCGCGCGACTGCGCATCGTTCGCGGCATAAGCCGCCAGATTAAATGGCGTGAACATGATATGTCAGCGCCGCAGTCAGATCAGCCTCCGGTACATCGGCGCTGACGAAGGCTGCGCCGATGCCGCGCAGCAATACGAAGCGGATGCGTCCACCTTCGACTTTCTTGTCCAACCCCATGTAATCCATATATTTCCCTGCTCCCAGATCCGGCGCGGTATCCGGCAAACCGGCGCGGCGATACAGCGCACGGACCCGTTCTACCTCGGTCGCGCTCATCAACCCCATGCGCCGTGACACATCGGCCGCCAGCACCGTACCCGCCGCCACCGCTTCGCCATGCAGCCAGTTGCCGTAACCCATTCCGGATTCGATCGCATGGCCAAAGGTATGACCGAGATTCAGCAGCGCGCGCAATCCTGCCTCGCGCTCGTCCTGTGCCACCACTTCGGCCTTGATCTCGCACGAGCGATAAACCGCATAGGCGATGCTGTCTTCATCCAGCGCCCGCAGCTTGTCGATATTGGCTTCCAGCCAGTCAAAGAACGCTGCGTCATAAATCAGCCCGTATTTGATCACTTCTGCCAGCCCGGCAGACAGCTCGCGTGCAGGCAATGTAGCCAACGTGCGCGTATCCGCCAGCACCAGCTGCGGCTGATAAAATGCGCCTATCATGTTCTTGCCCAGCGGATGATTGATGCCGGTCTTGCCGCCCACGGAAGAATCCACCTGCGCCAGCAACGTGGTCGGAATCTGGATGAACGGCACGCCGCGCAGATAACTTGCTGCAGCAAATCCGGTCAGGTCGCCGATGACGCCACCACCCAGCGCGATCAGCGTAGTCTTGCGCTCGCAGCGATGCGTGAGCAGCGCATCAAATATGCTGTTCAGCGTTTCCCAGGTTTTATATTGCTCACCGTCAGGCAGAACGATCGGCACCACCTCTACGCCATGCGCGACCAGACCAGCCGTCAATGTCGCCAGATACAATGGCGCCACCGTGGTATTGGTAATGACCGCTACGCGCTTCTGCGGCAAGTGTGCCACGATCAGCTGGGGCTGTTTAAGTAAATCCATACCGATATGGATGGGGTAGCTGCGACTACCGAGGGCGACAGTTAAGGTTTGCATCTTTATATAGTGACTTTGATTAAACAGGATAGTCCAATTATACCCAGCAAGTAGAAGGAATTGGACAGCTAATGCTAAACTACAGGCTTGTTTTATATTAAGGCAGTGCCATGAATTACTTCAAACACCACGTATTTTTCTGCACCAATCAGCGTGACGATGGCGCGAAATGTTGCGGCGCGTCCGGCGGTCAGGCCATGCGCGATTACGCCAAGAGGAAGATCAAGGCGCTGGACATGAACGGTGTCGGCAAATGCCGTATCAACAGCGCGGGATGCATGGACAGGTGCAGCGAAGGACCGTTGCTGGTGGTGTACCCGGAAGAAGTCTGGTACACCTTTGTTGACGAACAGGACATAGACGAAATCATCGAAGAGCATTTGCAGCACGGGCGTATCGTGGAACGTCTGCAACTAAAATGAAGCGCTCCAAATTACGCATCAAATCCGCCATCGGCCATATTGAAACCCTGGTCAACGACCCGGGCGATACGCGCCGCGGCCTCGCATTCATTGCCCACCCTCATCCATTGCATGGCGGCTCGATGGATAACAAGGTCGTGCAAAGCATCGCGCAAATTTGCCACGACCAGGGCTATGTCGCCGTACGCCCCAATTTCCGCGGGGTCGGCAGCAGCGACGGCGAATACACCGGCGGCAGCGGCGAAACTGAAGACATGCTGGCGGTGATCGCCTTCGTACGCAGCCATTACGATGCGACCCTGCCTATCGTACTGGCCGGATTTTCCTTCGGCGGTTACGTGCAACACCGCGTGGCGCAGCAAATGGCAGTGGATAAACTGCTGCTGATAGGCCCGGCAGTCAATCTGTATGAATTCGGCAGCGTACCTGCCAACACCACCATCATCCACGGCACCGAAGACGAAGTCGTGCCCTTTGCCGATGCGCAAGGCTGGGCGCAAAACCACAATGTCGCATTTAAACCCATTGCCGCAGCCGGACATTTTTTCCACGGCAAGCTGGCTGAACTCAAGATGGTCGCACTGGCAGCATGTCTATCATAAAGGTACGTAATTTAACCAAGCATTACGGCGGCGCCGAAGTCGTGCGCGGCCTGGACCTGGATATCAAACGCGGCGAATGTTTCGGCTTGCTTGGCCCTAACGGCGCAGGCAAAACCACGACGCTCAAGATGCTGCTGGGGCTGATCACGCCGGATGCAGGCGAAATCCGCATACTGGACCAGACCATCCCGCTGCAAGCGCGACAAGCGCGACTGCGCATCGGCGTAGTGCCGCAAATGGACAATCTCGACCCCGACTTTACCGTTGCCGAAAACCTGCTGATATATGGACGTTATTTCGGCATGGCCGATGATCTGATCAACAGCCGCATCCCCGGTTTGCTGGAATTCGCCGGGCTTGCCAGCAAGGCCGACACCAAGATCACCACTCTGTCGGGCGGCATGAAGCGCCGCCTTACCCTGGCTCGCGCTCTGGTCAACGACCCCGAACTCATCGTCCTCGACGAACCCACCACGGGACTCGATCCGCAAGCGCGTCATGTCATCTGGCAGGGACTGCGCCGGCTGATCCATCAGGGCAAGACCATCCTGCTCACTACCCATTTCATGGAAGAAGCCGAGCGGCTGTGCGACAACCTGGTGATACTGGATCACGGCAAAGTCATCGCCGCCGGCAATCCCCGCGACCTGATTGCCGCGGAGATCGAGCCCGGCGTCGTCGAAATTTACGGCGAGCAGGTCGATGAATGGGCCAGACAATACGGCGCAGCCTGGTGCACCCGCCATGAAATCACCGGCGAAACCCTGTTCTGCTACACCCATGACGGCAACAGCCTGATCGCGCATTTGCGCGAACAATGCGAATTGCGCTATGTACAGCGCCCTTCCAATCTGGAAGACGTGTTCCTGAAATTTACCGGACGTGAGTTACGCGACACATGAACTACTTTGGCCACCCTCAACTGTCATGGCGCTTCATTCCGGTGTGGCGGCGCAATTTCCTGGTCTGGAAAAAACTGGCCGGCCCCAGCATCCTCGGCAATCTGGCCGACCCGATGTTTTACATGCTCGGTTTCGGCTATGGCCTGGGCAGCCTGATCCCGCAAGTGGGCGGCGCCAGTTATATGGCCTTTCTGTCGGCGGGTACCATCTGCTACTCCACGATGAACAGCGCCACCTTCGAAGTGCTGTATTCCGGCTTCTCGCGCATGCACGTGCAAAAAACCTGGGAAGCCATCCTCAATGCGCCGCTGACGCTGGATGACGTGATGTTTGCCGAACTGAGCTGGGGCGCATCCAAGAGTCTGCTGTCCGGACTGGCGATACTTGCGGTGATCTGGGCGCTCGGCCTGCAGCAGAACTGGCTGCTGAGCCTGTGGGTGATCCCGGTGGTGGTCCTCATCGGCCTCACCTTCTCCGCGATGGGGCTGGTGATGACCGCGCTGTCGCCCAGTTACGATTTCTTCATGTACTACTTTACGCTGGTCATCACCCCGATGGTGCTGCTGTGCGGCGTATTCTATCCGGTAGAGCGCATGCCCGAGATTCTGCAAAATGTCGCGGCGGTGCTGCCGCTATCGCACGCCATCAATCTGGTGCGCCCGCTGATACTCGGTCATATTCCAACCGCCATCACTACCCATATCGCCGCGATGCTAGCCTGGGCCGGTGTCAGTTACTGGCTGGCAGTCGGGCTGACGCGACGCAGGATACTGAAATAATCGATTCGCAATGCCGGATTATTGCTGAAAATACTGACACCAGCCATGCGGATTGATATCGCCTTCAACCAACCTGCATGCGCCATTGCCCTTTCCTGATTTGACGGCAATATAATGCACGCAGTCATCGCAATCGGGCTTGCCTTTCAGGTGAATTTCATAATGCGCACTCGCCTTTGTCATCTTGGCCGCAGCGGCATCTCTTATTAGCACCGTGGGAATAATAGATATCCCCGCCAGCGAAGCTGATGTTTTTAAAAGATCACGACGCGACACCACCCGGTTTTTGATTTTATCCATAGCACCCCCCTAGACCAATTTCATTAATATCTTATTTCCCAAAATCAAACAAAGGCATCAAATCACCTAGCGCCGGACGATTTAGCGGTATGTAAGGATTCTTTTTATTGGATACAGGATTCGGCAGGTTATCGCGGCTACGCTGCGACAGCGTCGGCAAATTCCAGTTACGTTCAATAAATTTGGCGATGGAAGCATGGTCATAATAGGTATGATCGACTGCCCCCTTGCGCGCATAAGGCGAAACAGCGATCATCGGCACCCGCGTACCGTCACCGAAGAAATCCAGGAATTGCACATATCCGGAATCATAGTAGCCGCCACCTTCGTCAAACGTGATAAGAATGGCCGTCTTTTTCCACAATGCCGGATTGGCTTTGACCCGGTCGACCACATCCTTGACCAGTTCTTCAAAGCCGGTTTCCATCGCATAGCCGGGGTGACCGGAAATACTGTCATAGGTCGAAATAAAAGTAACTGCCGGGAAGTGTCTGGCATCTTTTACATCCACATAAAACTGTTGCAGATCCAGCAGCCTGTTCTGGTCAGCACCTGTCATGGTCGACTTGAAGAATGTCAACGGGTCGCACATGCCGCAATATTCCCTGTCAACTTTTTTACCATCATTACGCCCGCCGCTGTACCACTTCCACGACAGTCCCGCCGCGCTCATGGTATCGCCAATAGTCGGCATGACCTGGGGTGGCAGCAACCATTTATCGTGTCCCAACGTAATCGACTGAAGATTCGCCGTATAGGATGGATCAAGATTGTTAACCATGTAATAGGTGCCTGGCTCACAGTTGCCATTATTGAACGGACGATAAGGCAAACTGTTCAGATAATGCTGGATGGGTGCGACTCCATCGGCAGCCTGATCTGCGCACTGCACATAAACGCCGCCGTTTTCCACGAGCTGCTTGCCATTTTTGAGCAATTGCAATCGCAATATCTGCTCGACAGGAGGCACGGCTTTCTTGCCGTTCTCGGTATGAATAGCCACATCAGCCGCTACGATAGCCACATAATTTGCGGCGGTTCCTCCGAGAATTGCCTGATGATAGTTATCGGCAATCGCGTAACGCTCGGCCAGCTGTCTGAAATACGGCGCATCCCCCTGAGCCATGTTGTAAAAACCCATGGCCACAGCACCCTGATGGGTAGGTACCGACTCGACTGCGTTAATATCGTTTCCACGATAAAAACCGAAATTTTCCGCCGTCCATACAAACAAGTCGCTGGCCCCGCCATTCACCTGCTGCCACATCTGAAAAAACCGGTGAATCGGATCGCCCGTATGCGCGCCGGCACTTACATAAGTGGTGATCTGAAACGGCCCGTTTGCCAACTCGGCCGGGAACCGGGAATCCGGTACGCCTTGTTGCTGGCCTACAGCCCCGGAAGCATAGGGCTGTGGCAATATACGGTAGCTTCCGGTGATAGGCGGCGTCGGGCTATAACCTTTGCTCATGTCCGCCGTTTTCTGGGCAGCCAAATGGTAATTTGGTCCCGGAGTTCCGTCCTCACGCACAATGCCTGCGGAAAGAAGGTTCCTGATCGATTGCCCATTTGGAGTTTTATAAACACCGTATAGATTATCGAACGAACGATTCTCACCCACTACGACTATCACATGCTCGATGGGAGTAGTCGCTTTGGGTGCAGCACCCGCGTGCAGCGGCAGCATGCCAATGACTGCAGCCGTGGTAACGGCAAAGCGTGACAGCATGATAAATCCTCACATTGATGGCTGCAGCCGGGTCACTTTAACGTGCGCCCAGCAAGGTCAGGGTAATCAGTTTCATCTGATTGGTTACTTCTTCTGCTTTGGCATTGAAATAGTTGTAGAACAACATCGCATACATGGCGATGAAAATGCCCACGCCGGTAGCGTACAGGGCCGTACCAATGCCGCGGCTGACGGCGGCCGGATCGGCGGCAACATTGCCTGACGACAAACTGTAGAAGGCATCAATAATGCCCAGTATGGTACCTAGCAGACCCAACAGAGGGGATAGCGTAATGATCGTATCCAGTATCCATAACCGGGAAATAACGGTGGGCTGCTTTTCCACATAAATCGACTGGGCGATGTATTCCATCTGCTCATGCCCATGATTTTCCTGCGACGCTTCAACCACTTCGCAAATCGCTTTTGCCTGAGGGCTCTTGTGATCCTTGAAAACATCCAGTATTTCGCCATGCAGGCTTTTATCGTGCAGGTGGCTGCGAATGAAACCCACTACATCCTTGCCTTCGCGCAAAGTCGCTGCGAAGTAAATAAATCGTTCGATAATTACATAGGTAGCAAGCAGAATCACCGCTACCATGATGTACATAACAATGTCGTGTATCTGTGTGAACGTCATAACAAATTCCTTGAAAAAACCGGAACCCGAACGGGTTCCGGTCGATTGCCAGCCTGCTTAAAACTTGCCTGTTACGCTAAAGAACACTTGACGCGGTGCGCCAACCTGCAAAGTCTGCGTGGTGCCATTCGGATCGGAATAACCAAAGCCGTTGGTGCCCATTGAAGCAAAGTACTGTTTGTCGAGCAGATTGTTGATGTTGACCTGCGCCTTGACTTCCTTCAGGAAACCGACATTCTTCGTGCGATAACCCGCACCCAGATTCCACAGCCAGCGCGCATCTACAGAGTTATCGTTGGAATAGGTGTAGTAGCGCTTGGAAGTATAATCACCGCCTAAACGCGCAAACCATGTACCGTCGTCATAAGCCAGTTCGGTTTTGAACATTTGCTCCGGCACACCGACAACCTGCTTGCCGCTTACGTATTGAACAGTGGAGCCGTTAACGTAGTTGTCCTTGTACTGGGTGCTGTTAATGCTCAGCGCATTGAACCAGGACCAGGTGCGGGCCAGTTTCCAGTTCAGGCTCAGATCGAAACCGTTGGACTCGACTTTGCCCACGTTCGCCAGAACAGTCGGACTGCCGACAATCCCCGCGCCACTGCTGATGCTCAGCAGACGGTCGTAGAAGTCCACGTGGTACAGCGACAAAACGCCGTCCAGCTTCTCGTGATGGAAACGCCAGCCGCCTTCATAGGTATCCGATGTTTCCGGACGCAGATCGCCCTGGATCGCCGCGAAACCGGCCTGAGTCGTGCTAAACGGCTGGGTGTAGATTGCACGCATGTTTTGCGCAAATCCAGCGAAAAGTTCGTTGGACTGATCCAGCTTGTACACCATACTCAACTGCGGAAGGAAAGATTTCTTGGAAGTAATCGTGCCGGACGGGTAGTTTGCACCGGTCGTTTCAGTACCGGTCACATCCACCTTGGGCGACTTGAAGCCGGCATTCACCGTCAAACGCGGCGAAACGGTGATGGTGTCCTGGGCATACCATTGCATGGTTTTCTCGGTGTAGTTGAACGCCCAGTCGGTACGGAACGGATTGGAAGGAATCACATACGGGCTCAGCGGATCGGTTGCCGTGGTGGCATAATAGCGGCGAGCTTGATCGAAGTCGTCGTTTTCATACCACAGACCGCCGTTCAGCTTGTGCTTGCCCATCGTATAAGTCAGGCTGGACAACAGGCCGGTACGGTCGATGTCATACTCGGTCGTACGCACGGACGGCGTATTGCTCACTGGCGACAGCACATAAGGCGTCCACCACAAGCCGGCACCGTGGTTGGTGTGCTTGTAAATGGTGTTCTTCCAGCGCAGGTTATCGTTGATCTTGGAATCCAGGGTTACACCGCCCAGATAATCTTCACGTATACCGGAACCGGCATAATACGCATCGTCAACCGAGGTTTCACCGCTGGTCCAGATACCTTGCGAAGACTGGATGGCTTTTTGCCAGTCCGGGTAGTAGTTATCCCAGTTGTAACCCAAACGGCCCAGCATCTCCTTGGACATATCCTGGTAATCGACTTCCTGGCGATCGGACCAGTTCAAGAAGGCAGACAGCTTGCTTTCGCCGAAGAATTGCACGTATTTGGTATTGATCTGCTTATTGCGCTGCTCGCCGTGACCTTTCCATTTGTCGGAATTCTGATCTACTGCACTGATATAGAACTTGCCGCCATTGCTCAAACGACCGGTATCCAGGCGAAAATAGCTGCGGCGCGAGAAGTCGCCGCCCAGCATCTGGCTGGCAACCGCACCGGATTGCTCATCAGGGTCGGTCGAATAAAACTGCACTGTGCCACCCAGATTGCTGGTGGAAGCGGTATCGAGGGAGCCGGTACCTTGCGACACCTGCGCATGCGAAATATTCTCGGTCGAAATGGCACGCGAAATATGCAGACCGTTGTGGTTGCCGTAGCTCATGTCACCCAATGGCACATCATCCAGTGTATAGCCCAGCTGATTCGAGCTGAAACCACGCACACTGATGGTGGTAGACCACTCATAGGCACCGAAACTGTCGCTGGATTCAAAGTGCACACCTGGCACCTTGTCCAGCACTTTCAGCGGACTGCTGCCTGGCGCAGCTTCCTCTATATCCTTCTTTGAAAGATTCTGTACCTGGCGGGTTTGTCCCTGACCGAACACCGAAATTTCATCGGTTTGAACCGCATCATCCTGCGCATAAGCGCTGCTCATAAGCGCTGAGGAAACCAGCAATACAAGCGGACGAAGAGATAGCGCTTTACTCATTTTCAAACTCCCTGATTAGAAAAAAGCCGGCACATATTCAACCAGCTAGTAATTGATGGAAAAAACCAGTTTGGTACGAAATTCCTTCTGGTTTTCCCCTACCCAGGCATCTGGCGGAAATGATGCAAAAGTCGCAGAACGTACCGCGCGCAAAGCCGCCTGGTCCAGCAATGCGTAACCTGATGATGTAGCCACTTCGGCACGCACAAGCGTGCCTGTACGATCCAGCACGTACACCACCTCAACCACCCCACTCATGCCCAAATCGCGGGCTGAATCCGGAAAAATCTTCTTGCGTTCGATCTGCGTACGGACATCTTGGGCAAACCGGCCTTCAGCTGCGGCATTGCGTTGCACAGGTGCCGGTGCCGGCTCAGCCTTGGGCATTGCTTTTTCATGTGGCGCCACAGGGGGCGCAGGGTCGGCTCTCGGTAGTGTCCTGGCCAGCGGATCAACCGCAGCATCAGGCACGCTTACCGGTTTCGCTTCTGGCACCGGGGACGGCTTGGCGACGACCGGGGAACGGACTGGCTTCTGCGCAGCCGGCTTGGGAGGCGGCTCCTTGGGTTTTGGCTGCTCAAGCGGCGGCAACTCGACCGGCTTTGGCAGCTCCACCGGGGGATCGGCCAGAGTGATTTGGATGGGTTGCTCGACAGGCATCGCTTCATGCCGGATAGCCATGTGCGAAATCGCCAATGCCAGCAGCACGCCCACCAGAAATGAACTGCCACTTGCAATCCATTCGCGCTTGTCATACACCATGGGGATAGTTGCAGTGCTCATGTCTTCACTCCGACGGCATTCCTATTTATGCGCAGAAGCAATAGCAACTGACGTGATACCGGCTGACTTCACGGTATCCATCACGTCAATCAGTTGCTGAACCGAAGCATCCCGGTCACTGTTGACGACAACGTCAACGGCTTTGTTAGTCTGAACAAGTTTGAGCAAGGCCGCATGCAGTCCATCCAGGGAATAACTCACCCCGTCCAGCTGTACCTGCCCATCTTTGGTAACAGTCACTACGGCATGTGTCCGTACCTCCAGTTTTTCGGGCTTGCTGGAAGTCGGCAATTGCGTCTTGAGTCCCAGCGCAGGAATCACGTTCAAGCTAATCAGCACAAAAAAAACCAGCAGAAACATCATGACGTCAATCATGGGGATAATCTCGATACGAGCCTTGCGCCGGGGCTCTTCATGCCAAAACAACATAAGAATCCTTAACTCGGGAAATGTTACAAAAAATCACAAACCGTTACTGTCGGTTACAATATCTTCAGCATTCTGAAAGGAACGAATGACAACCTTAAAAAGGATTTATTAATAATTTATTAAATTAGAACAAGCTTATATAAAGTGACTGACGCCTGTTATACCTGCCTTGATGGCTGTAACCGCATGATAACGATCTGTGTTATCTCGCCATCAGCAACGATCCGCGTCTGCAGTACGGCATTGCGCCAACAGAAGAAGCCTGAATTCATGGTAAAAATTTATATTAGCATTGCCTGATACCGCTTGAACGAGGTAGAATCGAGGACATTTCGTTTTAACTTTTATATCGCTACCAATGGACAGACAAAGCTGGTTGCAGGGGACTCTTTACCGCCCCGATTTCGAACAAGATAGTTGTGGTTTCGGCCTGATGGCCCAGCTGGATGACCAGCCGAGTCACTGGCTGGTGCAGACGGCGATTTCGTCCCTGGCCTGCCTGACCCACCGCGGGGCTGTCGCTGCCGACGGCAAATCGGGTGATGGCTGCGGTTTGTTATTCAAAAAACCTGATGCATTCCTGCGTGCGGTTGCCGCCGAATGCGGTTTTACCCTGAATTCCCATTATGCCGCCGGCGTGGTGTTTCTGAATCAGGATACCAACTTTGCAGCCGTCGCTCGCGATACACTGAATCGCGAACTGACTAATCAGGGCCTGGTTGTTGCCGGCTATCGCCAACTCCCGGTCAATATTTCCGTATGCGGCAAATACGCACTGGCGACGTTGCCGCACTTTGAGCAGATATTCGTCAATTGCCCGGAAGAAATGGACGCCGAGATCTTCGAGCGCAAACTCTATATCGCCCGCCGCCTGACCGAAAAAACGCTGGCAAATGACAAGACTTTCTATATTCCGACGCTGTCCGGCAATGTAGTGCTCTATAAAGGGCTGGTGATGCCGGACGCATTACCGGTTTTCTATAAAGATTTAAGCGACGAACGCTTTGCCTCTTCGCTGGCGGTTTATCATCAGCGCTTCTCCACCAACACCTGGCCGGAATGGCGTCTGGCGCAGCCGTTCCGCTACCTCGCGCACAACGGTGAAATCAATACCGTACAAGGCAACCGTAACTGGTCACTGGCGCGTGAGCGCAAATTTGCGACGCCGCTGTTGCCAAACATAGCCGATGTCAGCCCTATCGTATCGCGCAACGGTTCCGACTCCTACAGCATGGATAACATGCTGGAAGGTCTGGTCATGGGCGGTGCGGGGCTGTTCCGCAGCTTGCGTATGCTGATTCCGCCCGCATGGCAGAACGTGCCGGAAATGGACGCTGACCTGCGCGCCTTCTACGAATATAATTCCATGCACATGGAACCATGGGACGGCCCTGCCGGCGTGGTATTGACCGATGGCCGTTACGGCGCCTGCCTGCTTGATCGCAACGGCCTTCGTCCGGCGCGTTATGTGGTCACCAAAGACCGTCATTTCACCATCGCTTCCGAGATCGGCGTGTGGAATTACGCGCCCGAGGACGTCGTGCAGAAAGGCCGCATCAAGCCGGGGCAGATGATTGCAGCCGATCTGGCGACCGGCAAGATACTATTGCCTGCCGACATCGAAGCCGAACTGAAATCAGCTCGACCCTACCGGGAATGGCTCAAGCAATCGCAGCGCCTTGAGCTGGGCATGGAACAGGATGCCAAAGTGGCGCGCCTGGATGCCCCCAGCCTCTCCATCTACCAGAAACTGTTCGGCGTGAGCTTTGAAGAACGCGACCAGATTCTGCGCGTGCTGGCCGAAGACGGTCAGGAAGCCATCGGCTCAATGGGCGACGACACGCCGATGGCGGTATTGTCGCAGAAGGTACGCTCGCCATTCGACTATCTGCGTCAGCAGTTCGCCCAGGTCACCAACCCGCCGATCGACCCGATCCGCGAAGCCGTGGTCATGTCGCTGAATACCTGCTTCGGCCCGGAACGCAATTTGTTCGAACAGACGCCGGAACATGCCCACCGCCTGGAAGTTCCATCGCCAGTGCTGTCGCATGACGCATTCACGCATCTGACCACATTGACGGACCCGGCCTACCGTTCGGTACACCTGAAACTGTGTTACCACCCGGCAGAGACCAACCTGAAAGCCGCGCTGGAGAAACTCACAGCTGACGCGATCGCCGCAGTAAAAGCAGGCAACGTCATCCTTGTGCTTTCCGACCGCAGCATCGGCAAAACCCTGTTGCCTATCCACGCCCTGTTTGCCGTCGGTGCGGTGCACCATGCGCTGATTGCAGCCGGCTTGCGTTGCGACTGCAACATCATCGCCGAAACCGCCTGCGCGCGCGATCCGCATCAGATCGCATGCCTTATCGGCTATGGCGCGACTGCGGTTTATCCTTACCTGGCCTATCAGGCGATTCTGGAAATGATAGACAGCGGCGAAGTCAAACTCAAGCCGGAAAAAGCGCTGGCCAATTATCGCAAAGGTACCGACAAGGGCCTGCTCAAAGTGTTGTCGAAAATGGGTATTTCAACCATTGCCAGCTACCGTGGCGCTCAGCTGTTCGAAGCCGTCGGCGTGCATGAGGAAGTCATCGACCTCAGTCTGAAAGGCACGGTTTCGCGTATTTCCGGTGCAAATTTTGCCGATTTCGAAGAAGATCAGAAGCAGCTCGCACGTGCAGCGTTCAACCCGATGCGCCCTATCGGCCAGGGCGGCTTGCTCAAATTCATCTTCGGCGAAGAATTCCACGCCTACAACCCCGATGTGGTAATTCAACTGCAGAAGGCCGTTAAATCAGGTGATTACGAGCTGTACAAGAAATATGCCGGGCTGGTCAACGGCCGCCAGGTCGCCATGCTGCGCGACCTGATGGGTTTGCGTGAAGATACCCAGGCGATTCCGCTGGAAGAAGTCGAATCCGTAGAAAAGATCCTCAAACGCTTCGATTCGGCAGGAATGTCGCTCGGCGCGCTGTCACCCGAAGCCCACGAAGCGCTGGCTGAAGGCATGAACCGCATCGGCGGACGTTCCAACTCCGGTGAGGGCGGTGAAGATCCTGTGCGTTACGGCACGATGAAAATGTCCAAGATCAAGCAGGTCGCATCCGGACGTTTCGGTGTCACCGCGCATTATCTGGTCAATGCCGAAGTGTTGCAGATCAAGATTTCACAAGGCGCGAAACCGGGTGAAGGCGGCCAATTACCCGGGCATAAAGTATCCGAAATGATCGCCCGTTTGCGTTGCGCCAAACCCGGAATCTCACTGATTTCGCCGCCGCCGCATCATGACATCTACTCAATCGAAGATCTGGCCCAATTGATTTTCGACCTGAAGCAGGTCAATCCGCAAGCACTGGTATCGGTCAAGCTGGTCGCAGAACCGGGCGTGGGTACGGTTGCCGCGGGCGTTGCCAAAGCCTATGCCGATCTGATCACCATCTCCGGTTACGATGGCGGTACCGGCGCATCCCCCTCACCAGCGTGAAATACGCAGGTACGCCATGGGAACTCGGGCTCACCGAAGCCCAGCAGGTATTGCGAGCCAACGGCTTGCGCGGCCGTGTGCGCGTACAGGCGGACGGCGGCCTGAAAACCGGCTATGACGTGATCAAGGCCGCCATTCTGGGCGCCGAGAGCTTCGGCTTTGGTACCGCGCCGATGATCGCGCTCGGCTGCAAATACCTGCGCATTTGCCACCTCAACAACTGCGCTACCGGCGTAGCGACCCAGGACGAACGTCTGCGCAAGCAGCATTTCATCGGTCTCCCGGAAATGGTGGTGAACTTCTTTACTTTCGTCGCAATGGAAACCCGCGAATGGATGGCCAGGCTGGGTATCCGCAGTATCGAGGAACTGATCGGCCGCATCGACCTGCTCAAACTCAATCAGGGCGATACCGCCCGCCAGGGACGCCTGAATCTGCAGACATTGCTGAGCCAGGGCGGCATCCCGGAGACCGAACCGCGCTTCTGCGTGGAAGCCTCCAATCCATCGTTCGACAAGGGCGAACTGGCAGAACATATGGTCAAGGATGCCATGCACTGCATCCAGACCAAAACACCAACGACGCTGGAATATACCGTGCGCAACGTGAACCGCTCGATAGGCGCACGCTTGTCCGGCGAGATCGCCCGCGCGCATGGTGCAGAAGGCCTTCCGACCGGTTGCCTGACCATCAAATTGCGTGGTTCGGCCGGCCAGAGCTTCGGTGTATGGAACCATAACGGCCTGGATCTGTTGCTGGAAGGCGATGCCAACGATTACGTCGGCAAGGGCATGTCGGGCGGCATCATTGCCATCCAGCCACCCAAGCAGTCGGGTTTCGTTGCACATGAAGCCGTGATTATCGGCAACACCTGCCTGTATGGCGCAACAGGTGGCGAGCTGTTTGCCGCCGGCCTCGCTGGTGAGCGTTTCGCAGTGCGTAACTCCGGTGCTTACGCGGTCATCGAAGGCGCAGGCGATCACTGCTGCGAATACATGACCGGCGGCTGCGTTGTGGTTCTGGGCGAAACCGGTATCAACTTCGGCGCAGGCATGACCGGCGGCTTTGCACTGGTTTACGATGCAAAAGGCGACTTTGCGCATCGTTACAATAATGAGCTCATTGATATCCAGCGCATCCATACCGAACCAACGGTTGAATATCGCCACTTCCTGAAGCAGCGCCTCGAGGCGCATGCCATGCATACCAACAGTGCACGGGCACAATGGATGCTGGCGCACTTCAATGAAGTTGTGGCGCAGTTCTGGCTGGTGAAGCCCAAGGCTGCAACTTTGGATAGCTTGTTAAAGGCTTGATAGCACATTAGGGCAAGCCATGGTACAGAGTGACTCTGCGGCGCAAACGGTAGCGATCGGCACCGGCTTGCGCACTCCGCCTCACCGTGCCGGTTTGTGCAACGACGCAAATGCGTCCCTGAAATAATTTGGTTTAGGTGAATACTATGTCTGACGTATTTCAATTTATGAACATTCCGCGCCAGGACGGCGCGAAAACTGCTGCCGAAGTGCGGCGCATGGAATACAAGGAAATCTATGCGCCGATGGACCCTACCCAGGCCACCGAACAATCGGGGCGTTGCCTGTCGTGCGGCAATCCGTACTGCGAATGGAAATGCCCTGTTCACAACTACATCCCAAGCTGGTTGAAACTGGTCAACGAAGGCAAATTATTCGAAGCGGCGGAGTTATCCCATCAGACCAATTCCCTGCCTGAAGTCTGCGGCCGCGTCTGCCCGCAAGACCGCTTGTGTGAAGGTGCATGCACACTAAACGACGGTTTTAGCGCCGTCACTATCGGCCAGATCGAAAAATATATCTCGGAAGAAGCATTCAAGGCCGGCTGGCGTCCCGATATGAGCCAGGTGATCGCGACCGGCAAGCGCGTCGCCATCATCGGTGCAGGCCCTGCCGGTCTGGGTTGTGCCGACATTCTGGTACGCAACGGCGTGACTCCCGTGGTCTTCGACCGTTATGAGGAAATCGGCGGTCTGCTGACATTCGGCATCCCCGAATTCAAAATGGAAAAATGGGTCATGCGCCGCCGCCGCGAGGTGCTGGAAGAGATGGGCGTCGAATTCCGCCTCGGCGTCGATGTCGATCACGCCAAAATGCAGGAATTGATGGCTGGCTACGATGCAGTTTTCATGGGTATGGGTACCTACACCTACATGAAGGGCGGTTTTCCCGGCGAAGACTTGCCTGGCGTACTGGAAGCCCTGCCATTCCTGATTTCCAACGTTAAACACTGCCTCGATCTGGAACAGCCGGGTGATATTTACAACTCGATGGAAGGCCAGCGCGTGGTCGTGCTTGGCGGCGGCGATACGGCGATGGACTGCAACCGAACCAGCATCCGCCAGAACGCAACGTCCGTTGTTTGCGCGTACCGCCGCGACGAAGAAAACATGCCCGGTTCCAAGCGCGAAGTCACTAATGCCAGGGAAGAAGGCGTGCAGTTCCTGTGGAACCGCCAGCCTGTAGAAATCATCGGCAACGGCAAAGTCGAAGGCGTAAAACTGGTTACCACTGAGCTTGGCGCGCCTGACGCACGCGGCCGCCGTACACCGGTAGTGGTAGCAGGTTCGGAAGAAATCATCCCGGCCGATCGCGTCATTATCGCATTCGGCTTCCGTCCGAGTCCGGCTCCCTGGTTTGCCGACATAGGCGTGACCACGGATCAGGGTGGCCGCGTCATTGCCAAAGGCAGCCAGCATAAATTTCAGACCGCCAATCCCAAAGTGTTTGCCGGTGGCGACATGGTGCGCGGTTCCGATCTGGTAGTAACGGCAGTGTTTGAGGGCCGTGAGGCCGCTGAAGGCATACTGGCCTATCTGGGTGTGTGGTAGACCGGACATTATGGCTTGCCGGGGTAAGCAGCCGCTTACCCCATTTCCAATTACTTGCACTCGATAACAATGTCAAAACTCAGAAATGATACCTTCCTGCGCGCGCTAATGCGCCAACCCACTGAATATACGCCGGTCTGGATGATGCGCCAGGCAGGTCGGTATTTGCCCGAATACAATCAGACGCGCGCCCGCGCGGGCGATTTTCTGTCGCTGTGCAAAAATCCGGATCTCGCTACCGAGGTCACATTACAGCCTTTGGCACGTTTTCCACTGGATGCCGCCATTCTTTTCTCGGATATCCTGACCATTCCCGATGCAATGGGTCTGGGCCTTTATTTCGCCCAGGGCGAAGGCCCGAAATTCGAGCGGCCGTTACGAGAAGAATGGGAAATACGCGCACTCACAGCCCCTGATCCGCATGAGCATCTGGGTTATGTCATTGATGCCGTCAGCCAGATCCGGCATGCGCTGGACAATAGCGTGCCGCTGATCGGTTTTTCCGGCAGCCCGTTTACCCTGGCCTGCTACATGGTGGAGGGAGAAGGCGGCACCGATTTTTCCACAATCAAGAAAATGCTGTATCAGCGCCCGGATTTACTGCATCACATTCTCGCCACCAACGCATGCGCAGTGACGGATTATCTCAATGCACAGATCGAAGCGGGCGCACAGGCCGTCATGATCTTTGACACCTGGGGCGGCGCGCTGTCTCATGCGGCGTACCACGAATTCTCATTGCAATACATGCAGCAGATTATTGCCGGCCTCACACGTAAGCACGAAGGCGCCGATGTGCCTGTCGTGCTCTTTACCAAAGGCGGCGGCAACTGGTTGGAAAGCATGGCTGCGACCGGCTGCGATGCGCTGGGACTGGACTGGAGCATCGATATCGGGCAAGCGCGCCAGCGCGTCGGCGATCGCGTTGCACTGCAAGGCAACCTGGACCCCGCCATCCTGCTAACCGACCCTGACACCGTACGCAATGAAGTAGCCAAGGTTCTGGCAAGTTATGGTCAGGGCCACGGCCATGTCTTCAATCTGGGTCATGGCATATCCCAGTTTGCGCCGCCTGAAAATGCAGCCGCATTGGTAGAAGCGGTGCATAACCTCAGTCCTGCCTATCATCGCTAACATCCCGCTGGCGGATTCGGCCCTGAATCTGCCGGCCTTCCCTGCTCATCGCCCCGAATCAATTTTTTGGTGCATGATCACCCGAGAAAATCCCGCATCAGAACGCCCATAGTTAGCTTGCTTTGTTATGGTGAATTCTAAGATAGCCAGCTAATCCATTCATCCAGCAAGGCTTTTTTCTTATCCACATAAGCTGTGGATAACTTTGTGGGTAAAACGAAAATAAAACGCTAAACCCGCTAACCGTAAAGACTTTTGCTAATTCGATTAAAAAATTCGCAACAAAATAGTAACAATAAATTCAATGGGTTATGTTTTGCTGATGGAACTTGAATTAGGCCATCAAAAAATTCTATATGGCGCACCCTCATTGTGCATAAGTAAAGCTTAATATTGCTTAAAACCGCCCAAAACGGTGCAGACCCTGCTCGGTCAGTATGGCATTGAGCGGGATGTCCCAAGGATCGTGCGGCAGTTTACCGGCAACATGCTGGCAGGCAAAAGCGACGCCGACCAGATAAGGGCGTCGCCAGCGTTGCCGCTGCAGCAGGAACGCCAGACTGGCATCGTAATACCCGCCCCCCATGCCGATACGGTAACCGAAATCGTCATAACCTACCAGCGGCATGAACACCAGATCCAGATGCTGGGCTCGCACTGTCTTGCGTCCATGGTTTTCAGCGATGCCAAAGCGGTTATAGGTCCAGCGGTTACCGGCTTCCAGCCGGTTAAACCAGAGCTTCTTGCCGCGACCGAACGGCAACATCGGCAAATAGGTCTGTTTGCCCAGGCTCAGCACACGATTCAGCAATGGCAAGGTATTGATTTCAGCACCGTGCGGCAGATAGGCGCCGACATGCTGGTAGCGCCGCAACAAGCCGGCACGCAATGCATGCCGTACAATCTGCCGCGCCGCCTGCGTCCGCTGGCTAGCGCTTAGCGCACGGCGGCGGCGTTGCAACTGGCTGCGTAACTGGGTTTTATCCATATGCACATTTCTCGGCATCAACTGTATTGCTTTAAAAATTGGGTTTTACACAAACATGAGCCGACAAGATATTTTATCGTGCCTTGATACGCGAAAGATTGGGAGTTGCACAAGAATCCGCCTGGGTGGGAGGGTGCCCCCCGCCAATGCCGTCAGACCGCTATCTTGAACCTAGGGTTCAAGGGGTCACAGCGCAAGCGCATCAGGCACATTAACGGGTAACGCGCACACCAGCACTCATCTATAGCTGCAACCTTGGCAAATTTATTGGTTCAAAGAATTCGCAGTCTAGGCGCACACCGCAGGGAGCATAGCGGAGAGGTCAGGAGGATAGTGAATCGGGCGTATCGAACAAAGTTTCCTGCGGCCGCAACGCTTCATCTATCATCGCTTCCATGGTTTCGATTTTACGCTCCAGCGCACTGATGTCAACGCCATTTTGTTTGGGGCGATTTTGCAGCTCGAAGGCGATATTCAGTGCCGCCATCACCGCGATACGCTCGACGCCGATAACCTTGCCCTGTTCGCGGATCTCGCGCATTTTCTGATCCAGATACTGCGCGGCTGCCTGCAATGCTTCCTGTTCGGATTCCGGACATGCGACACGAAATTCGCGTCCGAGAATATTGATATCCATGCTCTTGCTATCACGGCTCATAATTCGGCCCCGGGAATCTTGGATAACAGCGATTCCATGCGCGTGCGTGCGTAAATTACCCGCTCGCTGAGCTGCTTGTTATGATCGTTGGCCACCGCAAGCTGCTGGCGCAATTTTTGATTCTCGGCACGCAAACTCTGGCACAATTCCAGCATTTGGCGTAATTTGATATCGAGCGAATTTAATTGAGATTCCATAGCTGTACTATAATTGGAAAAAATCAGCCGAGTCAATGACTCATCGCCATTATTTGAAGGTAAATGCTAAGTATATGGATAATATCAGTCAATTTGTAGATCCGAACGCGAATTTCGATGAAAACAATCCGCTGCGCGAAGACGCCGTGCATTACACCGCTATCAATGCCCGCGGCAAGACGTGTGAGCTGGTTGATAACACAGGAGAAGATCTCGACCCAGCTGAGTGCCGGGATATCCTCAACGGCTTGCTGGAAAACGACATATTCGGTTTCCGCACCCTGTCTGCCAATGGCGGTGACACCATCAGCCTGGATCGACGCGAGTCCACCCATGTGCAAGTCGGCGACGACCTGTACCGTCTCGTCGTATTCCGTTATCAGGCTCGCATCGAGTTGTTTTAATGGCCTATCTGCTCGACTACATCAAATCGCGCTGGGCGCCCAAAGGCAGTGTCGTCACTGCCGGTGTACCGCCCGAGCAGCGGGTGGATCAGGTACCGGTCACCCCTGATCTCATCGCGCGCCATCTGGCAGGTGCGCCATCGTTGCCGCAAAACGATGCGGCGCGAACCATGCTCTACGCCGCCTTGTCCGACCCTCTGTTTATCCAGATTGGCCCGCGCCCGCTGGCTCAACAGCTTATCGCCCGCGGACTGGATGCCGAACTGGAAACGCTGGTCAAATGGCTTACCGTCCTCACGCTGGAAGTTACCCGGGAAATGTACATCAATGCAGCCCGCCATCGCGAGGGCGCCGTAGGTATCCGCTTGTTTCCGGTTGCCACCCAGCCGCAAGCAGATATTGCCGCGCTGTGCAGCGCCGACTCGTACGGACTGGGTGCCGGCATATACCCGTTCGATGCCGTGCCTGCCAATCCCACTCCAGGCCAGACTTGCGGGTTCTATGTTCGTGTCGTGCTCGAAGATTAGCCGTATCGGTTCAATTTCGCTATAATTCGCGCACTTTGTCAGGTGCTGTACGCGTCAAAAGCGCACAGTTAAACGGGAAACTGGTACAAAGCCAGTGCTGCCCCCGCAACGGTAAGCAAGTGTGGGCGCGTCATCAAGCCACTGTGTTATCACAACATGGGAAGGCGGCGCGTCAAATCTTGCGAGCCCGGATACCGGCCTGATAATGAACCGAAACATTGCGGGGAGGCAATGATGACGTGCATCCTCACCGCGCCAGCCGCATGAAGACTCACTGACTGATTTAACTCTCCCGCTGTTTCATTTATCCACCGCAAGCGGGGAGCTTGCGTTTATTTCAGGAATCAACATGCAATCACGTTACACCCTGAGCGCTATTGCGCTCGCCGTCACCACTTATGCCCACGCCGACACCCCAGCTATGTACTGGATGATGTCATCGTCACTGCGACGCGCACGCCCATCACCGTACAACAGGCCACCAGTGACATCACTGTCATTAGCCAGGAACAAATCCGCAACGCCGGTCAATCAACCCTGGTTGAATTGCTGCAAGCGCAAACCGGTTTGGAGCTTTCGCAAAACGGTGGCGCCGGAACCAGCTCCAGCATCTATATCCGTGGCGCAAACGCAGCGCACACCCTGGTATTGATAGACGGTATTCGCGCAGGCTCCGTTACCCTCGGCACAACTCCATTGGAAACGGTTGCGCTGGATCAGATCGACCATATAGAAATTTTGCGTGGCCCTGCCAGCAGTTTATATGGCTCGGACGCGATAGGCGGCGTCATCCAGATTTTCACCAAAAAAGGCCAGGGTGCGCCTAAACTCAATGCCGCAGTGGGTTTGGGTAGCTACGGACGCAATCAGGCGCGCGTGGGCTACAATGGACAAGTCGGCGATACCCGTTTCAGTATGGGAGCAGGCTATGATAAAACCAATGGCGGCTTCTCGACACTACGTCCGGGCAGTTATGGCTACAACCCTGATAATGACGGCGACACAAAATACAGCGCGCATTTCAATCTCGATCAGGCCATCAACGCACAGAACAATATCGGTTTAATCACTTTATACAATCGCGACCGCGTTGAATACGATGCCAATGCAACTGCTTATGATGATGCCATCAATCAGGTTAATTCGGTATCCGGCTACTGGAAAAGCCAGTTCAATCCGATTTGGCAAAGCCGTGTTGTGGTGGGGCGAGGCGAAAACCTCAGCACCAGCTTCAAGAACAACAATGCTATCAATCACTACAATAGCAGCCAAACCCAATATCAATGGCAAAACGATTTCAAATTACCAGTGGGCTCACTCACCGCGATTGCCGAACGCAACGAGCAACAGGTCAATTCCAGCCAGACTTATACGCTGTACCACCGCAACATTGATGCCCTGCAACTCGCTTATCAGGCAAACATAGCTGCACACAGCATACAAGCGTCGATACGCCGCGATGATTATAGCGATTTGGGCGGCCACACCACGGGTACATTGGGTTACGGCTACGCCATCAATCCGAACTGGCGCGCCAGGGCATCTTATGGCACGGCATTCCATGCGCCGTCATTCAACGACATGTATTACCCCAATATCGGCTGGTACACGGGCAATCCCAATCTGCGCCCGGAACAATCGCGCCAGGCTGAATTGGGGCTACGCTACCAGGCCGGCATCAATCAATTTGGCATTACTGCATTCGAAAACCGGGTAAAAGACTTAATCATCTACGACAGCTCGGTTTACCCAAGCACCATGTCCAATATCAATACCGCAAAAATTCGCGGCATTGAGCTCTCCGGCGCTACCGAACTGGCCGGTGTACAGGTCAAAACAAACTACACCTGGCAAAACCCGGAAGACGGGACTACCGGAAATTTATTAGCGCGCCGTGCTCGTCAGCATGGCACTATCGATTTGGCTAAATCGGTGGGTGACTGGACATTCGGCGCACAAGCCATTGCATCAAGCATGCGTTACAACGATGCGGCCAACACCACCCGCCTGGGCGGCTATACCCTGGTCAATCTGCGTACCACTTACCAGGTCAACAAGGAATGGCGCGCCATTGCCAAATTAAACAATGCTTTCAACAAAGACTACCAAACCGTCAGTGGCTACAACACCCCGGGCGCAAATATTTTTGTTGGTTTAGAATGGCAACAGAAATAAGTTGATCCAGGGTTCCGGGTGGCAATGACACGCCACCCGGCCCTTTAACCACCAGGAGTCCATCATGCACCTCACTCACCGCCAGCAAATCAACATCGGCCTCATCCTCACACTCATCATGGCGCTCACACGCAGCCATCACTGGGCGACATTACATGCGTTACCCGATGCTTCCTGGGCGATTTTCTTTCTGGTAGGCGTGTATCTGCGGCCATTATGGATAGCGCCGGGTTTGATTGCAGCGGCAATGCTGATTGATTACATCGCCATTACCCAATTCGGCGTATCCGGTTTTTGTGTCTCCCCCGCTTACTGGCTACTGATACCGGCTTATGGCGCTCTGTTCATTGCGGGACGTGTGTACGCGCAACACTACAGCATGAGCCTGGCCACGCTGCCATGGCTGGCAGGCACGGCGTTAGTCGGTACGGTAACGGCTGAGCTGCTCTCCAGCGGCGGCTTTTATTTCTTCTCCGGGCGCTTCGCTGATCCTTCGCTGGCTGGATTCGTGCCGCGTTTCTTCGAATATTTCCCCACCATGCTGTCATCATTCACTCTGTATCTTGGCCTCGCGGCGATCATACATTTGCTGCTAGCCCCTCTACAGGAAAACACCGCAGCATGAGCCTGACTCCGGAACAAATCGCCGAAAAAAATGCCCGCCACGCTGCCCGCATGGTACGCAAAAAAGCGGTGATAGATGCCTCTATCGCCCGTGCCACGGAAGACCGCGGTTTGCTCATCGTCATCACCGGCAATGGCAAAGGCAAAAGCACCTCGGCTTTCGGCACCATGGCCCGTGCGCTTGGCTACGGCATGAAAGTCGGCGTTTGCCAGTTTATCAAAAGCCGTACCGACACCGGCGAAGAGGCTTTCTTCGGCAAGAATCCCAATGTTGAATGGCATGTTCTGGGCGATGGCTTTACCTGGGAAACCCAAAACCGCGAACAGGATATCGCTACTGCGGAACGCGGCTGGGCAGTTGCCACGCGCATGTTGAACGACCCCGGCTACCAGCTCGTGGTGCTCGACGAACTCACCTATTTGCTCAAGTACGACTATCTGGACAGTGACATGGTGCTGGATACCCTCGCTAACCGCCCCGACATGCAGCACGTCATCGTCACCGGACGCGGCGCACCGGACGCGCTCAATGAACTGGCCGATACCGTCTCCATCATCGCCGATGAAAAACATGCCTACCGTGCCGGGGTCAAAGCACAACGGGGTATCGATTTGTGAGTGCCGCTACTTGCCCCGCATTATTCATTGCCGCACCAGCATCCAATCAGGGCAAAACCACGGTTACTGCCGGCCTGGCGCGCTACCACCGTAATCTGGGACGAACTGTGCGCGTGTTCAAAACCGGGCCGGATTTTCTCGACCCGATGATACTGGCACGCGCCTCCGGTCACCCCGTTTACCAGCTTGATTTATTCATGGGCGGCGAGGCGCACTGCCGCCAGTTGCTCTGGCAAGCTGCGCAAACTGCCGATTTAATCCTGATTGAAGGTGTCATGGGCTTGTTCGACGGCGCGCCCTCATCGGCCGATTTGGCCGTGACATTCGGCATTCCGGTGTTGGCTGTCATCGATGCAGGGGCAATGGCACAAACCTTTGGCGCAATGGCGCACGGCTTGGCAAGCTACCGCACTGATTTGCCGTTTGCGGGTGTATTGGCGAACCGGGTTGCCAGCGCCGGCCACGCACACATGTTGCAAAATAGTGTGCGACAAGGCACCCGTTACTACGGCGCATTATTTCGCGATGATGCAATCACGCTGCCCGAACGTCACCTGGGTCTGGTGCAAGCCAACGAAATCGCTGATCTCGAAATCCGGCTTGATACCCTCGCCACCAAATTTGCCGATACTGAACTGGCGCAATTGCCACCTGCCGTCACATTTACCGAACCGCCTGCCGCACCGGCTACCCCTGTATTACTCAGCGGCGTGCGTATTGCGGTTGCACGTGACGATGCATTTGCTTTCATTTATCCCGCCAACCTCGACGTATTGCGCGAACTGGGTGCCACGGTCGAATTTTTTTCCCCGCTGACGGACAGTTCTTTACCAGATGCTGATGCGCTCTACTTGCCAGGCGGCTATCCTGAGCTACACCTGGATGCTTTGCAAAACAATACCGCCATGGGTGACGCAATCCGCCGGCATCATGCCGCGGGCAAACCCATCGTCGCCGAATGCGGCGGCATGCTGGCATTACTGGACAGTCTCAGCGACAAGCACGGCAAGCAGGCTTCCATGTTCGGGCTGCTGACAGGTGATGCGGTGATGCAGCCCCGCCTGACTGCACTGGCGTTGCAAAGCGTCGACCTGCCAGAAGGTACATTGCGGGGCCACACCTACCATCACTCGCGCCTGACTACTACGCTGACTCCGCTTGCCAAGGGTCTCTGTCCAAATGGCTACGCTACCTCTGAGGCTGTTTACCGGGTGGGACGGTTAACAGCCAGTTATATCCACACATATTTTCCCAGCAACCCACCGGCCATTGCTGCACTTTTTACGCCGTGAGCACGAACAAATTCAGCCAGGCTGAGTGTGATGCCGTATACCGCGTTATTCGCGAGCGGCGCGATATGCGTCATTTTCTGCCTGACCCGATCGATACCGACACCCTGCACCGCCTGCTTGCAGCCGCGCATCAGGCACCCAACGTCGGCCTGATGCAGCCCTGGCGTTTTATTCGCATTACCCAGCCGGTACTGCGTCGCAGCATCCATGCACTGGCCGAAACCGAACGTATGCGCACAGCCGAAGCACTCGGCGAACGCCACAATGAATTCATGCGCCTCAAGGTAGAAGGTATCCTCGATTGCGGCGAACTGCTGGTCGCCGCGCTGATGGATGGCCGCGAGCGTTATGTATTCGGCCGTCGCACCCTGCCGGAAATGGATCTGGCCTCAGTCGCCTGCGCGATACAAAATATGTGGCTAGCCGCAAGGGCAGAGGGATTGGGTTTGGGCTGGGTATCCCTGTTCGACCCTGATGCGCTGGCGCAATTGCTGACCATACCTGCAGGAGGAAAACCGGTTGCCATTTTGTGCCTGGGCCATGTCGCAGAATTTTATCCCGCCCCCATGCTGGAACTGGAAGGCTGGGACACACGTCGCGCGCTGGACAATATGCTGTTTGAAAACAATTGGGGAAACAAAACCCCATGACCGGCGACTGGCTGATGCCGCTAGGCGTACTGCTGGATGTTTTGCTGGGTGAGACGCGCCACTGGCACCCGCTGGTCGGCTTTGGCCGACTGGCGAATCACCTGGAATCGCGACTGAACCGGCAACAGCCACTGTTTTTCAATCGTCTGCTGGGTATTCTGGCACTGATGCTGGTAGTTATACCCTGGGTGTATCTGGCATATCTCCTGGCGGGGGTCCCCCTTTACGGCAACCTGTTCAGCGTGCTGATTCTCTATTTCACCCTGGGTTTGCACAGCCTGGCCGCACACACCCGCCCCATTGCCACCGCGCTAAGCGCTCATGATGTGCCCACAGCTCGCGAGCAATTGGCCCGTGTTGTCAGCCGCGACACCACCACGCTGGATGAAACCGGTATTGCCAAAGCAGCGGTTGAAACCGTGCTGGAAAACGGCAACGATGCAGTGTTTGCCGCCCTATTCTGGTTTGCCCTCGCCGGTGCGCCCGGTGCGCTGGCGTATCGGCTGGTCAACACGCTGGATGCCATGTGGGGCTACAAAACCCCGCGTTTTTACGCCTTTGGCTGGGCCGCCGCGCGGCTGGATGATGCGCTGAACTACCTGCCCGCCCGCTTGACGGCGCTGACGTACGCCCTGTTCGGCAAAACACGGCAAGCCCTTTCCTGCTGGCGCAAGCAAGCCCCGCAATGGGACAGTCCTAACGCTGGTCCGGTCATGGCAGCCGGAGCCGGGGCTTTGGGTGTGCAATTAGGCGGCGTAGCGGTCTATCACGGACAAGAAGAAATTCGCCCTCAACTCGGTGCCGGGCCAGCGCCTGTAGCAGCCGACATTGATCGTGCACTAACACTGATACACAAAGGGGTATGGCTTTGGCTGGTACTCCATGCGGCAATGGGGCTGTGGCATGCTTGAGCATGGCGGCCGCCTGCGCCTTGCCGCGAGCGAGTGGGGCATCGCCGTGGAAAGCTGGCTGGATTTATCCACCGGCATTAATCCCGATAGCTGGCCTGTGCCTCCGATCCCACCCCATCTCTGGCAGCGCCTGCCAGAAGACGACGATGGCCTATTAGTCGCCGCGCAACACTATTACCAAGCCCCCCATATTTTGCCCGTGGCCGGCTCGCAAGCGGCATTGCAGGCCTTGCCGGCACTGCGCGCCCCTGGCCGGGTGGGCATGTTTTTCCCAAGCTATGCCGAGCATGCACACGCGTGGGAAAAAGCCGGCCATACTGTCGTCCCCCTGACAGCCGATGCCATGCAACTGGACGACATCGACGTATTGCTGCTTATCCATCCAAACAACCCGACCGGAACCCGTTATGACAGCGCCCAGTTACTCGACTGGCACAGTCAGCTAGCCGCCCGTGGTGGCTGGCTGGTCGCGGATGAAGCCTACATCGACGTCGATCCCATGCACAGCCTGACACCTTACACTAATCGCAGCGGGCTTATCGTCATGCGCTCGCTGGGCAAGTTTTTTGGGCTGGCGGGTGCACGCGTCGGCTTTGTCATGGCGCAGGCCGAGTTATTGCAGCGTCTGCAAGCCGAGCTTGGTCCGTGGACCATTGCCCACCCCGCACGCTGGCTTGCCATACAGGCTTTGCAAGATAGCGCCTGGCAGGCATACAGCCGGGCTCAGCTTGGGCAATCAACGGAACGACTGGCTGGCCTGCTACAACAGCATAAACTCGCCGTGCACGGCCGCACAGCGTTATTTCACTGGCTCATTACCCCGCATGCCGCTCGGTTATACCAGCATCTCGCACAATGCGGCATATTGACGCGCCTTTTTACCGAACCCGTCAGCCTGCGTATTGGCCTGCCCGGTACAGAGGCTGACTGGCAGCGTCTGGAACAAGGATTAAGCACATGGCAACGCTAATGGTGCAAGGCACCACCTCCGACGCCGGCAAGAGCACACTGGTAACAGCGCTATGCCGCTGGCTGATGCGCCAGAACGTAGCCGTCGCCCCGTTCAAGCCGCAAAATATGGCCTTGAACAGCGCCGTAACCGCAGACGGCGGCGAGATCGGCCGCGCACAGGCCGCGCAAGCCCGCGCCTGTGGCCTGTTCCCGCATACCGACATGAACCCCGTGCTGCTCAAACCCAATTCAGATACCGGCGCGCAGGTCATCATTCACGGCCACAGCATCGGCAACATGGAAGCACTGGATTATCATGCCTACAAAGGCACCGCGCGCGCTGCGGTACTGGCTTCGTACCAGCGCCTGAACGCCCAATATCAGGCCGTTATCGTGGAAGGTGCCGGCAGCCCCGCTGAAATCAACCTGCGCGAAGGCGACATTGCCAACATGGGCTTTGCCGAAGCCGTGGATTGCCCGGTGATCCTGATTGCCGACATCGACCGCGGCGGCGTGTTCGCCCATCTGGTCGGCACGCTGGCATTGCTGTCCGCATCGGAACAGGCGCGCGTCAAAGGTTTTGTTATCAATCGTTTCCGTGGCGATTTGAGTTTATTGCAGCCCGGTCTGGACTGGCTGGAAGCCAAAACCGGCAAACCGATATTCGGCGTGTTGCCGTATTTGCCCGGCCTGAATCTGGAGGCGGAAGACGCACTGCCACACAAAGCCGAGCAGCCGCAGGGACAATTCAACATCATCGTCCCCGCCCTGCCGCACATCAGCAATCACACCGATTTTGATGCATTGCGCCTCAACCCATACGTCAATCTGCAATTCATTGCGCCCAACAGTTCACCCTCGCCCGCCGACCTCATCATCCTGCCCGGCTCAAAGTCCGTGCGCACCGATATCGCCTGGCTCAAACAAAAAGGCTGGGACAGCGCCATCGCCAGACACCTGCGCTACGGCGGCAAACTCATCGGCATCTGCGGCGGCCTGCAAATGCTGGGCACAGCCATCCACGACCCGCTGGGCATAGAAGGAGAAGCTGGCAGCAGCGCCGGACTGGGTCTGCTGGAACTGGAAACTACACTGGCGGCGAGCAAGCAGTTACGCAATGTCAGCGGCATCCTCAGCCTCAACCATGCCGCCATTGCCGGCTATGAAATCCACGCTGGCATCAGCCAGGGTGCAGCGCTGCAACATCCCGCGGCATGGCTGGACGGCAACCGTCCGGACGGCGCCATCTCGCCCGATAGGCAGATACTCGCTACCTATGTCCACGGCATTTTCGACATCCCCGCAAGCTGCGACGCGCTGCTGGCATGGGCCGGTTTGCATCAGGCACACAGCCCGGACCTGGATGCACTCTATGAAGCCAGCCTGGACAGACTCGCCGACAATGTCGAACAGCATCTGGACACCTCAAAATTGAAAGCCATGCTCAACCTATGACCCATCTCATCCTCGGCGGCGCCCGCTCCGGCAAAAGCCGCCATGCCGAACAACTCGCGATAGCCAGCCAGCGGACTGTCAGCGTCATCGTCACCGCCCAGGCGCAAGACGACGAAATGGCCCAGCGCATCGCCCACCACCAAGCCAACCGCCCCTCACACTGGCAAGTCATCGAAGCGCCGCTGAATCTGGCCGCGGCACTGCAAATTCACGCCCGCGACGGCCACTGCATCATCGTCGATTGCCTCACCCTCTGGCTCAGCAACCTGCTATGCCAGACACCCGAACAACTGCAACACGAACGCGACGCACTGCTGACCCTGCTCCCCACCCTGCCCGGCACCGTATTGCTGGTCAGCAACGAAGTCGGCATGGGCATCATCCCTCTAGGCGAACTCACCCGCCGCTTTGTCGATGAAGCAGGCTGGCTCAATCAGGCGGTAGCAGGAGTATGTGAGCGGGTGACGCTGGTGGCGGCAGGGTTGCCGCTGGTGTTGAAGCAAGAAATAACTAGTACAGACCATGCAAATAACCCCGAGACTGCCGGTTTTCGAGAATTGCCTCGACCCGACTTCCAGCGGTAGCAGCCTTGCGCAAAACCGCCCGGTTGCTAGATGGCTCATTCGGTAATCCCCTCACCCAATAGAAGCATTTACACAATCTAAATTTACAGCTTCCATAGCGTTATTTTTGTTGTTTTCTTACGTATTTACCGTCAGCAATAACTGCGTGACCAAAACCGCAACCGAAATTGTAATCATCTGTTTTTTCTTCAACTAAAACATATTTTTTTGTAAAAACCATCTTAATTTTGCAAGATGGGTCATCATCATGCGGTTCATAAATGGCTGTATTATTTTTGTAATTCAATGTGGAAATAAAAGAGCCTGAGTTATAACTAGAAAGTCCTTTGTTTACATCGAATTCAACGTGAACGCTCCCTTTGCTAATAAGTTTTGCTTTGATGTTCCCAGAATAACCATCAAAGCCGATTACTTTACCCTTTGAGGTTTTTATATACTTTGGTGGTGGTGTTAACTCATAAATTCCTGTCGGATTAACATATAATTTTTCTATGTTTGTGCTGGCGTTTACAGAGGATATTAATGACATCAAAACAAATGCTTTAATGAATACCTGAAATCGTTTAGTGATCTGCATCATAGCTTTCCCCCATAAACATGGTGGCTTCTTGCCTTCTTCTGCGTACATTTCCGTGACTAGCTCTATAACTTCTAATAAAATTAGGCATCTCAGTATAGTTTCCAGCATTCACAATGCTGATAATTTCTGGTGTATGCCCAATACCATTGTTAAATACTAAAGATACGAGTGAATCGTACTCGTATTGATGCAGTGGTACATGAACAGAGTTATTAACAGGCTCGATGTTAATAATGGGGGGGATTACCATTCATTGCCATGTAGTAGATAAAGCTTTCATGTTCTCCCACTCTTCTAAACTTAAATCTAAATTCTGCTTTTTATTAAGTCTTATCAATTTGATTTTAGTGGAAGTCCCTTTTTCTGAAAGGTAATAACCGTCTTTTTGAACCATTGTACCGATAACAGCATTAGAGGTTATTTTTCCTGAAAATTCAAGTAACTCTTTGGAAGGTCTGTCTTTCTTTATAATCCCAGGCACAGATTCAGAGCCAGCGGAAAGTTTTGCTTTAAATGATAAATAATGGCGTTTAGGCTCGTATTTAATATCGTATAGCACTCCAGATGCTGGCTCCTCCGATCCGTTAGCCATACCTATACGCCCGACAATTTCCTTATTGAACTTGTAGAGACCCAGATTGAAACCAGAAAGGCAATGAGGGTCTTCACCAGCATCCCAAAACATATTAGAGTATTCGCCAATTGAAACCGCTTTAGACTCATTTGCAAATGCACTGTTAACAGAGAGCAGCATAAACAACGAAAATATAAATAATTTCATCTTAGTGTCCTGTCGCTGACCAGTGTGGTCTATCTTGGGTACCGCCAACAAATTTTATGACTCCATAGCTACGTCCTACTTCTTTTAGTTGTAAATTCATTCCATCTCTTGGTGTTGTTGTGATTGTGACCATTGTTCCATCTTGTTTAGCTATACATAAATTACCACTCCATGAAATAGACATATCAATAGCTATGCGCTCCATATGCAAAGTATGCAATGAGGGTGGAGTATCTTGAGCTAAGATTTGTATGCCAAATCCATATACCATCTTACGGGCTGCTTCAACTGAGGCTTGATGAGTAGTGTGTACCCATTCTATATTTATATTATTCATGTGCGGTACGTTTGCCGGATTAAAACCATTCCGATAAATTTTATGCGCCCAATGCATTAAATAAGCTCTTTCTGGCGGTCGGTATGTCGAACTAATATTTTTATGTCCACCAGCTGCTTCAATCGCAGCAATAAAAGCATCGCAAGAAGCTTTAAACTCCGGTGTCAGTGTATTAGTTGAGTTACTTCCGGGAAATCGTGAACACCATTGAGGACCACTTAATTCATCGTGTACCTCAACAACCACAGGGTTCTGAATTGTTACAGGTGTTAGTTGTGCTGTCGTCATAATATGGAACCTCTATTTTTGCTATTTGGGCTGAGTTTGAAAAGACTTTTTCGGTATGCCCGTTTTCATCCGTAACACCTTCAAACTCACGTCCATCATCTAACGTTATTTTGTATCTGGCATTCGAGGCATTCCTTCCTGTTTTTGCGTATTTAGCATGAAAAAATAGATCGTACTTAATCCCCACATCATCTTCTTCAGCCACATAAGGACTGAACAAGGACGCAAACGCATCGCTGCTGTTATTGCTGCTCGCATTACCGCCGCCCATGTCCTTGTAGGTAGGTTGTTGGCTGGCAATCAGGACTGCTCCGCACGAAGTTTTGTAGCCATCCAGTGCTACGGGTGCGCCATCCACTATCATAGTGGGGTCACCCTCAATAATGCTGGTCGCCCTTTTGCAGTGCGGACAATAAACCTTATCCCCCAATCTTGCGATTCTGCGTCCGTTCGTCGTTGAGAATGCTGAACCCTCTAGTACCGTTCCGCCATGTGAGGTTTTGTCGCCTTCGACAATAAATGCTCTACCCATCTTGCCCCCAAAGTAAGTTATTTGCGTATCCGACAGGGCGGATACAGTTTTTAGTATGATTAAGAATAATGTTTGTGATTATTATGTCGCAATTTTCTTGCGTATAAGACGGCGTTTATCTTACATTATTTGGCGCAATGATTAAAGCCGAAAAAACATTGCAATGGGGATTGCCTAACTTCAGCTATTTGCTTTATACGGTTTTAGAAGAACTCCAACGCGTATATATCAAAGGTCGTACCGATACACCCCGCCACACTCTGACTGAAATGCAAAACTGTCCACCAGCGAAATATCATTTAGCAACGCATGCGCAACGCGTATCACCCCCGCATGGGTTACGACCACAACACGATCATGCTGTGCCATATCCTCCAGAAAAGCACCTACCCGCTGTGCCAGCTGTAGATACGATTCGCCCTGTGGCGGCTGCAGATTCACAAAGTCATTTGCCCAGACGCTGATGGCTGGTTCGCCGATAGCATCCCAGGTCATGCCTTCCCACATACCGAAGTCCATTTCGGCCAGACGAGGATCAATCTGCGCGTGCGACGCGAGGTGTTGCGCCAATACCTGACAGCGCTGCGCCGGGCTGGTGTAATACACCGCTTCGCCCATATCCGCCAGTTGCGCTTTGATCTGGCTAGCCTCGGCATCAAAACTGTCGGCCAGCGGTACGTTGATGCGCCCATAGCACACGCCCGCCACGGCAACACGGGTATGCCGCACCAGTATCAGTTCGGTAGTCATAGCAGGGCCACCACCCCCATATAAAACACGGTTTCGCTCAACTGTTGCGCCGCACCCAGCGCGTCGCCGGTGTAGCCGCCGAGCTTGCTGGAGAGGGTGCGCGCCAGCCACAGACGCAACAGTAGCAGTGGCGGTAACAGCCACACCATGCTGACGGGCAACCACAACAGCGGCAGCAATCCAATTAACAAAGCCAGCCCCAGCGCGGGCAGGCTCAAGCCCTGTGCCACCACCTGCACTTTGCCGCCGCTGCTGCGGGCGTAATCGTGGGTGTAGATGAAGCTCACGGCAAAGGCGCGGCTGAGGCCGTGACCGGCTATCAGTATTAACGGCACGGATGCCGACGGCGCACTCAGCAACGCGGTGAATTTCAGCCCGAGCACCGCCAGCAACGCCAGCACGCCATAGGTGCCAACACGTGAATCCTTCATGATTTCCAGTCGGCGCTCCACGGTCAGACCGCCGTAGACACCGTCGTAAAAATCGGCCAGCCCATCCTCATGAAACGCGCCAGTGAGCATCAAACCAAAAGCCAATGCCAAGAGTAACGCCAGTGCAGGCGGCCAGAATAATGTAGCCAGGCTATACACGCCCGCCAGCAGTGCGCCGACCAGCAAACCAATCAAGGGGAAATAGCGTACCGACTGGTTCAGCTGCGTGTCGACAAAGCCCACCCAGGCGGGAACGGGAATGCGCGTCAGAAAGGCCAGCGCAGTAAGGATGAGACGAAGCTGCTTAAATAACATGCCAGGTTAAACTGCTTCGTGTCCACGAAAAACACAACGATGGTTCACACCACTCCGTATCCGGCCGATATTTGCCAACAGCTCATAGCAGTGCATCAAATAATCTATTCCCGAATTCATTTTTCGTGCCTTTCGTGTTTTTCGTGGAAAAAACCTAAGCTTGCAAGTGCTCACTCACGCCCGCCGACTCAAATGTGGCCATATCGTTCAGAAAGGCAACGGCAGCCACCAGCAACGGATACGCCAGCGCAGCGCCGGTGCCTTCGCCCAGACGCAAACCCAGATCCAGCAGTGGACGCGCTTGTAAATGATTGAGCAGCTGGCGATGGCCATGCTCATCGGAACAATGGCTGAATACCGCATAATCGCGTAATGCCGGTTGCATCGCGCTGGCTGCCAGATAGGCTGCGCTGGCGATAAAGCCATCCACCAGCACGAGCATGCCGCGCTGGGCTGCGCCGAGCATGGCGCCTGCCATCATCGCGATTTCCAGCCCGCCATAACAGCGTAAGGTTTCCAGCGCATCAGCGGATTTGCCGTGCAAAGCGACCACATCAGTCAATATGCTTAATTTGCGCACCAGACCGGCATCGTCCAGCCCGGTACCGCGACCGACGCAATCGGCCAGCGGCAGACCGGTATAGACATGCGTGAGCAGAGCCGCCGAGCTGGTATTGGCGATGCCCATCTCGCCCAGCCCGAGCACGTTGCAGCCCTCGTCGGCCAGACCTTGCGCCAGCGCCGTACCGTGAGCCATAGCCTGCTCGCACTGCGCTGCGCTCATCGCCGGCTGCTCGGTCATGTTCGCGCTGCCCAGTGCTACCTTGCGGTCGATCAAACCCGCCACACCGCCAAAATCGGCATTCACGCCGGCATCGACCACACGCAAATCCAGACCATGAGCACGGCAGAACACATTGATCGCCGCGCCGCCACGCAAAAAATTAAGCACCATCTGTTCGGTGACTGCCTGAGGGTAAGCGCTCACCCCCGCATTGGCGATGCCATGATCGGCAGCGAATACCAGCATGGCCGGCTTGTGCAATTGCGGTGTGAGCGTGGCCTGCACCAGGCCGACTTGCAGCGCAAGCGCTTCCAGTTGTCCGAGTGCGCCCAGCGGTTTGGTCTTCTGGTCGATCTTGCTGCGCAGCGCTGCTGCCAGCCCGCGATCCAGAGAAGGAATAAAATTCGACATCATCGTCACGCAAAACTCATATTGTCGCATAATACGGGTTCACAGAATTCTTGAGGAATACCCCATGCCTAATCTATCGACCTCGCAACGCCTGAGCGTACTGCTCGCCCTGGTGGCCATGATCGCTTCGACGCGCATGAGCCATTTCGGCAGCGCCAATCTGCTCCCTGACGCTAGTCTGGCGATGTTCCTGCTCGGAGGCCTCATGCTCGGCGGCGTATCCGGCTTTATCGTACTGATGCTTGCTACATTCGGGCTGGATATCTACATGGCACAATCCTCCGCCGAAGCAGCCTGGTGCTTCAGCCCCGCTTACACCGGGCTCATCCCCACCTACGCCGTGCTCTGGCTCACCGGCATGGGACTGGCGCAGAAGCAACGCTTTGTCCGGCCGCTGCTTGCGCTCGCGGCCAGCAGCGCTGCAGTCGGCGTGGCTTTCATCGTGTCCAACGGCTTCTTCCTTGCGCTCAGCGGCACCGCTGCCCCGCTTAGCCTCGGCGAATTTGTGCTGGCCGTGGCGCCTTACTTCCCTGCCTATCTGGCGTCGGCCATGCTCTATCTGACCCCGGCACTGATAGCGGCGGCGCTGTGGCAGAAATCGCGGGCCATCGCAGAATAACGCAGATTTTACGAGCGATAACTAGCATCGGCCAAAATGGAATGCAATAGGATATATATTCGACAGAAAAGGTGTCAATTACTTATACAATACAAGCCATTAACTCATTAATCATAGCGCCGGGAGCTCACATTATGAATACCATCAGACGGCTGTCATCCGGGTATCTGCATCTGTGTCTCATGCTGTGTTTGTTGACCGCCGTATCGCCCAGTATTGCTGCCGCCCCGCTTCCCGGGGCGAAACAACAAAATGTAACCCTGGCTAACGGCACCGAGATTCCGGTCACGATGTTTCCGGGCCGCAGCAACGCCATCCTGCTCTGGCTGCCTTCTGAAAACGGCCTGGTTCCGGCCGAATTCAATGCCGCGAGTGAAATCGCCAAATCCGGTGTCGAAGTGTGGCTGGCAGATTTGCATGCCGCCTATTTCCTGCCAATAGTCCCAGCAGCCTGCAGCAGATACCGGTGGACAATGTTGCCCGGCTCATTGCTGCCAGCGCCCGCCGCAGCGGCAAGAAGATTTATCTGGTCAGCGAAGGTAATGGCGCCGCACTGGCACTGACAGCCGCGGCTGCATTGCACGATGACCGGCGCGACTTGCGCGGCGCGATCCTGCTATCGCCCAACCTCTATGTCGCTACCCCCGAGCCGGGTGAAGATGCACGGTATCTGCCGGTAACCACGGCCACTCACCTCCCGCTTGCCATCCTGCAGCCCGAACTCTCGCCCTGGCGCTGGCACCTCGATCAGCTCCAGACCCTGCTCAGCCGGGGCGGCGCAAGCGTCGCGATCAAACTGTTACCCAAGGTGCGCGACCGTTTTTATTTCCGCGACGATGCCTTGCCGGCGGAACAGGCACTCGCGCCATCCCTGCCGCAATTAATAATAAATGCCTATAAACAACTCGGAGGAAAGCAACCTTGAAGAATATCTGTCTATCAATCCTGCTCAGCCTGGCCCTGGCCACGAGCGTCGCCCAAGCGCGCGAACTCAAGCCTTATCAGGGCGGCGCTACCCCGCCGCTCGCGCTCAAGGATCTCGCCGGCAACACGCACAAGCTCGAGGACTACCGCGGGCGCGTGGTACTGGTTAATTTCTGGGCCAGCTGGTGCCCGCCCTGCCGCGCCGAGATGCCGTCGATGCAGCGCCTGAAGGAGAAGCTAGCCGGCAAGCCCTTCACCATCCTCGCCGTCGACATGGGTGAAACGCCCGATGTCGTCAGCGCCTATATCAAAACCGTCCATACCGACTTTACCGTGCTGCTCGACAGCGACGGCCATGCGCTCAAAAGCTGGAAAGTGTTCGCCTTCCCTACCAGCTACGTGATCGACGGCACCGGCAGGATACGCTATGCGCTGTTCGGCTCAACCGAATGGGATGAAGCGGAGACGCTGCAAAAGATCAACGACCTGCTGCCCTCCGCCACACCCTGATGAATGCACCCGCTCCTGCTGCTGAAATCAGCATAGTCGCTATCATCGCCGACCTTCCTGCGGCCCAGTGGGACGCGCTGACCGGCGGCAACCCGTTTCTGTGCCACGCATTCCTGGCGGCATTGCAGGAATCGGGCTGCGCGACCCAGCGCACGGGATGGCAGGCGCAATTTATCACGCTGTGGCAGGACGACCAACTGATCGGTGCGCTGCCGCTTTATCTCAAGCGCCACTCCTACGGCGAATATGTGTTCGATTGGGCCTGGGCGGAAGCGTACGAACGCCAGGGACTGGACTATTATCCCAAGCTGCTGTGCGCCGTGCCCTTCAGCCCGATTACCGGTCTGCGTGCACTTGGCGCGACAGCGGGGGTCCGTGCCACGCTGATTCAGGCCGCCCTGCAGATGGCGCAACAACTGGAGGTATCCTCTCTGCACTGCCTGTTCCCCGACGAGATGCAAGTCCGGGAATTTCAGCAGGCGGGCATGATGTTGCGCCAGGGTGTGCAGTTCCACTGGCAGAATCCGGGCTATGCCGATTTCGACGCCTATCTGGCGGCAATGAACAACGACAAGCGCAAGAAGATCAAGCAGGAACGCCGCCGCGTGCGCGATGCCGGCATCAGCTTTACCCATCACACCGGTCAGAACATTACGTCTGCGCACTGGGCGTTTTTCGTGCGCTGCTACGACAGCACTTATATCCAGCACCGCTCGACGCCGTATCTGAATCTGGATTTCTTCCAGCGCATCGGCATCACCATGCCGGACAATGTGCTGCTGATCATCGCCTGGCGCGACGGCCAGCCTATCGCCAGCGCGCTCAATATCTACACGCCGGACACTCTGTATGGCCGCTACTGGGGCGCGCTGGAATACCATCCCGGCCTGCATTTCGAGACCTGTTACTATCAGACGATAGAATTCTGCATCGCCGAAAAAATCGCGGTATTTGAAGGCGGCGCGCAAGGTGAACACAAGATTGCCCGCGGCTTTCTACCAGTCACCACCTGGTCAGCACATTGGCTGGCACACCCCCGATTCAGTCGCGCGGTGGAAGATTTTCTGGCGCGGGAAACCGAAGGCATGTCTCGTTACACCGATGAGCTCAATGAGCACAATCCGTTCAAGCAGCTGCCGTCAGACTGATTTGCGCCATGCCAGCAGCCGGTTGTTGGACGGCATCGCGATATCCTGCACCAGACTCAACCCTTGCGCCGCCGCCAGCTCGCACACAGCTTCAAAATCGCGGATGCCGATGTGCAAGTCACGCGCTTTCAGCCAAGCGTCAAAATCGGCATTGCTCGCCGATGTATAAGCACCGCCATAATTGAACGGCCCATACAGGCAGAGCACGCCGCCCGGCTGCAACACCCGGCCGATACCGGCGAACATGCGCTGCACCGCCGGCCACGACACGATATGCACGGTATTGGCGTTAAACACGGCATCTACGGCAATCACCGGCCACACGGCGTCATTCACGTCCAGCGCCAGCGGCGGCAGCACATTAGGCAATCGCGCCTCGGCCAGCCATACCCGGATACCCGCGTGATTGGCCGGCAGATCGCTGGTCTGCCAGCTCAGATGCGGCAACGCCCTGCCAAAATACACTGCGTGCTGGCCAGTGCCGCTGGCGATTTCCAGCACGTGGCGGCGCTCGGCAAACAGCATTTGCAACTGCTCGAGTATAGGCGCCTGATTGCGCTCGCAGGATTCGGAGTAAGGTTTCATTATTTCCAGTTTATCTCGTAAGCGGTTTTGGCGCCGATCACGCAGGCTGCCAGGCTTTTCGGCATAACCGCCCGCCTAGGTGCGACCGCAATGCGCCCGGCCATGATCTCCGCCAGTTTCTGCGGGTAACGGATGCCGTTTTCAGGCTCGGCAAAACCGTCAGGATATACCGGCTGCAGATTGCCATCGTATTTATCCGTAGCACCGAGGGTATGCAGCAGCTCATGGGCAATCACCACATTGTTCTGCCCATCCTGAGCGGGCCGCGCATAGGCATGGATCACGCCGAGCAGACCTTTCTGCATTCCCAGCGAATGTTCCAGCGGTATGCCGTCCTCGCCCTGATGGTAGACCACAAACAGTTTTATCCGCCCCAGACTGTGCCAGAACGAAGTGTTATGAAACACGTAATAACGCAGTCGCAAGCTCCACCACAGCGTATCCAGCATGCTGCCATTCACCGGCTGCGGCGGTGGTGCGCTCGCCACCACGTTGCCCAGCGTCATCTGCGGCAGTGGCAGCGGCTTGAGCCGATAACGCTCACTCTGGCTGCGCATGAATTCGGGAATCGCCCGGAACCGGTCCGCACTCAATCCCGCGATATATTCCGCAACCGCTTCCGTACCATCGCCGTTGACCGGATATATCACCACTTGCAGCGGCTGCTGCCACTGCGCCACCGACCACCGCTCCCAGAAAGTAACGGCCGTTATGGTGCCCAGCAGTGACAACAGGATTAATATGCGCAAACGGCGGAATGACAAGATCATCTTTCAAAATCAGGGGAAGGCAGGCTGGCTCATATTAGATCAGCGCAGCACGATTGACCAGCCTTGGCGTAACACAACTGCGGATAGCAGATGCGGTGACTCGCGTACACCGCCATGGAAACGGGCGCCTTGCAGACGCCCGCTTGCAGCAGATACCGCAGCATTTACTGCGAAATTGTCGACACATACGCCGCAACAGCCTTGATTTCATCCGGCGTGAGGTCATGAGTAATCACCTTCATCACTGCACCGGCAGGGCGCATTTCAGTGTCCTTGAACACCCGCAGCTGCTTGGCGACATAGTCTGCATGCTGTCCTGCGATACGCGGGAATATGCCATTGCCCTGACCGCGGGCACCGTGGCAAGTCTCACATGCCGGAATATTCTGGCTGGTCAGCCCCTTCATGAAGATCGCTCTGCCGTCCGCTTCCAGTCGGGGATAGACGGACTGATCGGCAGCTGGCTTCTGTTGCGCGAAATACGCGGCCAGCTGCTGGATTTGCGTATCGGTCAGATGCCGGGAAATGCCCCACATGTATTCCGAGCCTGCCGGATCGGAGCGCCCATGGCTTCTGAACTCGGTCAATTGCGCAATCAGGTAGGTTTCCTGCTGCCCTGCCAGCCTGGGGAAAGTAGGGTTAGTGGAATTACCATCAGCGCCGTGGCAGATCGAGCATACCTGCTGCGCCAATGCCTTGCCCGGGACAGCGGGATCGGCCAGATTGCGGGAACTCTGCGTCTGCGTCGTCGTGCAACCCGCTGCGATTGTGGTCAGCGCCAGGATGAAACCGATCGTGACTTTATGCATGATGCTATCTCCCATTTTCTGTTATTCATGTCAGGCCTGCGCCCTGCGACTTCAGCATTAATCAGCAGAAAGCGCCTAATATGCGCCCCATACATAGAACAGCAATGTGTTGTCATCGCTGGCTTTTCTGCCTGCCCCATCGGTGTTGGTGGATACGCCATTCACCTTGTCAAACAGGGTATATTGCACGCCGAGTCGCAGATACTGCAACGGCATCCAGAATATTTCCGGGGTCCAGCCTTGCGTGCCGGTTTGCGTCGCTCCGGCATTATTTACGCTATTGCTGACATCGAAGTAGGAAAGCGTCGCACCGTACTTGGCCTGATAGACATAAGATGCCTTCGCCCGGAACGAATCGACGCTCTCCGCCAGCGTCCCCAGTGTGCCGGAATCGATGGTTTCATGGATGCGGGTCACAGTTGCGGTGACCGTATGCGGATCGAGCAGATACTGATACTGGAAATCGATGCTGTTATCGCGATAGCGGTCGGTCGCTGTCGTCAGATTAGTCGGATCCGGGTATTGCTGCACATCCAGATGCGTCACTCCGAGCATCGCATTATGCGCTCCCCAGGCATGGGTCAGCGCCAGCCGCAGATAAGGGTTAGTGCCTTTGATTACCGTCTGCGTGCCGTTACCCTGAGTCATGAAGGAAAACACGCCATCGCCGGTACGGTAACCGGTCAGCTCCGCATAGACGGTCTGATTCCAGTACACATAAGCCCCTGCGCCGACCACTTGCTGTCCCAGCCCGCCATCCAGCATCGGCGTTGTCGCCGCACCTATGCCCGTGCTGCCAGGCACCACACCGTAACCCCAGGCCGGTGTGCTATTCCATACGTCCTGTACGCCAGGATTGTTATGCACCGTGACGCCGTAAATCAGATCGGTTTTGTTATCGACCAAACGGTCGGCATAGCGAAAATCCATGTTGTCCGCGCCGGTATGCCCGGAGAAACCGATTTTATCGGAAGGACTGGCGTAATTATCGTAAGTGATCTGGGCGAACACACCGGTCTTGTCGGTGATCTTGCCGGCGAGGAACAGGCTGCCGGTATTGAAGGTAAGCGTACCGTCCTGAGTGTGCCCGGCGGCGGAATCGGCCACTTTTACCCTATTCGAGGTAAACACGCCCATCACTGAAAGCGGCACGGTGCGCTCGCCGATGGTATAGCCGGTGAGCTTGAACATGCGTCCGTATGGCGTCAGCTCGGGAAACTGGCCGCCGGCATGACAAGCAAGGCAATTCTGCCCTGTTTGCCGCACAAAAGCGGGAACGGCCTCGGCATTGAATGACATAAGCGCCGTAAGGAAAGATAGCAACAGGGTGACCAACTGCATGGTCCTCATGGACTTGTATTCCAATATTTTCATACCACCCCCTTATAAGATATATTTATCTTGAATTCAGTCTAGGCTACTCAGCTTACAACACACTGACTGATTTCCGGCAGCACACCAGATTCAAGGATAGTTCAAACATCGGGAAATGGTAGAAATACTCGCAAGTCCGGAAAATAGCGTATCTCTGGCATAATGGCATCATGCCGACATACGCAGTTAAACAGGAAAAATAATGACCTACGAAGAATATCTGGACGAAGTAACGACACTTATCGCGGAAAGATACAAACTGATAGATGCGGCCGCGATCCGTCTAGTAATGCAGGCGCAGGAGGCTGATTTCTTTGTGGCCCACGATGAAAATTCCGCCTTGCGCACCAAACAGCAGGCGAAGCTGGATGCACGCACTATCTTTGAGCAACACCAGCAGCGCAGTTCATGAGTTAGCGCCAAGATAAACGGCGAACTCGTCCGCAGGCATCGGGCGGGCAAAATAATAGCCCTGTATCTCGTCACAATACTGCAGACGCAGCAACGAAAGCTGACGTTCATCTTCTACACCTTCGGCGATGGTCTTGAGATTGAGGCTCCTGGCCATCTGGATAATGGCTCTAACGATTGCTGCATCGTTGGGATCATCCGCCATGTCACGTATGAACGACTGATCGATTTTCAGTTTATCGACTTCAAAGCGCTTCAGATAGGACAGGCTGGAATAACCCGTACCGAAATCGTCAATGGACAGCTTGACGCCCAGCGCTTTCAGCCGCCGCAGCCTGCTCAACACCTTTTCTGCATCCTGAATCAGGATCGATTCGGTCAATTCCAACTCGAGCAACGCCGGATTCAGGCCGGATTCGGTCAGCGCCCGCGTCACACTTTGTTCCAGATCGCCACGTTTGAATTGTACCGCAGAGAGATTCACCGCAATGACCAGCTCCGGCAGACCCGCCTGCTGCCAGGCCATTGCCTGTCGGCAGGCTTCCTGCAATACCCAGTCGCCGATCGGCACGATAAGCCCGCTGTCCTCGGCTACCGAAATGAAGCGCCCCGGCGGCAACATGCCTAACTGCGGGTGCTGCCAGCGCAGCAATGCTTCTGCGCCGACGACTGCCCCGTTACTCAGGCTGATCTGGGGCTGGAAGTAGAGTGACAACCCGCCTTTTTCCAGCGCCTGGCGCAGGCCGTTACGTATCTGCAAATGATCGACCACATTGATGTTCATTTGCGCTGTATGGAAGCGATAGGCATTGCGCCCCGATTCCTTGGCCTGATACATCGCCGTGTCGGCTTTCTTCAGCAGGGTATCGAAATCATCGCCGTCGTTGGGATAGACGGCGATGCCAATCGACAGCGAAGTGGATAATTCGTAATGCTCGATATGGAAGGGCTGCGCCAGATTCTCCAGTATCTTCTCGGCTACGACCATGATCGCATCGTCGTCATGGATGTCGGTGAGCACGATCAAAAACTCGTCGCCGCCTTGCCGGCTCAGAATATCCGTGTCGCGCAGGCATTCCCGCAAGCGCGAGGCAACCTGCTTCAACAGCGCATCGCCGACCATATGGCCCAGCGAATCGTTGATGGTTTTAAAATTATCCAGATCCAGGAACAGTAACGCAGACTTGGTTTGCGTGCGATCGGCTGCCCGTATCGCGAGCTCCATGCGGTCCTTGGCAAGCAGCCGGTTAGGCAGCTGCGTCAGCGCATCGTGATAGGCCAGAAATTCGATCTGGGCTTGCGCCTGCTTTCTTTCCGTCACATCCAGCGCCATGCTCACAACATATCTGCGTCCGTCAGCCAGTTTACCGACGGGCGCCGCACTGATGTGCCAGATACGCGTACTGCCATCCTTGCAGGTAATCGTATTCTCACCGCGATCGGCCCGCTGCGTGGTCGCATACAATTTGGAGATGCTCTGCTGCACCAGCCACGCCTCTTCTCCATACGCCCTTTCAGTCCAGTGCCTGATGGTCGGAATGTCCGCATGGACATAACCGGTGACCTCCGCCCAGGCTTTATTGATCCCCAGCACCTCGCCATCTTCGGCATGGATAATCATCGGTAACGGCGCTTCCGCCATGACACTGCGAAAGCGATCTTCGCTCTGGCGTAATTTGTCCTCTATTTTTCGCGCGTGGCTAAGGTCATGCATACTCATCAGGATGCCGCTGGCGGCGCCGTGATCGTCGCGGATGATTTTGACGGTGATTTCGATAGGAAGACCGGGGGCAGGATTGTCCGGATGATCGGCTTCCATCGTGATCACCGCGTCCAGCTTTTCTTCCTGAGCCAGGCATACCGGGCAAGGGACGGGCTCACCGGATGGATGGGCCACATCGCGCATAAGCTTGCCTATCGCCTGTGCTGGCTCGATTCGCATCAGCGAATAGAATTTCTTGTTCGCCCTGACCAGGCGGCGATCGGCGTCCAGCAGACAAATGGCATCCTCGAAAGAATCCATCACCTGAGTCCATTCGGAGGCTTCGCGTTTCAGCGAGAGATCAGCCTGCCTGCGTTCGGCAATATTGCGAGCAATGACAATCACACTGGGTTGCAGTTGCTCTGCCTCCAGCAACTGCAGAATAAGCTCTACCGCAATGCTTCCCGCATGTTTGCAGCGCTGCAAGGTTTCCAGACGGATAGTGCGTACCGCGCCTTGAACCAGCGGCAGCAGCATTTGACGAAAACTCTCTTCATCAAATTCCGGCTTGATATCCAGCGGGGTCATTCCCAGCAATTCGGCTTGGGCATAACCTGTCTGACGGACGGCGCCATCATTCACATAACTGAAACGCAGCGAATCCAGCGCAAAAATAAACACGCCGTCCTCGATCACATCCAGTATGGGTAATGCTTGCTCAGATAACCGATTCACTTAAATCTCCAGACAGCCTGACTCCTGCGGATTAGATGGCTTAATCTCATTCAGGCTTATCAATGCCATCCTGAATTTTACGGGAGAAGCTGCGGAGTTAAACTGGTAGATTTGGCTAATCGGCACAGGAACAATCAACCACTGCCGGCTATACCGTAACGGTCATGTTGCGGCCTTGCGCTTTGGCTTGATACAACGCGTGGTTGACCCACGCAAAAAAAGCATCTATCGATTCTTCCGGCAGATACTACGCAATCCCTAGGCTCACCGTGACCGCTTCCTCGGTCTGATCGAAAGCAAAATCATGCGCAGATACCGCAAGACGCAATTGCTCGGCAACCCGCATGCCTGCTCCCGGTTACAGTCAGGGAACATGATCAGGAATTCCCCACCGCCCCAGCGCGCAATAACGTCGCCAGTGCGCACACAGCCATGCAGTTAATTTTGCTATGGTGCGGATTACGTCGTAGGAAAACCGATCAGCAGGATTCCACTGAGCCAGCCCGGAAGGCGGGGTTTTTCTGAAGCGAGAGGCATAAAACGGGATCCGGTTCAGGAATCAGGATGGTTGGAGGCGAACAATCTACCGCAACTCAATTCAACCGCACTCGGCATTCGCTCGGCGCTGATGCTGCAATTACGACTGCGACATCAACGCCTTTATACAGCACTGGCTCAGGCAGCAGGCTGACGCCACACCAGATCCAGCTCGCGGGCAGCCTTGACGTCGTCGAGGCGGCGCACCGGCTGGGTGTACGGCGCGCCCCTGACCAGCTCCGGCGTCGCGTAGGCTTCGGCCAGGATGGTCTTCATCGCGGCCACGAACGCATCCAGCGTTTCCCTGGATTCGGTTTCAGTCGGCTCAATCAGCAGGCATTCCGGCACCAGCATCGGGAAATACGTAGTCGGCGCATGGTAGCCGTAATCCAGCAGGCGCTTGGCAAAGTCCATCGCGGTGACGCCGGTTTCATCCTTGAGCTTCTTCAGGGTGACGATGAACTCGTGGCTGGCGCGACGCGTCGGGAACGCGATGTCGAATCCGGCTTTCTGCAACTCTGCCAGCAAATAGTTGGCATTCAGCGTGGCAAATTCGGCGACGCGATGCATACCTTCCGCACCCAGCATACGGGCATAGATGTAAGCGCGCAGCAGCACGCCAGCATTGCCATGATTGGCGCTCATGCGACCGATAGTGGCGGGAATGTCGCCTTCCACCAGCAAGCGGTACTGGCCATTTTCCCTGGTCACTACCGGCACCGGCATGTACGGCAGCAGACGTGCAGCCACACCCACCGGACCCGCACCTGGTCCGCCGCCGCCATGCGGAGTGGAGAAGGTCTTGTGCAGATTCATGTGGATAACGTCAAAGCCCATGTCGCCGGGTTTGACACGGCCGAGGATGGCGTTCAGATTGGCACCGTCGTAATACAGCAGGCCACCCGCATCGTGCACGATCTTCTGGATCTGCTGGATTTTCTTTTCAAACACGCCCAGCGTGGACGGGTTGGTCAGCATCAGCCCGGCGGTATGCGGCCCCACTGCAGCCTGCAATGCTTCCAGATCAACGTCGCCTTCCTTGTCGGTCGGGATCTCGCGCACGGTATAGCCGCACATCACTGCGGTAGCCGGATTGGTGCCGTGCGCTGCGTTCGGCACGATGATCTCGCGCCGCGCATCGTCGCCGCGGGCATCGTGATAAGCCCGGATCATCGCCACGCCGGCGAATTCACCTTGTGCGCCGGCCATCGGTGCCAGCGATACGCCGGCCATGCCGGTGACGTCCTTGAGCATTTCCTGCAGCTCGTACATCGACGCCAGAAAGCCCTGACCGGTCGTTGCCGGTGCGAACGGGTGCCGCGCCAGAAAACCCGGCAGCATCGCCAGACTATTGCAGGCACGCGGGTTGTATTTCATGGTGCAGGAACCCAGCGGGTAGAACTGCGTATCGATGGAAAAATTCTTCTGGCTCAGGCGCGTGTAATGGCGCACCACATCCATCTCCGAGGCTTGCGGCAGCAGCGGCTCGTCCTGACGCAGCAGACTGGCAGGCAGATCACTGATGTCGGCGGCATGAGCCGGCATTTGTGCATGGGCGGCACGATGAGGGCGGGAATGTTCAAATATCAGCATGGTCGTCTCTATGTTTATTTGCTCAGGATTTGGCTCAATTGCTGCGCATAGCGCTGCAGATCGGCGGCGGTCTTGGTTTCCGTGGCACAGATCAGCAGCGCATTACCCAGTTCCGGATAGTCCGCACTGAGATCATGCCCGCCCAGTATGCCCTGCGCCTGCAATGCAGCCAGCACCGGCGCGACCGGACGATCCAGCTGTACCACCGCTTCATGGAAATAATATCCGGCAAACGCCTGCTTCACACCGAGAATGGCGCTTAACTGAGCGAGCAGGCTGCGCATATTCGCATGCGAGCTTGCCGCTACCCGCTTCAAACCCTCCGGCCCCAGCAAGCTCATGTAAATGGTGGAGGCCGTCACCACCAGCCCCTGATTGGTACAGATGTTCGACGTGGCCTTGGAACGGCGTATATGCTGTTCGCGCGCCTGTAATGTCAGCGTGAAACCCTGCTTACCTTCCAGATCGACGGTGCGCCCGACGATGCGCCCCGGCATCTGCCGCACCAGCGCCTGTTTGCACGCCATGAAGCCGTAATACGGCCCGCCATTGGACAGCGGCGCGCCCAGCGGTTGGCCGTCGCCGGTGGCGATATCCGCACCTGCCGTACCCCATTGGCCGGGTGCCTTGAACAACGCCAGACTGGTCGGATTGGTGAGTGCAATCACGCGACCGCCATGAGCGTGCGCCCAGTCGGTCAGCGCATCGACATCTTCCAGCGCACCGAAAAAATTCGGCTGCGGGATAACCAACGCGGCAAAGTCGCCCATGTCGGCGCTCGGTACCGGCGTGGTGCCGCTGACAGGATCATAGTCCAGCTCCACCAGCTCGATGTGCTGATTCTTCACCATGCCACGCACCACCGCGCGATACAGCGGCGATACGGTTTTCGGCATCAGCACGCGCATCGCGCCCTTGTGTGCGCGCACCGCCATCAGCACCGCTTCGGCCAGTGCCGAACCGCCGTCATACAGCGACGCATTGGACACATCCATGCCGGTCAGGCTCGCCATCATGGTCTGGTATTCGTAAATCAGCTGCAGCGTGCCCTGCGAAGCCTCGGCCTGATACGGGGTATATGCGGAATAGAACTCGCCGCGCGTGGTAATTTGCCAAACCGCTGCCGGAATATGGTGCTCATACGCGCCGGCACCGATGAAATTCAACTGCCGTCCATCCAGCTCGGCGCGGTCCTGCATCAGCCGGCTGATTTCCATTTCGGTCATCGCCTCGGGCACTTGCGTCAGCTTGCCGCTGCGCAGCGCTTCGGGGATTTCATCAAACAAGGCGTCTATCGACGGTGCGCCGATAGCAGCGAGCATCTGGGTTACATCTTCATCGGTATGCGGAATAAATGGCATGGCGAGTCCTGTTATTATTCGATCTTAATGTGCTTCGGATTCAACCAGCGCCTGATAAGCCGCGGCATCCATCAAGCTGTTGACATCGGCGCTGTTGGCCGGTTTGAGCTTGAACATCCATGCCGCATAGGCATCCTGGTTAATAGCTTCCGGTGCAGCCTCGATGTCGGCGTTAGCGGCGACCACTTCGCCGGCGATAGGTGCGTACACATCGGACGCAGCTTTAACCGACTCCACCACAGCGCACTCTTCTCCAGCAGCCAGGGTACGGCCAACAGCCGGGTTTTCCACGAACACCATATCGCCCAATAAATCTTGCGCATGCGCGGTGATGCCTACGGTGACTGTGCCATCCGCATTAGTTTTAACCCACTCGTGGGAGGCGGTATATTTCAAATCTGCAGGGATACTCATGTGTGTTACTCCTAGGTTATCTGTCTAAATTCAGGAAATTAATGAATGGCCAGTACGCGCGAACGGGTAGCTTACCACTTTCGCTCTAAGCTGTTTGTCACGCACAGCCACCTCGACTTCTGCGCCCGGCGCAATGCCTAGCGGGATACGTGCCAGCGCGATAGATTGCTGTAATGTTGGGGAAAAAGTGCCGCTGGTGATTTCGCCTGCACCGTGTTTGGTCTGCACCACCTGGTGTGCGCGCAACACACCTTTGTCCAGCAGCACCAGGCCGACCAGTTGCAGATTGATGTCGCGCGACAGCAACGCGGCTTTACCGATGAAATCGCGCTCGCTTTTCAGATCGATGGTCCATGCCAGGCCGCATTCCAGGGGGTTGGTGGCTTCGTCCATATCCTGCCCGTACAGGTTCATCCCTGCCTCCAGACGCAAGGTGTCGCGCGCGCCTAATCCTATCGGTTTCACGCCCAGGCTGGCGAGCCGGTGCCACATCGCTTCGGCTTCTGCCACCGGCAGCATGATTTCGAAACCGTCTTCGCCGGTATAGCCGGTACGGGCAATAAAGTATTGCTGAAATTCCACCGCGTTAAACGGCTTCATCGCCTCACTCACTGCTTGCGCACCGGGGATGGCCTCCCACACCTTGGCACGTGCATTAGGGCCCTGCACAGCGATCATCGCCAAATCACGACGTGGCGTGACAGTAAGCGCTCGCCCCTCCGCCTGTTTAAGCATCCAGGCCACGTCTTTGTCTGCGGTACCGGCATTCACCACGATACGGAACCAGTCCTCAGTCATGAAATAAATGATCAGATCGTCAATAACGCCGCCTTCGGGATTGAGCATGCACGAATACAGCGCCTTGCCGCTCACCGTGAGCTTGTCCACATTATTGGCCACCAGCCCACGCAGGAAACCGCGTACGTCGCCACCCTTCACGTCCACTACCAGCATGTGGCACACGTCGAACATGCCGACGTCATTGCGCACCTGATGATGTTCTTCGATCTGCGAACCGTAATTGACCGGCATATCCCAGCCGCCGAAATCGACCATCTTTGCACCCATGTCACGGTGTGCTGCATTCAGTGGAGTCTGTTTTAACATGTGTATCCTGTCTGTAAAATTTCAGCGGTTAAATTGAGTGCTGCTGTATTTCTTCTGCATAGTAACTGCTGCGCACCAGCGGCCCGGCCTTGACCCAGTCGAAGCCCATGGCGCGCGCATCATTTTCGTATTCGGTAAAAGCGTCCGGGTGGATGTATTCGATCACCGGCAAATGATCCAGCGACGGCCGCAAATACTGCCCCAGCGACACCCGCGATACGCCAGCGTCACGCAGGTCGCGCAACACGGCCAGCACCTCGTCGCGGGTTTCGCCCAGGCCCAGCATCAATGCTGATTTGGCGGCGACGCCCGGCTGCTGGGCGGCCAGCGCCAGTAAACTTAATGAACGCTCATATTTGGAACCGCGGCGCGCGGTCTGATACAGGCGCGGCACCGTTTCCACATTATGCCCCCACACCAGATCGCGGCGCACAGCTTCAGGCAAATCAGCCAAGGTCGCCATCACCGTGGCAACTGCGTCACTCTGATTCTGGCGAAAGTCGGGGGTAAGAAATTCCACACCGATCTGGGCATCGCGCAAACGCAACTGGCGCAAAGTTTCCGCGAAGATGCCCGCGCCACCATCGGCCAGGTCATCCCGGTTTACCGAGGTCAGCACGATATAGCGCAATTGCAACTCCAGCACCGCCTCGGCGACGCGATTGGGTTCATCAGCATCCAGCCAGTCCGACTTGCCAGTTTTCACCGCGCAGAAGCCGCAGGCGCGCGTGCAGGTATCGCCCAGCAGCATGAAAGTTGCGGTGCCGCGACTCCAGCATTCGCCGCGATTCGGGCAGCGCGCCTCTTCGCATACGGTATGCAGGCGATGCGCATGCACGGCCGCATCGGTCTTGCCGTAATGCATATCCTGACCCAGATTCTGACGAATCCAGATCGGCATACGCACAGCATTGGGCTGACGGCCAGACTCGGAAATAATATTGATGGTATTGATAGTCATGGTCGGTAAATAAAAAAAGTGGTAACGATGTGCCATCATCACCCCCCTGTCCTATTTACCTGAGAGATTACAGCACGATGATCGCGCCGTGTGCCCCTTCGGTGGACGCTGTTCGCGTCGCTCTCCAGAGATGCCCTGTGATTTGCGGTTCGGGAGCCTGAGCGATTCTGGGTGAATTACGCCTTCGGCGGCTGTCGCTGACAATTTGGTCAACGATACGCACTCTCCCGCAAACACTGCGGACAAGCCCGGACTATACCTGAAATGCGCACAAAATAAAATACGCAGTCCCCTGTACCTGCCTTCATATTAGTGCAGCATTTGCCATTTAGAATCGCAATCTTTGATTGCACCGATACCGATGCCATGCCCCACAACCCGCAGCTTGTCTACTGCAAAACCGCAAAAGGCCACGAAGAAATTGCCGGTCGTCACCACGGCCTGCAATCCCGTCAGCGCAGCACCCTGATATTGATGGATTGCGCAAAAAGTCTGGGCATCATTGCTACCGCCATACCGCTGCCCGAGCTGGAAAAGACCATCCCCTTCCTGCTGCAAAGCGGATTCATCGTGTTAGCCGACGAACAGCGCGAACAGGCGACGCGGATTAACGCAATGCAGAATCGGGTGGTGACGAATGACATCAATCTGACGTCTGCCGCCCTCAAACCGGCCGTCATCACCCCATCCCCACAGCCCCGCTCACCTGCACTGACCCAGGATCCCGCCGTGATCGCAGAAGTGAAACACTTCATGACCACGACAGCCAATACCTATCTCGGGCTCATGGGTGCGGAAATAATCAGCCGCATCCAGCGTTGCCACAGTGCGGAACAGCTCATGGCCGCAGTTGCTCACTGGCACATGGCATTGCGCGATTCCAAGACCGGAGTTGCATTTGCCGCCGATTTTCTGGAACAGGTTCGATTCGAGCTGCATAACGGCAATTGAATCGACAGCTATCTGAAGCCGCAATTCCGCTATACAATCCGGCTAAATGTCATAAATATTCGTTAGCAGAGATGGTCATGGACACAGCCCCTGAAGATAAGAATGCCGAGCCCACTCGCACTGAAATCAATGCGCTGCAAGGGCCGGCTGTATTGGAATTCGGCGCCGCCTGGTGCGGACACTGCCGGGCAGCACAACCGCTGATCGCCCTGGCGTTTGCCGGACAACCACACATACGCCACATCAAAATCGAAGACGGCAAGGGACGCCGTCTGGGACGATCATTTACCGTCAAACTCTGGCCGACACTGATCTTTCTAAAGGATGGCCGGGAAGTAGCACGGCTGGTGCGCCCGGATGACGCGACATCCATTGCTGACGCGCTGAACAGGATAAGTATCCTGCGCAATTAAAGTCGTAAATAACGATTCCCATAACATATAAATTTATGACCTATAAATTTCAAACCAACCTTTGGTAAAGTCATAAATTCAACATTTTTAAATTACTTCAACCAAATCAGAATATCCTGCTAATAAGCTATCAGCCGTTACAAATTTAAGTGGCTCACTCAAAGCCTGGGCAAGCAACATTCGATCAAACGGGTCCTGATGCATGTCAGGAAGCAGCATAATTCTAGCAGCGTGTTTTGGCGTTATGTCTAACACTTGGTAACCATTTTTTTCTATTTCTTCACAATAAGTGTTCTGCACAATTAAAGTCGTAAATGACGAGTCCCATTTTATATGGGTTCCAGACCTACCAATTTCACACTAGCCTTTAGTAAAGTCGTAAATTCAACCCTGTATCTACTATGTCTATTTTACGACTCCGCGTAAATGCCCGATAACAACCCGATGCGGGCATTAATGCTTCTAGTTGAAACCATAAGGTGTAGTAGTCGCGATCTGATCTGACAGTTCCCCGGTTTGACAGATGCAGCTGTCAGTTCAGATTCAGTTGTTCAATGTGGTGATTTTATCGTGCCATGCCTCCTTTCCGTCAATAAGTGTTTGCGTCGGAGTGCGGCCGCAGCACATCTTGCCCTGATGGGTGCGGTCATTGTTGTAATAAACCAGCCATTCATCCAGATCCGTTTGCAGCTCCGCGATTGACCGGTAAATCTTGCGCCGGAACGCGACCTGATAGAACTCCTGCAGGATGGTCTTGTGGAAGCGTTCACAGATGCCGTTGGTCTGCGGATGATTGGCTTTGGTCCTGGTATGCTCGATGTCATTCAAGGCCAGATAGAGCTGATAGTCATGGGATTCCGGTTTGCCGCAATATTCGGTGCCGCGATCCGTCAGGATGCGTATCATCCCCATGTTCTGCTCGGCGAAGAATGGCAGCACCCGGTCATTAAGCAGATCGGCTGCGGTGATCGGCATTTTGGTCGTGTAGAGTTTGGCCGCTGCCCACTTCGAATAGGTGTCAACGAAGGTCTGCTGGTAAATCCGGCCGACGCCTTTGAGGGTGCCCACATAGAACGTATCCTGGCTGCCGAGATAGCCTGGGTGAGCCGTTTCAATCTCGCCATGCGCCACATCGTCGTCCTGTTTCTTTTCCAGGGCGCCTACTTGCGCTTCGGTCAGCACCTCGCCCGTTTCAGCAACATGCCGTTCCAGTGCAGTCAGGCGCTTCTTGAACGATTCGAGATCACGCCGCAGCCAAACAGAGCGTACACCAGAGGGAGAAACAAAGATGCCGCGTTTGCGCAGCTCATTGGATACGCGCACCTGACCAAATGCCGGTTGTTCCAGGGCGAAGGCGGCAACCGCTAATTCTGTGGCCTCTTCAACCCGGTTCTTGTGGTTCGGCTTTCTGCGATTAGCATCGATCAGGGCGTCGACACCACCGTTTTCCATAGCCGACTGATAACGGTAGAAGGTATCGCGGGAAAAGCCCATCACCTTGCAGGCGCGGGACACATTACCGAGTTCAGCAGCCAGATTCAGCAGGCCAACCTTGTGTTTGATAACGTTTTGGTGAAAACTGTTCATGGGGTTACTCCTTGGCGCTTGCGCGCTTTGTTTGATAAAGATTCGCACCTATATCAAACCGGGTAACCTCACCTTTGGCAAGGCCATACTGTCAGATCAAGTCGGAACTACTACACCTACACTATTAAGAAGGTCGTAGAAATTGTGCCGCCATCACGTCCAGAGCAATCGTGGTTGAACCTCTAACAATTCGTTGCAGGCACGACGACCCTAACGGGCCGTAACCTGAACTCAAACGTTGATTGTCTGTTTTCGAAATCCGCGAATGTCACTTATAAGTGACATTCGCGGATTTCGAAATGTTCAAATTGAGGGGCTGGCCGCCACGAAACGTGACCGGAGCCTAGAAAATTCAATAACCGCAGGCCGCAAAGAGAATGCATACGGCCAGTCCCTCTCGAATGCAGGGTTAGGCGCTGATGTGTGTAACTAGATTTGTGACCCACTGTTCTTTGTCCTTTTGCAGCGTGGGTAATGGATGGAAATATTTATTTTCTGTGCTTGGCTTCATCAGTCCAGTAAGCTCAAACGAGCTAGCCACCTTACTCAAACACCTTTCAATAAGCGGGTCTAAATCAGAGCTGACACCCCATGCGCAAACGATAGGTGCTTCTGGTTTCTTGTTCAGCTTGCGTCTTAATTCAACGGATCGGTTGTCAGCGAATAATGAATGAGCAGAAAACCCAGTTCGGTTTTCAATATCGTTATAGCGTTCAACAAAGCTCCCACTTTTTGGGTCCCTCATGTCTGAGATATTCAAGACTCTGACATGATGCCAGCCGCAATAGTGCATGACTCGCATTACTTGATACTGGGTGGTATCTGGTTTTGTTGGCACTAACGACACCTCAAGTTGATTTATCAAGCCCTCTGAAATGAAGTTATTTACTTCTACAAGCGGTCTCGATGAGCCTGGGTTCATCATGATAAAAATTGCGTCAGGGGAGTCGTCTAGCAACAAGCCAATATCCGATGGTTTTCTTTGACTTGATACGATTTCTAAAACACTTCGGCAATCAATTTTCTCGCCAGACTTCAAATCCACCGAATAGAAATGACCGAACACTTCAAAGTATTTCTTAAGTTGCTCGGCAGGTATGAATTCAAGCAATTTCTGATACCTCATGGAAGCCTAACGTCAGAGCTCAGGGGAAGCGCCGCTTGCGGCGCGTTCCCTGGAGCGCAGTGTTAGGGTCAAGGCGGACATAGGCTCTAGCCACTTGATAAACGACAGCAATGGCCTGCCTTGCCGATACCTCAAACCCTCCTTTCGCAAAAATATAGTCAGCCATCGAGAGAGCATCTGGCGCTCGGAGATAATGAGCTATATCGTTTCTAGTGGATTTCAGCCACGCAATTTCGTCTTTGATGTAGTCAAGCTGTTCATGAATCTCGTCTCGCGCCCCCTCATTCACATCCTGTAGGAAGAGTTCCACTATCGCGGCCGCGAAGACCACACAGGCAAGGTATGCGCCACTGCAATAGCTACGCTCCAACTCACGCTCGAGAACTTGAAATTTCTCAGGCGGGCTGTTCTTGCCAAGGCTGTCGTAGTACTTCACTCCCAGGCCGGTAACTACATCTCGACGAGCCATCCATTGCTCGTAGGTTGGCGGTGCAACACAGAACGCTTCGTTGAGTGCAATAGCGTGTTCAATGCTCATGACGGCTCTTCGCTGACCCTAACAGTTATTAGACGGACCCAGCGGTCAGCAATATTGTTAATAATGAGGCGAGTTGTTTTTTGATAAGTTGTTGATTCATATTCACTCCATCAATTTCTCTGTCCGTATAAGATGTAACAATACGGCAAATCAATGACGCTCGCCTGACTGGAATGGAACAGTGGGAATTCATCAGTCTGGTGGCTGCTGTTGCTCGCATTACTGACATTTGATGATTAGATTGTGACCGTCCGCTGTGGCCGAATAACGGATATTCGACATTTAGAATTAAAAAACGGTGCAACCAGGGATGCAATTCCAATCATGTTCGTAAGATATCAAAAATGAATTATGGCGAATTATTACAATTACAATAATTTATTATTTTTGGATAATTTAGCATAATTGCACACTATCAAATTGATTATAAATATATTTTTCTATTTATATCATCTGCAAAAAAGATTGGGTTAATAAATTTAAAATTATTGTTAATTATATCCACATGGATATAATTAACAACTCACATCAGTGTTTTTGATTAACCCAATGTGCCTGCAATAAACAAAGCATGAAACTGATTTCATAGTTAGCTAACATGGTTGTAGCCACGCAGAAAGTATATTGAAATGACTAAAATCGAACTAGGAAGCGATAACGTTTATGCTGATATTGGGATGCAAGATGCTGAAGCCATGCTGTTCAAAGCCAAGTTATCCAGCAAAATTACGGAAATCATAAAACAACGTAACCTGACACAAAACGAAGCTGGCGCTATTGTTGGAATGCCTCAATCAAAGCTATCAAACATACTTCGTGGACAGTTTAGAGGTATATCTGAATTCAAAATGCTTCATTGTCTAAACAAGCTTGGTCAAGACATAGAAATTGTGATTACAAAGGCTCCTCCGAATGAAACCATTGGGAAAACAAGTATCGTATTTGCGTAATGGCGTGCCCACCTAATTATGATAATGGAGTGGTTGGTTTCATTAGAATATGCAACATTTCAATATCAAATCAAATAATACTGACTGGTAAAATAGTTGAAATACCCTAAAAAGAAGAGAAGTGCATCGCAATGTCAAAATCGAAAAAAGAACAATTTGCAAAATTAAAACAAGCCGTAGCAGAGACGGCTTCATTGCGAGCACAGGAGGCGGTGAACAATGGCATTGTTTTTGAATACTTCAAAAAAATTGCTGATGATTCTGTTATACCAGAATCGGAGTCTGTTCTTGCAGGATACAAGAAGTGATCGTGAGTCTGATATTTTAAGGAACTCCGGGTTAGGTTATCCACCAATCCTTATGTGTAGTAGTTCCGACTTGATCTGACAGTATGGCCTTGCCAAAGGTGAGGTTACCCGGTTTGATATAGGTGCGAATCTTTATCAAACAAAGCGCGCAAGCGCCAAGGAGTAACCCCATGAACAGTTTTCACCAAAACGTTATCAAACACAAGGTTGGCCTGCTGAATCTGGCTGCTGAACTCGGTAATGTGTCCCGCGCCTGCAAGGTGATGGGCTTTTCCCGCGATACCTTCTACCGTTATCAGTCGGCTATGGAAAACGGTGGTGTCGACGCCCTGATCGATGCTAATCGCAGAAAGCCGAACCACAAGAACCGGGTTGAAGAGGCCACAGAATTAGCGGTTGCCGCCTTCGCCCTGGAACAACCGGCATTTGGTCAGGTGCGCGTATCCAATGAGCTGCGCAAACGCGGCATCTTTGTTTCTCCCTCTGGTGTACGCTCTGTTTGGCTGCGGCGTGATCTCGAATCGTTCAAGAAGCGCCTGACTGCACTGGAACGGCATGTTGCTGAAACGGGCGAGGTGCTGACCGAAGCGCAAGTAGGCGCCCTGGAAAAGAAACAGGACGACGATGTGGCGCATGGCGAGATTGAAACGGCTCACCCAGGCTATCTCGGCAGCCAGGATACGTTCTATGTGGGCACCCTCAAAGGCGTCGGCCGGATTTACCAGCAGACCTTCGTTGACACCTATTCGAAGTGGGCAGCGGCCAAACTCTACACGACCAAAATGCCGATCACCGCAGCCGATCTGCTTAATGACCGGGTGCTGCCATTCTTCGCCGAGCAGAACATGGGGATGATACGCATCCTGACGGATCGCGGCACCGAATATTGCGGCAAACCGGAATCCCATGACTATCAGCTCTATCTGGCCTTGAATGACATCGAGCATACCAGGACCAAAGCCAATCATCCGCAGACCAACGGCATCTGTGAACGCTTCCACAAGACCATCCTGCAGGAGTTCTATCAGGTCGCGTTCCGGCGCAAGATTTACCGGTCAATCGCGGAGCTGCAAACGGATCTGGATGAATGGCTGGTTTATTACAACAATGACCGCACCCATCAGGGCAAGATGTGCTGCGGCCGCACTCCGACGCAAACACTTATTGACGGAAAGGAGGCATGGCACGATAAAATCACCACATTGAACAACTGAATCTGAACTGACAGCTGCATCTGTCAAACCGGGGAACTGTCAGATCAGATCGCGACTACTACAACTAATGCGACCGATGCTGTCTGGCTTGTCTGCGGTTCATCCTAAAAATATCATCGTGTCTAGCATTCTGTCTGCAGAAATGGTAACAGCCACTCCTAGCGGCAAACTTACCAGCACTAATGCCTATAAAGCGGCAAAGCGCTTCCTGTCTGGCGACCACTCGCCAGTCAAAGGGCACCACTGCAAACGCTGTACATACATGACTATCTGCCCATCGAACCCAAGCTGAGTTCATAGTATCTGCACCGGCTCGGCTCGCACTCTCCTATCTTCACCACATAACTCCTCAACTGTTTTCCTTTTTCGTCAGTCATCTCGGTTAAGTAAGTATAAGGCCGTGGTGTACACGGTCACGAGAATGAAGGAGTTTTCCATGACGATCCAAATATTTTTGCAATCTGAGCTTTTAGCTGACATTGAGGTGATTGAATTGGCATTGAATGCCAGCGAAAAAGAACTCCGCGAGGCATGTCTTGCGAAGCTGCCTGAAGGTCATGAAGCAGAAGAATTTCATCTCTTCATTGAGGATGAAGATGACGACCAGCCGTTTCAAAAACTTCATGGCATACCTGGGGGGTTACGAGTACACCTGCACCGCCAGAAAGGTATCGATGTGATGGTGCGTTATGCTGGAAGCGACGTGCGGCGTTCATTCCGCCCAAGTTCCACGGTGGGACGCATCAAGCACTGGGCTACGCAAGAGTTGGGTATTGCAGCATCCGATGCGGCAGAACTGATGCTTCAGGTCAGCGGCACTGATTCCCGCCCTGATGCTGACATCCACATTGGAGCACTCGTCCATGAGCCTGCAAAGTCGCTGTCGTTTGATTTAGTTCCATCACCCCGTGTCAACGGCTAAAGGAGTTGGTATGTGTGACGGAAAAGCTGAGATCGAGGCTCATCTACGTTCTGGTCGATTCCTGTCTGGTGCAGCCAAGGGACGTTGGAGGCTCGTCGAACTGCAATGGCCACTGGCATTCATTGAGGTTGGCGCAAGAGATGGGCGTCGATTTACGTTGCGCTTCGATTGCATAGGTTATCCAGATCAACCAGTAACGGCGACCCTGTGGGACTTACCAGCGAAACGACAGTTGCCCACCGCCTTGTGGCCTAGTGGAGGGCGAGTGTCGCAGGTATTTAACCCGGGCTGGAAAGGTGGCTCCGCCTTGTATATCCCGTGTGATCGACAAAGCATCGAGGGGCATGCCAACTGGCTGTCGGAACACCCCTGGCTTATTTGGAATCCAACACGAGGCCTCCTCCAGTACATCGAAGCAGTCTGCGAAATATTACATAGCCATGAACTCAACTACCAAGCTGCTTGAATTTCGTCCAGGCGTATGGACAGCGCTCATAGCCGACCTGCGCAATAGGGGGAACGGATGCCGTGAGTCTGGCGCCTTTTTGCTGGGGAACATTGTAAATGGCATTAGGGTCGCGCAAACATGGTTGCCATATGACGAGCTAGATCCATTGTCTCTTAACTATGAGTACATTCGGCTTCGCTCAGAAGCGTTCTCCAAGCTTTGGGAGATTTGTGAGCAGCACCACATGCAGGTGGTAGCAGATGTGCACACTCATCCACGTGGGCCTGGTCAGAGCCCGTCAGATCGCGCTAATCCAATGATTGGGCTGGCCGGACACATGGCACTGATTATCCCGCGATTCGCGCAAGGAAATGTAACCCCTGCGGATGTAAGCGTAAACGTGTACTTGGGTGCAAAGAGGTGGGAAAGCCATTTTGGGCAGCAGGCTGTAGTGCTCATTAAATTACCTTCAGGAGAGATTTGATGGATGCAGATTCTTTTCATCGCCTAGCAAAAGTTTTAGCGGACAGCGGCGAAGCAATCAGTCTACAGGATATGGATGCCACTTTCAGCCGCTATGGAGTACGCATCCTGCTTGATGATTTATTCTCTTCCAATATCTGTGCACAGGTCATAGCTCTGACTGCGATTAATTCCGCAGCGCGCAGCTTTCGCGGCAATGTCGAAGTGATTGCACCGTTCAATTCTATACTAATAGCACCTGGCTTCGAGGGCATATCCTTGACCGAGTTCATGTCTTGGCTTGGAATCGGTGACATTGCAATGGAAACAGCGGCTTCCTGGCCGACGATAAATATAGGCAATCCGTCAGACGCAGGGCCTACGCCAACAATTAGGCCTTGGGCAGATGGTTGGTGTTTCGGTATAGGCAATAACGGAGCATGTACCACCAACTTCTTTGCTCCCGCATGTGTAGCCGCTGGAGGACTGGCAGTTAGTGAAGCCTTTTCCATACTGCGCCAAGACAATCCTTATGCCGGACGACGCAACATTACACTTTCGTTGTGGTCAGTTGCATCAGGTACTGCTGACGTGAATCCTCCTGAAGAGGAAGTGCCATCAGTATCCTCAGCATGGCTTGTGGGTTTGGGGCATCTCGGCCAAGCGTATGCCTGGATATTAGGATTCATGAGGCCAGCCCAGAATGCGACGCTTTATCTACAAGATATCGATGTAGTGACCAAGTCCACGCTTTCCACGTCCATGCTGTCCGTGACGAGTGATCTCAATAAGAGGAAGACGCGGATCGTGGCTAAATGGCTCGAACAGCGTGGATATTCCATAGCACTTGTCGAACGCAGATTTGATGGCGCTCAACGTGTTGGTTTGAACGAACCGCAACTGGCTTTATTTGGAGTAGACAATGCCGCTGCACGACGAATATTGGAAGGAGCTGGCTTACGTTTTGTGATCGACGCCGGACTTGGATCAGGTTACCGTGATTTTCGCGCCATTCGAGTGCGAACTTTTCCAGGGCCATCAGAAGCCGCACAAATTTGGGCTGCGGATAACGTTACAACGAACTCGTCACAGGCCATCGCCTACAAAACCTTGCTTGCGGCAGGAGCTGATCCGTGTGGTGTTACTACGCTCGCTACGCGCGCTGTCGGTGCGCCGTTTGTTGGTTGCGTTGCAGCAGCCTATGTCGTTGCTGAGTTCATACGTCACGAAATGGGCGTGAGGCCTGTTGGGTTTATTGACCTCAACTTACGAAATCCTCATGACATAGATGCGGGAACCGTACAGATTTTCGCGCCAATTAATTGATAGAAAGGATGTGACGTGTTGGAACGATTGGAAAACTATTTTTTAACTGAGCCGGAAAGACTTATTGAGCTGGGAAGAGCTTTAACTTTTATGGGCGTATGGCTTATCCTGCTCGGCTTCGTAGGCAACGTAGCAACGAGTGCAATAAACGGAATAGGAATTATCGGCGGCCATGCGGGCGCGACGAAAACACTGGCTGACATTTATCCATCCTTACCTACGTGGTGGGTGCCAGAGACTTTCGTCGGCGCATTACCAGCAATGGCGCTCATGTCCATTGGAGTCTGGTTCAACCTCGAAGGTAGGCGCATTCGGCGCTTTATGGGTAATTACAGATAGGGAGTACTCATCAGCAGTTTCATAAAGCGGACGCTCGCACTGCCCTTTATTCAACACCGCCATGGAATACTGAGTGACCGCAAGGGCCGAGCAGTTGACATCTGCGATAGCCGAACTATACGGCTTGCATACATTTTTTTGGGTACCGGAATATCGGGCGTTATGGGTGGCGTGTCTAGCCAGAATCCGTATTCGATTTTTGCCACGTGCAAAGGGGACAAACCTCGGTAGCAGGCGAATGCCGGCTATGAAATCTACCCCCTTCAATTTACGACTTTAATTGCGCGGAATAGATAGGCAGTTTCGAAGCCTATTTCGTCGTACTTTAATTTATGACTTTAATAACCTATTTACGACTTTATTAACCTATTTACGACTTTAATTGTGCAGAACAATAAGCGGCTAACGTTCGCTAACTACTCCACCGTCACCGACTTGGCCAGATTACGTGGTTTATCGACGTCCGTGCCTTTTTGCAACGCCGCATGATAGGACAACAGTTGCAGTGGAATGGTATGTAATATCGGCGACAACCAGCCGGCATTATCCGTAAGCTGTATCACATGCACTCCTTCGCTGGCGCTAATGTGGGTATCGGCATCGGCGAACACATACAGCTCCCCGCCGCGCGCGCGCACTTCCTGCAAGTTGGATTTGAGTTTCTCCAGCAATGCATCGTTAGGTGCGATGGCGACGACCGGCATGTCTTTGTCCACCAGCGCCAGCGGGCCGTGTTTGAGCTCCCCTGCCGGATAGGCTTCGGCGTGGATGTAGGATATCTCCTTGAGCTTGAGTGCACCTTCCATTGCGATCGGATAATGCATGCCGCGGCCGAGAAACAAGGCGTGCTGTTTGTCGGCAAAACGCTCGGCCCATTGCGCTACTGCAGGCTCCAACTCCAGCACGCGCTGGACTTCTGCGGGCAATGCACGCAATTCGGCGACATAGGCGGCTTCTGCCGCAGCAGTCAGGCGGCCGCGCTGTTTGGCGAGCAGCAAGGTAAGCAGGAACAGCGCGGCTAACTGCGTGGTAAAAGCTTTGGTCGATGCCACACCGATCTCGGGACCGGCACGGGTGAGAAAGCGCAGCTTCGATTGGCGCACCAGCGCAGATTCAGGAACGTTGCAGATCGACAGGGTATATTCATGCCCCAACGCTTGGGCATGATTCAGTGCAGCGAGCGTGTCGGCGGTTTCACCCGATTGCGACAGCGTTATCACCAGCGCATGCGAATTGGGCACGCTGTCGCGATAACGGTATTCGCTGGCGATCTCGGCTTGACAGGGAATGCCCGCCAGCGACTCTATCCAGTAGCTCGCCACTTTACCGGCGTGATAGCTGGTGCCACACGCGAGGATCGTGACGGCATTGATTTCGGCGAAGACCGCCGCTGCATCAAAACCGAACAATTCCGGCAATAAATGCTCTCCCATTACCGCATCATGCAAGGTATCGGCCAACGCGCGCGGCTGCTCATGGATCTCTTTTTGCATGAAGTGACGGTAATTGCCCAGCTCGGACATGTCCGACGACTGCTCGGAGATGAAAATATTGCGCTCGACACGCTGCCCGGCGGCGTCATAGATAGCGACTGCTAACAAGCCCAGGTCGGCGATATCGCCCTCTTCCAGATAAATGACTTTTTGCGTCACCGGCAGCAATGCTGATACGTCGGAAGCGATAAAGTTTTCTTCTATACCCAGACCGATCAGCAACGGGCTACCGCGCCGAGCGCAAATCAAACGCTGCGGTACATCGGCAGCAACCACGCCGATCGCAAACGCGCCTTGCAAATCGGCTACGGTTCTGCGCACCGCTGTCAGCAGATCGCCGTCTATCTTGTAATAATGGTGTATCAGGTGAGCGATGACTTCGGTATCGGTTTCTGACGTGAAGATGTAGCCCAGCTCACGCAGACGCTGGCGCAGTATTTCGTAGTTTTCGATAATGCCGTTATGCACTACAGCGATCAAATCATGACTCACGTGCGGATGCGCGTTAGCTTCATTGGGTGCGCCATGGGTTGCCCAGCGCGTGTGGGCGATGCCCCACTGACCCTGCACCCGCTGCTGTTGCACGGCTTCGGCCAGCGCCGCCACGCGACCGATGCTGCGCACGCGGTGCAGGCCATTATTAATCACCACCAGACCGGCCGAATCGTAGCCGCGATATTCCAGGCGACGCAGACCTTCGAGCAAAATGGGTACAACGTTACGTTGCGCTACCGCCCCTACGATGCCACACATGGCTATCCTTTCAACTTTTTGACCGGGCGCTGCCAGCCGGAAATGGTTAATTGTTTGCTGCGCGACAACGTCAGCTCCCCGGCTGGCGCATCCCTGGTGATGGTGGAACCGGCGCCGATGGTCGCGCCTTTGCCGACGGTGACCGGGGCCACCAGCTGGGTGTCGGAGCCGATGAAGGCATTATCTTCGATCACGGTACGGTGCTTGTTGGCACCGTCGTAATTGCAGGTAATCGTGCCGGCGCCGATATTCACCTGCTTGCCTACCGTGCTATCGCCGACATAGGACAGATGATTGATCTTGGAGCCGCTATCGACCTGACTGTTTTTAATCTCGACGAAGTTGCCCACATGCACGTCGGCGGCCAGTATCGTTCCGGGGCGCAGCCGTGCAAACGGGCCGATGTGGTTATCCGCACCCACAACGGCATCGGCCAGATGGGAAAACGGCGCGATTTGCGCGCCTGCCCCCACTTTTACGTTTTTCAGCACGCAGTGAGCGCCCACACTCACGTTATTGCCCAATTCCACGAGGCCTTCAAACACACAACCGACATCAATCATGACATCGCGCCCGCATTGCAGCGCGCCGCGCACGTCGATGCGTGCCGGGTCGAGCAGGGTCACGCCGTAAGCCATGAGCTGGTTGGCCAGCTCGCGCTGCTGCAGCCGTTCCAGTTCGGCTAGCTGCGCCTTGCTGTTGACTCCAAGGATTTCGCGATGATGCGCAGGCTGGCAGGCCTGCACTTCGATGCCATCGGCAACCGCCATCGCGATAATATCGGTCAGATAATATTCGCCCTGGGCATTGGCGTTACTCAAACGCGACAGCCAGCCTGCCAGTCTATGCGTGGGCAGCGCCATCAGCCCGGTATTCACTTCGGTAATCGCGCGTGTTTGCGCATCGGCATCCTTGTGCTCCACGATAGCGATAACCTTGCCTGCAGCATTACGCACAATACGCCCATAACCGGTGGGGTCGGCCATGCTCACCGTCAACAGAGCCAGCCTGTCCTGCACCGCAACCGTGGTCAATGCACGCATGGTGTCGGCCGTAGTCAGTGGCACATCGCCGTACAGGATCAGGGTCACGCCGAAATCCGCCAGATGCGGCAATGCCTGCTGCACGGCGTGTCCCGTGCCATGCTGTTCGGCTTGCAGCACCCAGGTGATGTCCGCTGCATTGATTGCTTGCGGCACCTGCTCGCCGCCGTAACCGTAGACCACGCAGATTTGCAGCGGGTCCAGACTGCGTGCGGTATCCAGCAAATGCGCCAGCATGGGTCTGCCTGCCAGCGGATGCAATACCTTGGGTAAATCGGACATCATGCGCGTGCCTCGCCCAGCGGCGAGGATGATTATGTTAAACGGGGAAATCATGGTGATTGTTATGCCTTATCGAGACTGCGCTAGTATAGCAAATCCATGTAATCAGCGGCCTAGCCTGTCATGATCTTCACGCCGGAATTCACCTTCGATCACATCGGATGGCGTCGGCGCTTGCGCCTTGCGCCCGAACAGTCCCGCCGGTATCAATAAAATCAGCACAGCCAGCACATCGCTAATGATGCCAGGAAAAATCAGCAGCGCGCCGGCGAGCATGGTGCGGCCGCTTTCAAACAGCGCGCGGAACGGCGAACCGCCGCCCTGCACCGTCATTATCATGCGCGCGAAAAATGCCAGCCGCTCTTCTGCGATCAGCATCGCGCCTGCCAGCGCCGAGATGGCCAATAACGCAATTACCCACCAGCCTATGGCTTGGTACACTTTTACCAGTGTATAAATTTCCAATGCGGGGAAACTCAACACTATAATGAAGCCTATTAGAAAACGCATGGTTACCCTTCGCTCTTACTGTGAACATTTTGATCCATGCCCTGTCCGACCACTACAGACACATAAACCATCTTAACCATATTGGTACGTAATGTATAACAACAAGCTCCCGGAGATTCCATTCATGCGTTTTTTTGCACTTCTCATGCTTTTTTTCAGCCATATTATGGCGATCCATGCCGATGATTTGCTTGAACCTGAACAGGCATTTAAGTTTTCTGCTCAATTAATCGATGCCGGGCACCTTGAAGTGCGCTATCAGATTGCAGACGGATACTATTTATACCGCAAAAAACTCAAATTCGATCTCAAAGGCGCGACCCTCGGCACGCCTCAATTTCCTGCCGGGACCATCAAGCAGGATCCGAATTTCGGCAGCGTTGAAATCTATCATCGCGAAGTGCGGATCAAGCTGCCATTCACCCGCACCGATGCGACCAGCATAACCCTCAAGAGTACGGCCCAAGGCTGCGCCGAGGCCGGGGTGTGCTATACCCCGATAGACAGCAGCGCCAGCTTTACGCTGCCTGCTGCTGCGCCAGCCCAGTCGGCGCCGACGGCGCTCAGCCCTCTCGGCGAGCTTAAACCTCAATCTGCGTCCGATTTCCTCTCGCCGGAACAAGCATTCAAGGCCAAGCTGAGTCTCACCAGTCCGACGACGGCGCAAGCCAATTTCACCATCGCTCCGCAATATTATTTATACCAGAACAAAATCCACTTTACCGTTAAAGCACCGGCAGATCTTACTATCAGCAAAACCGACTTCCCTGCTGCCGATACCAAGCAAGACCCCAATTTTGGCGAGATGAAAGTCTATCATCGCGATTTTGCTGCCAGCTTGACTTTAAGCCGCGTCCTCAAGCCCGATGAATCTGCCCAGATCACCGTTGAATATCAGGGTTGCAGCGAAAAAGGCATATGTTACCCGCCGCAAAACCAGGTGATCACGCTGGGCGCAGGATCGGCACAGCCGAGCATTGCTGCGACCACAGCTCCGGCAACCAGCGGTGACGAAGATTCGCAAATCAGACGCGCCCTGCAGGGCGGGCATTTCTGGGTAGTCGTGGCCACCTTCTTCGGCGCCGGTTTATTGCTGGCATTGACGCCGTGCGTATTCCCGATGATACCGATCCTGTCGGGCATCATTGCCGGCCAAAAGCAGGTCACGCGCTTATCCGGATTTCTGTTATCGCTGGCCTACGTACTGGGCATGGCCATCACCTATGCGCTGGCAGGGGTAGCCGCTGCGCTGTCCGGCACCCTCATCTCCAATGCTCTGCAAAACCCCATCGCGCTATCCGTAGGTGCCGGCATCTTCGTCGCACTGGCATTATCCATGTTCGGCTTCTTCGAATTGCAACTGCCGAGCTTCATCCAGAGCAAATTTTCTGATGCGAGCAACAAGGTCAAAGGCGGCAATTTTGTCGGCGTGTTTATCATGGGCGCATTGTCCGCCCTCATCGTCGGCCCTTGCGTCGCACCGCCGCTGGCCGCCGCACTGGCGTATATCGCGCAAACCGGCAACACCACTCTGGGCGGCTGGGCATTATTCTCCCTCGCCATTGGCATGGGCGTGCCGTTATTGCTGGTGGGATTATCCGCCGGGGCTTTGCTGCCGCGTGCAGGCGGCTGGATGAATGCGGTGAAAAATTTCTTCGGCGTACTGATGATTGCCATTGCGATCTGGCTGATTACGCCGTTAATCCCGATATGGACGCAAATGCTGCTATGGGCTGCATTACTGATTATCCCAGCCATTTATCTGCATGCACTCGATCCGCTGGCGCATAATGCTTCAGGCTGGCAGCGCCTGTGGAAAGGCATGGCCATCGTCATGCTGACCGCCGGCGTAGCATTGATTCTGGGCATGCTGGCCGGCGGCCGCGAATTACTGCAGCCGTTATCGGTGTTCAAGCCTGTGGCAAGCAGCGTCGCAGCTCCCAGCAAACTAACGTTTACCCGCGTACACAATCTTGCGGAACTGGATGCGAAAATCGCTCAGTCGGCCGGCAAAACGGTAATGCTGGATTTTTATGCGGACTGGTGCGTATCGTGCAAGGAAATGGAACACAATACCTTTAGCGATGCCGGTATCCAGCAACGTTTGGGAAACGTAGTATTGTTGCAGGCGGACATTACTGCCAACAGCGCGGATGACGACGCGTTGCGCAAGCGCTTTGGCGTATTCGGACCGCCGGCGATGATTTTCTTTGGTCCGGATGGCAAAGAAATCGCCGATCACGTGATCGGCTATCAAACCCCGGATCAATTCTCACGTTTACTGGATAGCCTGCTGGCGAAAAGCTGATGAAAAAGACATTATTAATAACCGCCATTATCGCCTTGCTAGGCGCAAGCTACTACGGCTATCAAAGCTATATCGGCCATGAACAGGCCTCCACGAATACGCCTGTAGCCGCATTGTCGTCCGAGTCCATTTTCAAGGCGCGCCTGCCGGATTTGGCGGGGGTCAGACAACCACTGGCCCAATGGCGCGGCAAGGTGCTGGTTGTCAATTTCTGGGCAACCTGGTGTCCGCCATGCCGTCAGGAGATTCCCGAGTTTATCCAGCTGCAAAAGCAATTTGGCGGACAAGGCTTGCAGTTCGTCGGCATCGCGCTTGATGAGAAGGCGAAAATTCAAAGTTATGTCGATGAGGTAGGAATCAACTATCCGATACTGGTTGGCGACCTGGAGGCAGTTGCGCTTTCGCAGGCCAGCGGTAACCGCATGGGCGGGTTGCCATACACGGTCATTATCGATCAGCAAGGCAAAATAATTGCAACAGAATTAGGCGGACTAAACAAGCAAAAGCTATCCGCGATTATCGAACCGTTGTTACAAAACCATTAAAGTCAAATCCGGCAATTTTCGTTAAACGTCTGGACAATACTACGTAATTTCGGCAAACTTGCGGCTATGAATGGCAAACCTACTGATTCGAAGCCTGGTAAACGCATCCTTGTGCTGCACGGCCCCAACCTTAATATGTTGGGAACGCGTGAACCGGCACATTATGGTCGCGACACGCTAACCGATATCAATACGCGGTTACAGTTGCGTGCAGACGCGACTAATGTGACATTGACCAGTTTCCAGAGCAATAGCGAAGCAGAGTTGATCAACCATATTCATGATGCCTATAACAACATTGATTTCATACTGATCAATCCGGCCGCGTTTACCCATACCAGTGTAGCGTTGCGCGATGCGCTTGCCGCTGTCGACATTCCATTTATAGAAATTCATTTATCCAATGTATTCGCTCGCGAAGCTTTCCGTCATCACTCTTATTTCAGTGATTTGGCAGTTGGCGTTATTAGCGGCTTAGGTGCACAAGGTTACGAACTTGCGCTCGAATACGCGCTTGCCCAACTCACCCACAAGGTTTAAATCATGGATCTGAGAAAACTTAAAAAACTAATCGACCTCGTACAAGAATCCGGCATTGCTGAGCTTGAAATTACTGAAGGTGAAGAAAAAGTCCGTATCGCCAGCATGTTGCAACATCAGCAGCAGCCATTCTACATGGCCTCGGCACCTGCCGTCGCTCCGGTTCAACCTGCCATTACGGTTGCAGTACCTGCCAGCACCGATCCTGCTGTCATTGAAGGACACATTCTCAAATCGCCTATGGTCGGTACTTTCTATCGTGCCTCCAGCCCTGGTGCAAAGGCTTTCGCTGAAGTTGGGCAAAGCGTCAATGCCGGCGATACCTTATGCATTATCGAAGCAATGAAATTGCTCAATGAAATTGAGTCAGATCATGCCGGCGTAATCAAGGCCATTTTGGTTGAGAACGGTCAGCCCGTTGAATACGGCGAACCTTTATTCATTATTGGCTAACCCACCCTCTCTATACACAGGTCGCTCATGTTTGAAAAAATCCTTATCGCCAATCGTGGCGAGATCGCCTTGCGGATTCAGCGGGCTTGTCGTGAGATGGGCATCAAAACAGTTGCCGTCCATTCCGAAGCAGACGCTGATGCAAAGTACGTCAAACTCGCCGACGAATCCGTCTGTATCGGACCCGCCGCATCATCATTAAGTTATCTGAATGTACCGGCCATTATTAGCGCCGCTGAATTGACCGATGCCGAAGCTATTCATCCGGGTTATGGTTTTCTTTCCGAGAATGCTGATTTTGCGGAACGTGTTGAATCTTCCGGCTTTGTCTTTATCGGTCCGCGCCCAGAAACCATACGGCTGATGGGCGACAAGGTTTCTGCAAAAGACGCCATGAAAGCTTCTGGTGTGCCGTGTGTACCGGGTTCGGATGGCGCACTACCGGATAATCCGGAAGAAATCCGCCGCATTGCGAAGGAAGTTGGCTATCCGATTATCATCAAAGCCGCAGGCGGTGGCGGCGGTCGCGGCATGCGGGTCGTGCATAGCGATGGCGCTTTGCTCAATGCAGTAGCCATGACCCAGGCTGAAGCGCAATCCGCATTCGGCAACCCGGTCGTGTACATGGAACGCTACTTGCAGAGGCCTCGCCATATCGAAATCCAGGTATTGGCTGATGAACATGGCAATGCCATTCATCTGGGCGAACGCGATTGTTCCATGCAGCGTCGCCACCAGAAAATTCTTGAAGAGGCGCCTGCGCCTGGTCTGGATTCAAAGCTGCGCGACAAGATTGGCGAACGCTGCGCTGCAGCCTGCCGCAAAATCGGCTACCGCGGTGCAGGTACCTTTGAATTCCTATATGAAGATGGCGAATTCTTCTTCATTGAAATGAATACCCGGGTGCAGGTTGAACATCCTGTCACCGAGCTCATCACCGGCGTCGATATCGTGCAGGAACAAATACATATTGCTGCCGGCGAGACGCTGCGCTACCGGCAGAAGGACATCGTGTTCCGCGGTCATGCCATCGAATGCCGGGTTAATGCGGAACATCCTTATACATTCATTCCATCGCCTGGCCGCATTACTGCCTATCATGTACCTGGCGGTCCCGGAATACGGGTGGATTCGCATGTCTATCAGAATTATTTTGTACCGCCACATTACGACTCCATGATCGGCAAGTTGCTGGCGCATGGCGCGACGCGGGAGCAGGCCGTTGCCAGGATGCGTACGGCTTTGATGGAAATGATCGTGGAAGGCGTCAACACCAATATTCCCCTGCATCAGGATTTAATGCAGGATGCTAATTTTATTCAGGGCGGTACCAGCATCCATTATCTCGAACAGAAACTGGCCAAACCCACTCATAATTAAGGATTTCCCATGCCATGGCAATCAGTCACGCTACCGGCTACCGCAGAGGAAGCAGATCGCTTATCTGATGCCTTAATGGTATTAGGTGCGATCTCCGTGAGTATCGAGGATGCCGCGGCGGGAACGGTGATTGAAACGCCCATTTTCGGTGAACCTGGCATGCCACCTGATGCACTGTGGCGTGACAATTATGTTGTTGCGCTGTTTGAACAACATGCCAATGTTGCGCAAATCATCCAGACAGCGGCAGCTGAAGTTGCTTATACCGTGCCGAACTACCAGATTGGCCATGTGGCAGAACAAGACTGGGTCAGATTGACTCAGGCCGAATTTGATCCGATACGAATATCAGATCGTCTTTGGATCATTCCAAGCTGGCACCAGGCGCCCGATGACAAGGCAATCAATCTCCGCCTCGATCCTGGCCTGGCTTTCGGTACCGGATCTCACCCCACTACCCGCTTATGCCTGCAATGGTTGGATCAAAATATCGTTGGCGGCGAATCGGTGCTGGATTATGGTTGTGGTTCCGGCATTCTGGCGATTGCCGCATTAAAATTTGGTGCAGTCAAAGCCTGGGGGATCGATATCGATCCGCAAGCAATTACTACTGCCAAAGGTAACGCCGCTAACAATCAAGTCCCGGATGATTTTTATTTGCCTGATGCCGATGTGGCTGCACGTGCAAACATTGTCGTTGCCAATATTTTGACCAATCCATTACTCGCGCTGGCTCCATTACTTGCGGAGCGCTGTTTGCCTCGTGGCAAACTGGTTTTGTCCGGCATCTTGGTTGAGCAGGCCGAAAAAGTGATCTCGGCCTATGCTGATTGGTTCGACATCACGGAATGGCGCTCAGAAGACGGATGGGTCTGTCTGATAGGCGATAAACGTACGTGACTTCACATACCACCTGCCCCATCTGCCATACCGTTTTCAGGATATCACCCTTATCCTTGGGTGAATCCAAAGGTATGGTGCAATGCGGGGTGTGCGGCATGGTATTTGATGCTCTGCAAAATTCCGATCACTCCGACGATATCGGCGACGCATCAAATCCGCCCGTTGAACAGACCGACATTTCTGTCGGCGACCTGGCTGCGCCATTAATTGAACCTTTATCCGAGGAGCCAACTGCTTCAAGCGAGCCCGCCAAACCTGTCGAGCAGTTACAGGAAATCAATCCAGTAAGCCTGCACTTGGATACAGTAGACTCAAATATCGAAGAATCCGTTGATGTGGATTTAAGTGATCTTGACATCGACACACGGCATGCTGATAGCAGCGATCCTCCCCAGCCAAACGTAACGCCTCGAGAGGTCAATTTCGTCACCAGACCGTCGCACCAGCGCCAATATTTATGGTTGATGACGTCATTTGTGTTATGCGTCTTGGTGGCCGCACAATTCACGATTTTATACAGGGATAAGCTTACAGCCAATTTTCCAGACGTTGCGCCGGCAATTGATGCGCTTTGCCATTTATCCAATTGCCAGGTACAACTACCAACAGATTTGAATCTGGTCAAGATTACATCAACAGCATTCGAAGCTGATACCGTTAACCCGAATTTGATTTCCATGCATATTGGACTGGAGAATCAGTCGGATATCCGTATCGCATTCCCGAGTCTGGCTTTATCGCTCACCAATGACGAGGATGAGATTGTGGTGAAAAGAAATTTTCGTCCCAGTGAATATCTATCCAGGCAGAATAATGTAACTGAGGGCATTGCAGCCCATGAGGAAGTTTCTGCACATCTAATTATTGATGTCGACGGCGTTTCGGTATCCGGTTATAAAATCTCAATTTTTTATAATCAACAATAAAAAGGCAATCCGAAGATTGCCTTTTTTGTAGTAGTTCCGACTTGATCTGACAGTATGGCCTTGCCAAAGGTGAGGTTACCCGGTTTGATATAGGTGCGAATCTTTATCAAACAAAGCGCGCAAGCGCCAAGGAGTAACCCCATGAACAGTTTTCACCAAAACGTTATCAAACACAAGGTTGGCCTGCTGAATCTGGCTGCTGAACTCGGTAATGTGTCCCGCGCCTGCAAGGTGATGGGCTTTTCCCGCGATACCTTCTACCGTTATCAGTCGGCTATGGAAAACGGTGGTGTCGACGCCCTGATCGATGCTAATCGCAGAAAGCCGAACCACAAGAACCGGGTTGAAGAGGCCACAGAATTAGCGGTTGCCGCCTTCGCCCTGGAACAACCGGCATTTGGTCAGGTGCGCGTATCCAATGAGCTGCGCAAACGCGGCATCTTTGTTTCTCCCTCTGGTGTACGCTCTGTTTGGCTGCGGCGTGATCTCGAATCGTTCAAGAAGCGCCTGACTGCACTGGAACGGCATGTTGCTGAAACGGGCGAGGTGCTGACCGAAGCGCAAGTAGGCGCCCTGGAAAAGAAACAGGACGACGATGTGGCGCATGGCGAGATTGAAACGGCTCACCCAGGCTATCTCGGCAGCCAGGATACGTTCTATGTGGGCACCCTCAAAGGCGTCGGCCGGATTTACCAGCAGACCTTCGTTGACACCTATTCGAAGTGGGCAGCGGCCAAACTCTACACGACCAAAATGCCGATCACCGCAGCCGATCTGCTTAATGACCGGGTGCTGCCATTCTTCGCCGAGCAGAACATGGGGATGATACGCATCCTGACGGATCGCGGCACCGAATATTGCGGCAAACCGGAATCCCATGACTATCAGCTCTATCTGGCCTTGAATGACATCGAGCATACCAGGACCAAAGCCAATCATCCGCAGACCAACGGCATCTGTGAACGCTTCCACAAGACCATCCTGCAGGAGTTCTATCAGGTCGCGTTCCGGCGCAAGATTTACCGGTCAATCGCGGAGCTGCAAACGGATCTGGATGAATGGCTGGTTTATTACAACAATGACCGCACCCATCAGGGCAAGATGTGCTGCGGCCGCACTCCGACGCAAACACTTATTGACGGAAAGGAGGCATGGCACGATAAAATCACCACATTGAACAACTGAATCTGAACTGACAGCTGCATCTGTCAAACCGGGGAACTGTCAGATCAGATCGCGACTACTACACCTTTTTATTGATAAGCATTTGCCAGTGGATCAAGTATGCTTCCTCAATTTCTGGATAGCTGCAATTTGCGCAACTGCCTCAGCGAGTTCAGCCTGAGCTTTAGCATATTCCATTTCAGAAGAATGATTCTTCATAGCTTCTTCCGCCTGACGCTTTGCCTCCAATGCGCGCGACTCATCCAAGTCCTTACCACGAATGGCGGTATCAGACAGAATCGTCACCACATTTGGCTGCACTTCAAGCATTCCACCCGATACGTAAATCAGCTCTTCCTCAGCAACATCGGGCTTCTTGATACGTACAGATCCAGGCTTGATTCGGGTAAGCATTTGCGTATGGCGTGGATATATACCAACCTCGCCCATTTCAGCCGGAACGATAACATATTCCGCTACACCCGAAAATAAAGCCGTTTCTGCACTCACTATATCTACATGTATGGTCATTGCCATAAATCTTTCTTCCCTGCGAACGGTCAGCGGACGTAACGCATATACATTACGCCCTAGCTGGGATTACTGGATGGTCTTGGCTTTCTCGACCGCTTCTTCAATGGTGCCGACCATATAAAATGCCTGCTCTGGCAAATGATCATATTCACCATTGACGATGGCTTTGAAGCCGCTGATAGTATCTTTGAGTGAAACATATTTACCCGGTGCTCCGGTAAACACTTCAGCAACGAAGAAAGGTTGTGACAGGAAGCGCTGGATTTTACGCGCACGTGCCACAGCCAATTTATCTTCCGGTGCCAACTCATCCATACCCAGAATTGCGATAATATCGCGCAATTCCTTATAACGCTGCAATACAGACTGAACACCACGAGCCACGCTGTAATGTTCTTCGCCCACGACCAATGGATCGAGCTGACGCGAAGTGGAATCCAGCGGATCCACCGCTGGGTAAATACCCAATTCAGCAACCTGGCGAGATAACACTACAGTCGCATCCAAGTGTGCAAAAGTCGTTGCAGGTGAAGGGTCGGTCAAGTCATCCGCAGGCACATAAACAGCCTGGATCGAAGTAATCGATCCTTTTTTGGTCGAGGTAATACGCTCTTGCAGACGCCCCATTTCTTCTGCCAGTGTAGGTTGATAACCCACAGCAGAAGGCATACGGCCTAACAATGCAGAAACTTCCGTACCGGCCAGGGTATAACGGTAGATATTATCTACGAACAGCAACACATCGCGACCCTCATCGCGGAAAAATTCCGCCATCGTCAAGCCGGTAAGCGCGACCCGCAGACGGTTACCAGGCGGCTCGTTCATCTGCCCGTAAACCAGAGCGACCTTATCCAGAACGCCGCCATCCTTCATTTCGTGGTAGAAATCGTTACCTTCGCGAGTACGCTCACCCACGCCGGCAAACACTGAATAACCGCTGTGCTCAACAGCGATGTTACGAATCAGCTCCATCATGTTAACGGTCTTACCCACACCAGCGCCACCGAACAGACCAACCTTACCGCCCTTGGCAAACGGGCAGATCAGATCGATCACTTTAATACCGGTTTCGAGTAATTCATTGGAAGCCGCCAACTCATCGAAAGCAGGTGCTTTACGGTGGATGCCCCAGGTCGTTTCATTACCGATTGGGCCCATTTCATCGATAGGGTTTCCCAATACATCCATGATACGGCCTAGTGTCTTAACGCCAACCGGCACCGAAATTGGTGCGCCTGTACCGCTCACCAACATGCCACGGCGCAAACCGTCAGTTGTACCCATAGCAATGGCGCGAACTACGCCATCGCCTAACTGCTGTTGAACTTCCAACGTCAGTTCAGGCGTTTCCATTTTTAGTGCATCATAAACCTTAGGCATTGCATCCCGTGGAAATTCCACGTCAACAACTGGCCCAATGATTTGTACGATTTTGCCTTGACTCATCGTCGTTCCTTGAAATATCAAAATTACTTAAACGGCCGCAGCACCCGCTACGATCTCGGAGAGTTCTTTGGTAATGGCTGCCTGACGTGTCTTGTTATAGACCAGCTTGAGTTCGCCAATTACGTTTTTAGCGTTATCGGAAGCAGCCTTCATTGCCACCATACGCGCGCTTTGCTCACAAGCCATATTTTCCGCCACAGCTTGATAAATCAGCGCCTCAATGTAGCGTGTCAACAAGGCATCCACAACCGACTTCGCCTCTGGCTCATAAATGTAATCCCAGTGATGTACGGGTTTATCATCTTTTGGCGCAGACAATGGCAATACCTGCTGTACCATTGGCTCTTGCTTCATGGTGTTTACAAAGCGGTTGTATACGATATGCAGCGCATCGATCTTGCCTTCCATATAAGCATCCAGCATGACCTTTACTGGCCCGATTAAACGCTCGATATGAGGAGTATCTCCCAGCGCCACTACATGCGAAACCACATTGCCGCCTGAGCGCTGCAAAAATCCCAAACCTTTATTGCCAATTGCAGTCAGGTCAACGCTCACGTTGGCTGCATCCCATTTTTTCATCTGGTTTACAACCAAGCGCAGAACATTGGTATTCAGACCGCCACACAAGCCCTTATCCGTTGTCACAACGATAAGACCAACACGCTTGTCCTGATCACGTTGAGTAACAAATGGGTGCTTGTATTCCGGATTGGCCTGGGAAAGATGAGCGGCAACATTTCCAATCTTCTCTGCGTATGGTCGGGCAGCGCGCATGCGTTCTTGCGCCTTGCGCATTTTCGCGGCGGCTACCATTTCCATAGCGCGAGTAATCTTGCGCGTATTTTCTACGCTCTTGATCTTAGTCCGTATCTCTTTACCTGAAGCCATGATTGTTATCCAATCAATAAACGGCTGAGGACTTGAATTCCTCAATAGCCTTGGTTAATGCAGCTTCTACATCAGCAGGCATGTCACCAGTGCTTTGCATTTTATCCATCAACGCACCGTGTTTAGATTTCACAAAAGATGCCAAAGCAGCTTCAAAAGCAAGCGTCTTCTTCACATCAATATCATCCATGTAGCCTTTGTTAACCGCAAACAAAGTTAAAGCCATCTCTGCCACATTCATTGGAGCATACTGGTTTTGCTTCATTAATTCAGTAACCAGCTTGCCGCGTTCCAGCTGCTTGCGGGTCGCCTCATCCAAATCAGAAGCGAACTGGGCGAAAGCCGCCAATTCACGATATTGAGCCAATGCCAAACGAGTACCGCCACCCAGTTTTTTAATTACTTTGGTTTGCGCTGCGCCACCAACTCGGGAGACGGACAAACCTGCGTTAATTGCTGGACGGATACCTGCGTTGAACAAGTCGGTCTCCAGGAAAATCTGACCGTCAGTAATAGAAATAACGTTAGTCGGTACGAATGCGGAAACGTCACCGGCCTGGGTTTCAATCACAGGCAAGGCTGTCAGTGAACCGGTTTTGCCTTTAACTTCACCACCCGTTAATTTCTCAACTTGGTCTGCATTGATACGTGCTGCGCGCTCAAGCAAGCGGGAGTGCAGATAGAACACATCGCCAGGATAAGCTTCACGACCAGGCGGACGGCGCAACAGGAGTGAAATTTGGCGATAAGCCCAAGCTTGCTTGGTCAAATCGTCATAAACAATCAGCGCATCTTCACCGCGATCACGGAAATATTCACCCATGGTGCAACCTGCATAAGGTGCGATGTACTGCATTGCAGCGGAGTCGGAAGCCGTAGCTGCAACCACGATAGTGTGGCCCATTGCGCCATGCTCTTCGAGCTTGCGTACAACGTTGGCGATCGAAGAAGCCTTTTGTCCAACGGCAACGTAGATACAAATAACGCCTGTGCCTTTTTGATTGATGATGGCATCCACCGCGACTGCGGTTTTGCCGGTCTGACGGTCACCAATGATTAACTCACGCTGTCCACGACCAATAGGCACCATGGCATCCACTGACTTCAGGCCGGTTTGCAATGGTTGCGTAACCGACTGACGTGCAATAACGCCCGGGGCGATTTTTTCTATCGGGGAGGTCAGTTTGGTATTAATTGGGCCCTTGCCATCAATAGGCTGACCTAGCGAATCTACCACGCGTCCGATTAGCTCGGGTCCGATTGGCACTTCCAGAATACGACCAGTGCACTTGACCGTATCGCCTTCGGTAATATGTTCGTATTCACCTAGCACAACTGCGCCAACTGAATCGCGTTCCAGGTTAAGCGCCATACCGAACGTATTGCCTGGGAACTCCAGCATTTCGCCTTGCATTACATCGGACAAACCATGAACGCGTACGATACCGTCAGTCACAGACATTACTGTACCTTGAGTACGTAATTCAGCGGCAACAGCCAAGTTCTGAATTTTACTTTTTATGAGATCACTGATCTCGGTGGGATTGAGTTGCATTGATTGCTCCTAACGGAATCTCTTAACGTTTTAACGCGTATGCCATACCTTGCAGTTTGCCTCGCACCGAAGCGTCATACACTTCGTCGCCTACGGCAACAATAATTCCACCAATTAATGTGGTATCTACTGTAACAGTTGCGTTTATTTTGCGATTGAACTTTTTTTCAAGGCGGGCGGACAGTTCCGCAATTTGTTCTGTGCTCATGGCGAACGCGCTGGTTACATCTGCTTCCAGTACGCCACCTTCATTAGCCTTTAGTGTCTCAAATTGAGTGACGATTTCCGGCAACACGCTGATACGGCCGTTTTCTATCAGCAGCTTAACAAAACTGCCTGCTTCGGCGCCAAGATTGCTGCCCGAGACACTCAAAAATAATTCACCTAACTGACTGCCATCTACTTTCGGATCTGCAGCTAATCTCTGCATGTCACTGTCGGCGGCAACCAGTTGTGCGAATGCCAATTGCTCTGACCAGGAACCCAGGGCATTACTTTCCTTGGCCAGACGGAACACAGCTTCTGCATATGGACGGGCGATAGTTGCTATTTCGGCCATGATTACAGCTCGTTCTGAATCGCGGTTAATAGGTCTGCATGTGCTTTTGCATCGATTTCACGACGCAAAATCTTTTCCGCACCTGCCACTGCCAGTTCAGCCACTTGTGCCCGCAACGCTTCTTTTGCACGCACAGTTTCCTGGGCAACGCTTGCTTGAGCACTTGCTATCATACGATCGCCTTCGGCTTTAGCAGCATTTTTTGCTTCTTCAATTAATTGCACTGCTCGTTTTTCAGCCTGGGCAATTATTTCAGCAGCCTTTTGCTTTGATTCATGCAAGTTTTCGCTAGCACGCTTAGATGCCAATTCCAGCTCATGCTTACCGCGTTCACCTGCAGCCAAACCATCTGCAATTTGCTTCTTGCGCTCACTGAGCGCCTGCATAATCGGTGGCCATACGAATTTCATGCAAAACCAAACAAACACGAAAAACGTAATAGATTGCCCGATTAGGGTAGCATTAATATTCATGCCAGAACCTTTCTACGTTTGTAACTTCTAGCTTAGCCTGCAACCGCAAACAATACGTACATTGCCAAACCAACAGCAATCATAGGCACAGCGTCAACCAAACCCATAACGATGAAGAATTGTGTACGCAGCATTGGAATTAATTCTGGTTGACGAGCAGCACCTTCCAGAAAACGGCCACCTAAAATACCGATACCGATGGAAGCGCCTAAAGCACCTAAGCCCATCATCATTGCGCCGGCAACGTACAGCACTGCGTGAATCATATCCATTTACTACTCCTCAATTAAAAATCAAAACAAATAACAAAATCTTAATGGTGCTCTTGATGTGCCATGTCTAAATACACAATGGTTAATGTCATGAAAATGAAAGCCTGAAGTGTCACAATCAGAATATGAAACACTGCCCACCCCCACTGCAACGCACCACCAAACATGCCGATGCCGATACCACCGCCAAACATGAGTGCTATCAGAATGAAAATCATTTCTCCAGCATACATATTGCCAAACAAACGCAGCGCCAAGGATACCGGCTTCGCGATCAGATTAACACCTTCAAGAAATATATTTGCTGGCAAACCCAGCTTGCCAAACGGCTGTAGCGTCAATTCACCAACGAAACCACCAACACCCTTCATCTTGATGCTGTAGTAAACCACCAGTAAAAATACCGCTATGGCCATACCGAATGTGGCATTCGGATCAGTGCTTGGAACCACTTTAAAGAATGGCAATCCCAGTTGATGTGCTATTTGCGGCACCCAGTCTACCGGCAACAGATCCATTAAATTCATCAGCAGTATCCACACGAAAATGGTTAGCGCTAATGGCGCAACCAATGGGTTTTTACCTGAAAACGAACCACGGACACTGGTGTCGATAAATTCGACGATCCATTCCACGAAATTCTGCACGCCTGTCGGAATCCCTGCCGATGCGGTTTTTGCCACGGACCGGAATACGAATAAAAACACCAGACCCAAAAACAATGACATTCCCAGAGTATCCAGGTTAAATGCCCAAAACCCCATTTCTTTTGCTTGTTCAGCACTATGAGCCAAACCCCAGCTGCCATCCGGTAACTGACCATAAGTCAGGTTCTGCAAATGGTGTTTTATATATTCGGAAGAAGTAAGTGCTTCAGTCGACATTATGATTACTCTAGCTCTGTTTAATTTTATTTTTACCTGTGCGTATAAATATCACGCCCAGCAAAAACATTAATTGTCCAATTATAAAACTCATTAACACGATTATCGGAGATAGCTTTAATGCGCCCATCATCCCGATTGCCAATAAGCACGCTGTTAATACAAACCGCTCGATCCCGGATCGATACACTGCTTTTAAACTTTCCTGCGCTGATCCATTTGTTTTCCGGCTTGCTTTTCGCATACGCCAGTACAAAAATCCACTATTCGATATAGCTACCAAACTGCCATATAGCGTGGATTTGACCGCATGAGGAATATTCAACTTGATTGCCAATATTGCAATAATAGCTACAATTAATTGCAATTTAATAACAGCTTTAATTTTCTCTGCGTCTTGCTTTTTGTGCTGTATGGTTGATTGCATTGCTCACCCATGAGGCACGAAATTAAACAGCCAAGACCCATCGCCTCGGCAATTAATCCGAGATAATACATTACACTGTCTGCTTAATGCAACCCTTTGATTTTTAACGGCCATTCCCATGCCGCAATTATTTGCTATAACTTGTTGATTATATTATCTAACTGGTCATAACTGCTATATTCTATCGTCAATCTTCCCGAACCGTTTTTTCGCGTCTGTATTACCACCTTGGCGCCCAAACGGTCAGACAAGCCTTCTTCCAGATTGATTACATCCCGGTCCTGTATCACTTCTTTTTTTGCAGCGGGATTAATTTTTCGCGACACTAGCTTTTCTGTTTCGCGTACAGATAATTGCTTGCTTATCACCTCATCGACAATTTCGAGTTGCAAGGCATTTGGCGCAGACAATATGCATCTTGCATGTCCCATATCTATTTTTGCATCCATCATCAACACCTGGATTTCTGGTTGCAAATTCAATAGTCTGAGCAAGTTAGTTACTGCGCTTCGTGATCGGCCCACTGCTTCTGCGGCTATCTGGTGGGTCATGCCAAATTCATCGATCAGCCTCTGAATGCCGGCCGCTTCTTCCAATGGGTTTAGATCTTCCCGCTGAATATTTTCGATCAAGGCCATAGCCAGCGCCGCTTCATCAGGTACTGATTTAATTATTACCGGCACTTCCGTCAAGCCGGCGATCTGCGCAGCTCGCCATCTGCGCTCGCCGGCGATAATCTCCAGCTGTTGACCACCTATGTCTCTTACGAGTATAGGCTGCATCAAACCCTGCGCCTTTATCGAATCTGCCAGTGCATTGAGACTGGCCTCATCCATTTTTGTGCGCGGTTGATATTTTCCCGACTGTAAATTTTTGACGGATACATTTTGCAAATCGCTCTGAACCGCGGATGACGAGCTATCATCACCCAATAACGCATCCAGTCCTCGGCCCAGCCCACGTGCCTTCTTCATTCCATATTCCTTTCGCGATCTAATTTCCAATCTGCGACAGATCGCTATTATTCAGTCGCTTTGTGGATTGCATATTGATTCTTGCCATTCCGCTTTGCGCAATACATGGCTTGATCTGCATTATGCAGTAACTGAGCACCATCAACTCCATGCTCAGGATAAAATGCCAAACCCACGCTTACTCCTATATTGCATACGACGGATCCGATACTAAACGGCTCGCCCAAAAATGCTATCAATTTTTTTGCTACCAAAGTAGCAATTTCCGCATCTTCATTCTCTTGCATGATAATTGCAAATTCATCGCCGCCAACACGAGCAATAAAGTCATAGTTTCTTAACATCCCTTGCATACGCTGGGATGCGAGCGCAAGCAAACGATCGCCAACAGCATGTCCGTATTCATCATTTATTTTTTTAAATCCATCCAAATCCAGATACATGACGGCAAATGATTTTCGCTTAGCGTGTTCCAGAATTTTTTGCTGCAGATAGCTGTTTAACTGGCTTTTATTTGCCAATCCCGTTAATGCATCGCGCGTTGCCTTTTTATGTAGCCGCAGCCTGCTCGCCTCCAGACTTATTAATTTCGTTTCTATATTATGAACATGCCTTCTTGCCCTGCGCAATACAATAAAACTGATAACCACTACAGCTATAACCACAAACAATCCGGTCCATAAAATCGCGTTTCTTGTGGCGTTATATTCCGTTTGCGTTTTTACCAACATTTCTTGCACTTGTTTTTGCTGGTGCTCGCGCAGATTAACAAATGCTGCACGTACACTATTCTGCTGATCCATTACCTCGTTTTTAAGCAAGGATTGGGCTGCTTCGGTATTGCCCACCTCTAACATATTAAGCACATCGGATTGTGCAATTATTATTTTTTGCAAATTCTTAAACTGTTCGTCTAATAACAACCGTTCATTTGGGTCTTTTTCAATTTGGGATAATTGTCGCACCAAACTTAATAAGTTATTACTTTGCTGAAATTCCGCATATAAATTTTTCCGCTCGAGATCATCCTTGCTCAAACTCATTCTTACCAACAATGCACTACGTCTTACCCCTGCGCTTTCGGCATCGTTTAACAGCCGTAATTTTTCAAATTGACGGGCCGTCACCTCTTCCGTTTTTTGCTGCAGCTCGTCTAATTGATTGACACCATAGCCTATCTGCGTCAAGACCAATACGATAAGCACTATGAAGGCAGCTAACACTGATTTTATAAATACATTCGAATCCAATTCCTCATAACGGCCCAAATCCCGACTCATTTAGCAACACCTTTATGTTTTAAATTGATGCAATGATTATGGCAATTTCGATCTGTAATCGGTATTTAAAGTGCTTATCAAACTATCTAGCCTCTTGGCTATCACTATGTCTCCTCAGCACTTCTTTTGCCAATGCCAAATATGCCAGCGCTCCTTTTGAGCTCGAATCGTACATTAATGCCGGCTGTCCGTAGCTTGGCGCCTCAGCCAGTCGGATATTCCGCGGAATGACCGTATCGTATACCTTGTTACCGAAATGATTTTTAAGTTGGTCTGAAACTTGTTGGGCGAGCGTGCTTCGCGGATCGAACATTGTGCGCAACAACCCTTCAATCTCCAGCCGCGGATTTAAGTTTACCCGGATTTTTTTTACGGTATTGACCAGGTCTGACACCCCTTCCAATGCATAATATTCGCATTGCATCGGTATCATCACAGCATCGGCAGCGGTCAGTGCATTAACAGCTAGTAAATTCAGTGCTGGCGGACAATCAATCAGCACATAATCATAATCTTCGATTATTTCAGTCAATGCGGTTTTCAGACGTATTTCACGCCCTGTCTCATCCACCAGTTCAACTTCTGCGCCCGCCAAATCACGGTTGGCTGGCAATATGTCAAATTTCCCATTTGGGCTGAATTTTCTAATTCTCTTTATGGTTTCCAATCCCAGCAGTAAATGGTAGACACTTTTATTCAAATCTCTTTTATTTATTCCGCAACCCATGGTCGCATTTCCCTGGGGATCGAGATCCACTAATAACACGCGCGATCCGGAGGATGACAAACTCGCAGCAAGATTAACCGCAGTTGTAGTCTTGCCAACACCACCTTTTTGATTGGTAATCGCAAATATTTTAGTCATCGACCTCTTTCAGTATCACCAAGTGCCTTTTTGCATCAAGCAATCGTACATTCAATTCATGCATGGAGCTCACTTCGATACCATCGGGCAATGAATTTAGTTCCTGTTCGGGGTATATCCCCTTCATCGCATACCAGTACCCGCCCTTAGATAGCAAATGCCGAGTCAGTTCAATAAACAGGCCAATTTCTGAGAAAGCGCGTGAAATTATGCCATTGAATTTTTGCTCCGACCGCAGTTCTTCCACCCTTCCAGCCATTACGTTCACATTGCTTAGCCCCAATTCAATAATAGCCTGCTGCTGAAATGCGGCTTTTTTCCTGTTACTGTCACTTAGCGTAATACGCTGATGCGGATTGATTATCGCTAACGGGATTCCCGGCAAACCGGCACCACTGCCTACGTCCAGCAGGTTTTCCGCTTTCACGTAAGAGTTCACCGACAAGCTATCCAAAATATGATGCGTAAGCATTTTATGAGGGTCGCGGACGGCGGTCAGGTTATGTACCCGATTCCATTTACCGATCAAATTCAAATACGCGAACAACTGTTGACTTTGCGCAGGACTTATTGCAACCCCCATGCTTGCCGCCTGATCGATCAGATAATGCATCATGCTTATGCGACCGATTTGCGGCGTCCATCGCCATGCCGCTTCAAATGCACCAGTAGCAATGAAATTGCGGCAGGCGTTACGCCTGATATGCGCGAAGCATGCCCTATCGTTTCCGGTTTGTGTCTGTTGAGCTTTTGCTGAACCTCAATCGACAGTCCCGGCACTTGGCTATAATCCAGATCAGGTGAAAGGATTTGAGATTCTTGCGCCTGCGCGCGCGAGATCTCGCCGCGTTGGCGCTCGATATACCCCTGATATTTTGCCTGTATTTCAACTTGTTCGGCTGTCACCGGATCGGTTATTCCTTCACCGGCCGCCGTCAATGTCATTAATTTTTCGTAAGTTACATCCGGGCGGCGCAGCAGATCGTACAAATTGTATTCACGCTCGATTTCTTTACCCAGTACCCGCTCGCATTCCGCCTTGTCCAGCGTTTCCGGCCGTACCCAAACTCCGCGCAACCGCGCTTGCTCCGTCTCGATTTTCTCTTTTTTCTCGGAAAAAGCCTGCCAGCGTGCTTCATCTACCACGCCCAGCTGCCTGCCGATTTCGGTTAAACGCATGTCCGCGTTGTCTTCCCGCAATGACAATCGATACTCCGCTCTGCTGGTAAACATACGGTATGGCTCTGTTACCCCCAGCGTCGTCAAATCATCCACCATAACCCCAAGGTAGGCCTCGTCACGGGCAGGATTCCAGCTCGGCTTGTCCTGGGCCAGCAAACCCGCATTTATTCCAGCTAACAAGCCCTGCGCTGCCGCCTCTTCATAACCGGTTGTGCCATTTATTTGGCCTGCGAAGAATAATCCCGCTATCGCTTTGGTTTCCAAAGACCGCTTCAATTCACGCGGATCGAAATAATCGTATTCAATCGCATATCCGGGACGAATCAGGTGAGCCCGCTCGAAACCTTTGATTGATCGCACCAGTGCCAATTGCACATCAAAAGGCAAGCTGGTCGAAATCCCGTTTGGATAAATCTCATGCGTAGTCAAGCCCTCCGGTTCCACAAATATTTGATGCGATGTCTTATCTGCGAACCTCACCACTTTATCTTCAATCGAAGGACAATAGCGCGGCCCCACTCCCTCGATAACACCAGTATATAACGGTGATCGATCGAGTCCGTTGCGGATAATATCGTGGGTAAGTTCTGACGTGTGCGTTATCCAGCACGGTAACTGTTGCGGGTGCTGTTCACGTCTGCCCAAAAATGAAAATACGGGCGCAGGATCATCACCCGGCTGCATTTGCATGACCGTATAATCAATGCTGCGTCCATCAATACGCGGTGGCGTACCGGTTTTTAGCCTGCCAACAGGCAAATTTAATTCTCGCAATCTGTGTGCCAAACTCACTGCAGGCGGATCGCCCGCGCGCCCGGCCGCATAATTCGACTGACCAACATGTATTAATCCCGCCAAAAAGGTACCCGCTGTAAGCACTACCGCTTTCCCGTAGAAAGCCAAGCCCAGCTGGGTTCTTACCCCCACCACCTTGTCGCCCTCAAGCAACAAGTCATCTACCGCTTGCTGAAAAAGCCATAAATTTGGTTGATTCTCCAAACGACTGCGAATGGCCTGTTTATATAACAAACGATCGGCCTGAGCACGAGTTGCACGCACAGCAGGCCCTTTTGATGAGTTCAGGATTCTAAATTGTATGCCGGCCTCATCCGTTGCCGATGCCATTGCACCACCCAACGAATCGATTTCTTTTACTAAATGCCCTTTACCAATTCCACCTATGGAAGGGTTACAAGACATTTGTCCCAATGTTTCAATGTTATGGGTGAGCAGAAGCGTGCGTACACCCATCCGAGCTGAAGCCAAAGCAGCTTCAGTTCCGGCGTGACCTCCACCGACAACAATGACATCGAATTTTTCTTGATAATTCATTTCTTTACATAAATGTAATAAGTTAACATTGACCATAATAATCCTTACCGCCAGATTATTATTTGAATATGCGCTATTGTACCAAACACATCACGTTTAATTTGATTTAAAAGTTGATTTAAAATTCTCAATGTTTCACGTGAAACATTGAGAATTGCTTAAAAAATAGACTGCTCAGAACGAGCCGTATTGAATTACTTTGATACCGGCAATACAAAACCATTACCGGCGTAAATTATTGGCGCATTGGCCGTTAGGGCGCGTTTTTATTTGCCGATGCAGAAACGACTGAATATTTCACCTAGCAAATCGTCAGCGCTAAACACCCCGGTAACCGAAGACAGTGCATTTTGAGCCAAACGCAATTCTTCGGCCAAAAACTCGAGTGCCGACACCGGCAATTCACTGGCCTGGATAAGATGATGCTTTGCTTCTCGTATTGCGTTCAAGTGTCTTTCCCGTGCCAGGAACACACTGCCGCTTTCCGTTTGCCAGCCAGCAATCTTTAATAAGGCCGCCCTCAATAACGGGATACCGACCCCCGTTTTAGCCGAAACATAAATCTCGCGCGCCGATTCACCGGCAAGCTCTTGCGTTAAATCAATTTTGTTATGCACCGTAAACAATGGCAACCCTGCCGGCAGTTTTGCAATGATATTTTGTTCTGCGGACGTAACGCCATATTGGGCGTCTACCAATAATAATGCGACATTCGCACGGGAAACAGCTTCCCAGGTACGCTCTATACCGATGCGCTCCACCTCGTCGTCAGTGTCACGCAACCCGGCGGTATCAATTACATGAACAGGCACGCCTTCGATTTGGATGGTTTCACGCACCGTATCGCGGGTTGTCCCGGCAATTGCCGTAACAATAGCCACCTCCTGACCCGCTAGCTGATTGAGCAGACTTGATTTGCCTACATTCGGCTGCCCGATTAAAACCACTCGAATACCGTCGCGCAGCAAACTCCCCTGCCGTGCACTCTGTTCTACATCCGTGACCTGCTGTTTTATTTGTGCTAGCCGTTCGAAAGCCTTGGCCGCTTGCAAGAATTCCAGTTCTTCTTCCGGAAAATCCAGCGTCGCCTCCACCAGCATCCGTAAATCTATCAAGCTTGCAACCAATGCATGGATACGTGCTGAAAATTCACCCGTCAACGAGCGCATGGCTGAACGCGCTGCTTCCGCAGAACTGGCATCGATTAAATCAGCGACACTTTCAGCTTGTGTCAAATCCAGCTTGTCGTTCAAAAAAGCGCGTTGTGTAAACTCACCCGGATTTGCCAAACGCGCGCCCAGCTGCAAACAACGATTCAAAACCAGATTAAGCACTACCGGCCCACCATGCCCCTGCAGCTCTAATACATCATCACCGGTGAAGGAATGCGGCGCAGGGAAATACAGTACCACCCCTTCGTCCAGCACGCTGCCATCCGCATCCAGAATGGGCACGAAATGCGCAAAGCGTGGTTTAGGTGTTATACCCGTAACCTGTTGCGCAAATGGAATTAAATGAGCGCCAGAGATACGCACTATGCCTATGCCACCACGTCCAGGCGCAGTGGCAATAGCGGCTATGGTATCGTGATCAGCGTTTGGCATGGCCGGCTTGTGCGGCCTCGTATTTGCGAGTGATGACCCATTGCTGACTAATCGACAATACGTTATTCACTACCCAATACAGCACCAGACCCGCGGGGAAGAAGAAAAAGAAAACGCTGAAGGCGACCGGCATTATCATCATCACCTTGGCCTGTATCGGATCGGGCGGAGTAGGATTCAGTCTGGTTTGCAATATCATGGTCAGACCCATAATAATCGGCAAAATATAAAATGGATCGGGCACGGACAAGTCATGGATCCAGCCTATGAACGGTGCCTGACGCATTTCTACGCTGCCCAGCAAAGCCCAATACAATGCAATAAATACTGGGATTTGCACAACAACCGGCAAACAGCCGCCCAAAGGATTTACTTTTTCTGTTTTATATAAATCCATCATTGACTGATGCAATTTCTGCCTGTCATCGCCATGCAATTCCTTCAGGCGTTGCAGCTTCGGTGCCAAACCGCGCATTTGGGCCATCGACTGATAACTTTTAGCCGATAATGGGAAGAACATCAATTTAATCATGATAGTAAGAATAACAATGGCCCAACCCCAATTACCAACTACTCCATGTATCTTTTGCAACGCCCAAAAAATCGGTGCGGCAATCGGGGTCAGCCAACCATAATCCACCACATAATCCAGCCCCGGAGCTAACGCGGTTAAGGTCTTTTGTATCTGTGGGCCTGCATACATCGGCACATCGAACGTAAGCACCGAGCCGGGTGCGACTTTCCCTTCCGGCAAAATTACGCCGGCGCTATACTGTCCATTGCCAATCGCTTTAGCGTAAAACTCACGTTTACCGCCATTTTTAGGAAGCCAGACCGAAACAAAATGGTGCTGAACCATCGCAATCCAGCCATCATTGGCGAATTTTGGATATTCCTGTTCGCCCTTGTCAAGTTTATGAAAATCAATTTTGGTAAATTTGTTTGCTTCGGTATAAAGGGCTGGGCCGGTAAAAGTATGCACTACCTTTGATTCACCTTCCGGTGTTTTGCCATCACGCACCAACTGGAAATAGGCATCTACCGGAATCACTGTTGTGCCTGGATTGCTTAATTGGTAAGTCACATCGATCGTGTAACTGTCACGATGAAAAGTATAAAGTTTAGTCACTTTCAAGCCGGTTTGCGTATCTTCCCACACCAACGGCACGACGAGCTTATCCTGGCCTGGCGCCAGTTGATAATTTCCCGGGGTCAAAGTAAACAGGGTCTTGTGATTGGGTAAACCGGCGCCTATCAAACCCGTCTGGGCAACATAAGTATGATTTGCGCTCTGCTCAAATAAATACAATGGCTTATTTTTATCCAGCGGATCCTGATAATGCAGTAATGCCAAACTGCGCAAATCGCCACCGTTCGCATCAATTACCGCACGAACCAGATCTGTTGTAACCACGGCTTGAGCCGCTATAGGTAACTGATTGGCCGTATTATTCGGGGCCAAGGTCGTGGCTGCGGAAGTTAAGGTAGGTACAGGTGCGTTGGAATTAACGTTTGCTGGCGCGCCTACCATCGCAGTGGCGGCAGGTTCCGAAACGGCACCCTGTTTTTGCCAGGATTCCCACAACATCAATAATGAAAACGAAAAAACAACAAAAAGAATAAGTCTCTGAGTATCCATAAATGTAACGCTTAGCTATAAAAAGATTAAGGTACTGGATCGTAGCCACCTGGATTACGTGGATGACAACGCGATACACGTTTCATTGCTAACCACCCGCCTTTTAATACACCGTGTTTTGCAATCGCTTCAACGGCGAATTGGGAACATGTAGGCGTAAACCGGCATCGCGGCCCCAACATAGGACTAATAGTGTACTGATATATCTTTACAATTAGAATCAGGAGTTGAGACATCGCTTGGTTTTTTGCAATAAATGAATTAGTTCATTCCGAACTAACAATGACTCGTTTTTATCGAACGATTTCGTTACCCGGACAATATAATCCAGGGCGGGCAAATCATGGCGCTGTAAACGGAATACATCACGCACGATTCGTTTTGCCAAATTACGCGCTACGGCGGTACGCAATTGTTTCTTACCAACAACTATGCCCAGGCGCGCAGCCTGATTCGTGTTAGGTTTGGCATAAACATTTAAAAACCGCCCGATTTTTCCGCAGCGGAAATTAAAAACGGATGAATACTCATCCGTTTTTAACAATCGGCAACTTCGCGGAAAAGTATACCGAATATTCATTTGCTAACTACTATCAGCGAGTTACCGTGATTCACCCACAGCAAGACGAACACGACCTTTAGCACGGCGTGCGTTGATCACAGCACGACCGCCTTTAGTTCTCATTCTAACTAAAAAACCATGGGTACGCTTGCGGCGAATAACGGAAGGTTGGTAAGTGCGTTTCATAACAAAATCCTAATAAAAATAATTCCGTAGAACATAGCATTAGACTATTTTATTACCTCTCTTGTCAAGAACAAACCGCGATTTTTAAATAAAAATAGTTGAAAAGTTAATAGATATCTTTTAATACGCGGATTAAACTTATCATAGTTTCCTTCAAGGAAAACCGTAGCAGTTTTTTGCTCGAAATTTTCTTCACCCAGATAATTTCAACTCCA